>NZ_JACJOD010000022.1 GCF_014695385.1 Trichocoleus sp. FACHB-46 | reverse complement strand
GTGTTCATGGCACGGTGGAACCACACTGACCCATCCCGAACTCAGAGGTGAAACGCTGTAGCGGCGACGATACTTTGGGGGCAGCCCCACGGGACAATAGCTCGATGCCAGGGCAATAATAGAGTAAAGCTCCTCTTGTGGTTTATCCAAAGAGGAGCTTTACTTATAGCAACAATTCTGGCAAAAATCTTAATTAAGTTTTCTGTTCTGGTATGCTGGTTGATTTCTATAAGCTTACTCTTGCCGTAAGCCAGTACTGTAAAGAGTATTTTGTACCCATATTAGGGTGCTAATCTGATTTTTAGGGGTAGCTTTAATCATTGTTAGAGCTTCCGGCTCTTAGAATTACTTGTAAATCATCGACTAAGTTAGTTAGAACAAAATAGAGATACATATTGAGCGAAAACTGGATACAGTACCTATACGTTTTATTCTGCGCCAATAACTCGTATGTCGATCAAAAATACTAATATTCCAACTCTGAGTGAAGATGCTGCTGTTCCTGCCAACTCTTTAGCGAGTGTCGTTGGTTACTTGCCTGTGGTGATCACTCGCTTGAGTTCTGCAAGCAACAGCATGCTCCTAAACAACGACCGTGGCACGTTGGCACACCCTTCTAAACCCAACTTTTTAGGTACTAGTAGTTTTAGCTATACAGTGCGTGATGCTCAGGCCAGTTTTGCCGTTGATATGATTAGTGGCGGTGCCGAAAACGACCAATTGATAGGTAGTACTGGTAATAATGAGTTATTTGGTGGCGTTGATAATGATCAGCTTTTAGGCGGAGCGGGGGATGATGTACTCAATGGCGGCAGCGGTGAAGACACTCTCTATGGTGGAGAAGGCAAAGATACTTTTGTGCTGACTCCTGGCGAGGGTTCAGATACGATCGCTGATTTTGTGGAGGGGGTTGACTTAATTCAGTTTGGTGGTGGTTTGACTTCTGAAGGAGTCACTATGACTCAGTTAGGGAGCGACACTTTGATTCGGGTTGCAGCTACAAACGAGTTGCTGGCAACTTTGATAAACAGTCCATCCCTTCAAATCATTAATCTGCCTGACGTTTCATTTTTCGGGATTAGTTAGACAGAGACCCTAAAATTCTTGAATTCTGTAACCTGAATGTAGGAGGAGGAGTGGCATCTTAGCTAACTGCTTCTCCTATTTTTTCAAGCAAAATAGATTGTTGTGGCGATCGCACTCACAGACAGCTTGCTATGCAAGAGAGCTTGAATAAGCCAATAAAGCCGATTTGTGAAAAATATGCAAATTTCATCCTTGTATAGGTCGTTCCAGACTGAAATTTAGGTAATCTGAGTACGTAAATCTACTTGTAAAGCTGTTAGGGTGATTAACCGCGATTGCTGATTAATTTCGGTTAGTAGTTTTGGAAATCGGTTGATCGCTGGGGATATCTTAGGGAGAACTGCCACTGCACTGGGTATCTTGTTTAGTAAAGCTATGATGTCTCCTCACTGATATTCCATAGTTGCGAGTGATTACTGACCATTGCTTTCTAGCCCCCGCTACTTAATGTCTTTACAAAGAAATTTTGTTTTGGAAAGCCCTCTGAAAGACGATATGACCGTAATTCTACAAGTTGGGGAGCGTGCCATTACGGCCGCAGAAATACTGCCTTTGCTGGCTCGGTACCAGCTATTACCTCAACTACTACGGGAGTTGCTGCTCGATCAGGTCATTACTCCGTATACTTGTACTTCCGAGGAAACAGCTCAGGCTTGTCAGCAGTTTTATGCTCAAAATCAGCTGGGCTCCGAAGCGGCTCAGCAAGCTTGGCTGTCGCAGCGCCAAATGACTTCAGAAGAGTTTGAGGCTAGAACTGAGCGCGGGTTGAGAATTGAAAAATTTAAGCAGGCAACCTGGGGAATCAAGCTAGAATCTTACTTCCTCCAGAGAAAAGGGCAGATGGACAAAGTGATCTACTCCCTTATTCGCACCCAAGATGTTGGTATCGCCCAAGAACTTTACTTTCGTGTTCAAGAGGGTGAGCAATCTTTCGCAGATTTAGCTAGAGAATATTCTCAAGGCCCTGAAGCTCAGACAGGGGGGTTGATTGGTCCAGTGGAGTTGAGTACTCCTCACCCCCAGTTAGCAAAAGTGCTAGCAATGAGTCAGCCTGGACAGTTGTGGCCACCCACTCAGCTTGGAGAATGGGTAGTCATTGTGCGGTTAGAAAAATTTATTCCGGCGCAGCTAGATGAACCCATGCGCCAACGACTACTAAACGAACTTTTTAATAATTGGCTGCAAGAGCAGCTCAACCAGATTAACTCTGCTAACACCTTGGGCGCTGTTGCTACTTCTGCTTCCTAATGACTTACACTACAAACACAATTCAAGATTTTTTAGCTACTGTACCTGGCTTTAGTCAACTACCTCTCGCTACGATTACGAGGTTGCTGCCACGATTTCAGTTGCTGCGTTATCGGATGGGGCAAGCTATCCTAGTGCGAGAAAAAATGCCCATTCAGATTTCGATTCTGTATGAAGGGCAAGCTCGCTACTTGGGGTACGACCCACGCACCCAACTTCCCAGTACATTGAAGTTGTTAAATTCAGGGGAAGTCTTAGGTTGGGCAGGGCTTCTGCGCGGAATGCCTTGTGAGACGGCGATCGCTTCTAATGAAGTGATTTGTATTACGCTTGCAACTACTGACTTCCTGGAACTGCTTGAGCAAGAAGCAGGGTTTGCGGCTGCGTTTCGTCAACGTTGTGCGTTGGTAGAAGGCTTCGATTTGCTCGGAGCAGAGCTACAGCGTCAACCTATTAATAAAATTACTAATCTCAAAGATTTTACTCAGCAGGTGTGGCCGGACGCTGTAGTCATGAACTTGCCTAAAGGCAGGACACAGCTCAGCCAACTCGACTCTAGCCTCATTTGGTTGGTCAGTGGCGGCGGTACTGTGACTACCTATCCTGTGGGTAGCCGCCTAGATGGATCTGGTGCTCAATCATTTATTAATGTTGAGGGACCGACTGCGGCTCGCTTAGTTGGGTTTCCTGCTGCGGTTCTGGGAGAGGTGAACCCAGAAACCAATGGCTCAGCCTTGGTACTCACTGATGCGGCTGAACTACTACCCCTCTCAGAGGGTGAGGTTGAACTGGATACGGGAGAGGTAGATATTCCATATGCACCGGAAAGGGTGCCGGGAGATTCGACTGCGACTCTTACACAACAGGCTAAGGGAAAACAGAAGTATCCCTACATTCGAGCGCGAGGACCGCTCAATGCAACTCTGGCTTGTTTTCAGATGTTGGCGCAGCATCTGGGATTACCCTTCCGGCGAGACGTGGTGCAACGGGTTCTAACGAACCAAATGGATCGCTCGGGCAGCATGTCTTTACAGGTCTGTGGCGCGATCGCAGAACTGATGGGGCTGAATGCACAACTAGTTAATGTGCCTGCTGCGACTGTGAGCCGTCTGCCAGCCCCCGCCTTGATTCGTTGGCAAGATAGCTGCGCGGTGCTCTATGAAATTAGTGATAAGGCGATCGTGCTGGCGGTTCCAGAAACAGGAATTCGGCGACTGAAACCAGCGGACTTTGCAGAAGCCTGGGGACAAGAAGGTCAGGTTTTACTGCTAAAGCCTACCAAACAAACGCCCAAGCAGCGGTTTGGCCTCGGTTGGTTTTTGCCATCGCTGATTCGGTATCGCAAGGTTTTAATCGAAGTTCTGATTGCTTCTTTCTTTGTTCAGCTATTCAGTTTAGCCAACCCCTTGATGCTACAAATCATCATTGACCGGGTGTTGGTTCAAAATAGTTTGGATACCTTAAACGTCCTCGGCATCTTCTTGATTCTGATGGCGTTCTTTGAGTCACTGTTAATGAGCTTGCGAACCTATTTGTTTGTCGACACCACCAACCGGATTGACATGGCTTTGGGTTCAGAGATTATCGACCACCTGCTCCGATTGCCGCTGAAGTATTTTGAGAAACGTCCAGTGGGCGAACTCTCTAGCCGTATCAATGAGCTAGAAAATATTCGTCAATTTTTAACTGGAACGGCGCTCACTGTGGTGCTGGATGCCGTGTTTTCGGTCATCTATATCGTGGTTATGTTTATCTACAGTTGGCTGCTGACGATCGTCGCGCTAGCTACAATTCCTCTATTTGCCATTCTCACAGCTTTAGTTTCTCCGATTATTCGGCGACAGTTGCGGGCTAAAGCAGAGCGTAACGCTGAAACTCAGTCCTACTTAGTGGAAGTGATGTCTGGAATTCAGACAGTCAAGGCTCAGAACATTGAGTTGCGATCGCGCTGGCAATGGCAAGAACGTTATGCTCGCTATGTGAGCGCTGGGTTCCAAACGGTCTTGACTTCTACGACAGCTGGAGCGACCAGTAACCTACTCAACAAAATTTCTGGTCTGTTGGTTCTCTGGGTAGGGGCTTACCTCGTGATTGCAGGCCAGTTAACCTTGGGGCAGTTGTTTGCTTTCCGAATTATTGCAGGCTACGTCACCACACCTTTGCTGCGCTTAACCCAGCTGTGGCAAAACTTCCAGGAAACGGCTCTCTCGCTAGAGCGTCTGAGCGATATTATTGACACCCCACAAGAGGCAGATGAGCTGGATCGGCAGAACATCCCAATGCCTACGATCCAGGGGGCTGTCACGTACGACGATATTGTCTTCAGTTTTAACAAGAATAGTCCGCCTCAACTCAACCACATCACCATTGAATTTCCTGCGGGGATTTTTGTGGGTGTGGTGGGGCAGAGTGGTTCGGGTAAGAGTACTTTAATGAAGTTGCTGCCGCGTCTCTATGAACCTGATTCTGGGCGTATCTTGATTGATAATTACGATATCAACAAGGTGGAGCTATATTCCCTGCGGCGACAGGTGGGGATTGTGCCACAGGAGCCACTACTGTTTGATGGCACTGTGCAGGAAAACATTGCTCTAACTCAGCCAGATGCCACTTCTGAAGAGATTATCGCTGCGGCTAAAGTGGCGGCGGCTCATGACTTTATCATGACTTTACCGAATGGCTATAACACTCGTGTAGGTGAGCGGGGATCAGCCCTTTCGGGTGGCCAACGGCAGCGGGTGGCGATCGCTCGGACAGTGCTACAAAATCCTCGGCTCCTGATTTTGGATGAAGCAACCAGTGCCTTGGACTATGACACTGAACGGCAAGTCTGCTTGAACCTAGCCGATGCATTCCACGATCGCACTGTTTTCTTCATCACGCACCGCCTCAGCACAATTAAGAATGCGGACATGATTTTGATGATGGATCGGGGTTCGGTTGTTGAGACAGGAACTCACGAAGAACTCATGGGCATCAAAGGCCGTTACTACTGCCTCTATCAACAACAAGAGTCGCAAATGTAGGCTGTTGCCCTTAAGACAGAGCTTGAAAATAGAAAGTGGGGGTGGCGATCGCTATCTCTCTTTTTTAATCACGTAACGGTTAAGGCGTAGCCGTAAAGTTTCATCAAACTTTCTCAGTAGGCTATTTCCTGAAGTGAAGCGAAATTGCTAAAAGAGAGGAGAAGACTACCCTCTAAAGGTCAATATTGCAGCAATTGATTTTCAGTTTTTGCAAATCTTGGCAGGCTAAAGGGCACGCTAACAACAGGACTAAGTTCTAAAAGTTTTAAGCGAAGTCTGATTGCTACGTTGCTGGTGCTGGCAAATCCCCCTTTGCTACCGCCCTTGAATTGCGCCACCTTCCCTATCACTCATTAGGTTTATGACGATTAACCAGCAAAATGGAGCCAAGTTGAATCAACAGCTACCTCCCACCCCAGAAGTAGCTTCTTATTCAGCGAAATCAACGACTTTTGACCAACCCGTTGTGCTTCAGCAACCTGCCACTTGGTCACGAGCCATTGTTTGGAGTATCGTCGCTGTCACTACAGCTTCAATCATTTGGGCTTGTGTAGCCAAGATTGAGGAGGCGGTGAGCTCTCAGGGCAAGCTAGAACCTCAAGGTGCTGTAAAAGAAGTACAAGCTCCGGTTGCAGGGGTAGTCAAAGAAATTTATGTCAAGGAAGGCGATCGCGTTAAGCAAGGGCAAACGCTTCTCAGTTTTGACCCCACCGCAGCGAAGGCCCAAGAGAAATCACTGCTGAATATTCGCATGGCCTTGATGCAGGAAAATCAGTTTTATCGGTCTCAGCTTGCTGGCTTAGCGTCTCCCGCTACTACAGATCAGGCCGCGATCGCGCTGAAACTACCCGCAGAAATTGCCTCTCTGACTAAGAGCCGCGTCAATCTCTTGGCAGAAAATCAACTGTATCGCGCTCAGCTTCCGGGGGCTGCCCAAGGAGGCAACTTCTCAGTTGAGCAATTGGCTCGTTTGCAGTCCAGTCGAGATGAATTTAACTCACGCGCCGCCGCCGCCCAGTTAGAAACTAAACAGTTAGAGCGGCAGTACAGTCAAAACCAAGTGTCTTTAGCCAACGCCAGAGATAGTTTGGGGGTGAACCAGCGAATTCTAGATGGCATTCGACCGTTATATGAAGAAGGCGGGATTGCCAAAATTCAATACCTGAAGCAAGAACAAGAAGTTCGCTCAGGTCAAGCTGAAGTTGAGCGTTTGGGCCAAGAACAACAACGGTTACAGTTTGCGATCGCTCAAGCTCAACAACAACTGCAAAACACCGTTTCTCAGACGCAAAAAGATGTTTTGACTCTGATGGCGAATAACGAGCAACGCATTGCGGAAATTGACAGCCAGTTGACCAAGGCGATCGTTGAAAACGAAAAACGAATTGACGAAATCAATAGCCAACTCAGTCAAGCCCAACTGACGTTGAAGTATCAAGACATTAAGGCTCCGACAGACGGCCTTGTTTTTGATGTCAAAGCGGGCGGTCCTGGCTTTGTAGCTAACCCTAGCGAACCTGTGCTCAAGATTGTCCCTACTGACCATCTAGTAGCCAAAGTGTATATCACGAACCGTGATATTGGCTTTATTAGAGAAGGCATGGATGTAGATGTCAGAATTGATTCTTTCCCCTTTAGTGAATTTGGGGATATTAAAGGTAAGCTAACCTCGGTTGGCTCTGATGCCCTACCCCCCGACGAAATTCGGCAGTACTATAGCTTCCCTGCCAAGATCACTCTAGATGAGCAAACGCTGCGAGTCCGAGGGCGAGAAGTGGCATTACAGTCAGGTATGTCTGTCAGCACTAATATCAAGATCCGCCAACGCACAGTGATGAGTATCTTTGTTGACTTATTTGCTAAGCAGCTGGATGGTATGAAAGCGATCAGATAATCTGTTGTGGCAGTCACTCTGCGCAATTGACTCAACGGCTTAATTACTTAAATGCTGGAGCAGCAAGCACAGCCCATGCAAATATCCTCAGTAGGTGCTAGTCAAGCTATGGCTAAGACACCCGCTTGGTTTGTGCAGGCTGTACAACAGCAGGCTGTAGGGTTGCCTGGGCACTATGCAGCTCAGTTATTGTGGCAACGAGGAATTCGAGATCCAGAGAAACTTGCTGGCTTTTTGCACCCACAGTTTTACCAACCGACGAGTCCGTTTGAGTTTGGGCAGGAGATGCAATGGGCAGTCGGGCGCTTACAGCAAGCTCGCAATCAAGATGAAGTTGTTGCTATTTGGGGTGACTTTGACGCCGATGGCATTACAGCCACAGCCGTACTTTGGGATGGCTTAGGTCAGTTTTTTAGTCAGGGCGATCGCCTGATTTACTACATCCCCAACCGCCTGATTGAGTCTCACGGTCTTTCTCCTCAAGGGCTTGATCGCCTAGCAGCACAAGGATGTCAGTTGGTTGTCACCTGCGATACGGGTAGCACCAATCTGGCAGAAATTCGGTATGCCCAAACCTTAGGTATGGATGTGATCGTTACCGATCATCACACCTTGCCATCTGAGCGACCCGCCGTCACAGCAATCATCAATCCGCGCTATTTGCTGCCAACTCATCCTTTGGCGCATCTCTCCGGTGTAGCTATCGCCTATAAGTTGGTGGAAGCCCTCTACCAAACCTGGCCAGAGGTGCCGCAGCAATCACTGACGCATCTACTAGATTTGGTGGCGATTGGCTTAATTGCTGATTTAGTCCAGCTCACCGGAGATTGCCGTTACCTCGCTCAGCAAGGCATTGAGCAGCTACAGCAGCACCTGATCAACCATGAGGCTGGAGTAAAGCCTGCTCGGCCTGGGATCGCGCGTTTACTAGAGCTGTGTAAGAAAAGTGGCGATCGCCCCACTGATATCTCCTTTGGGCTTGGTCCTCGCATCAATGCCGTTAGCCGGATTCAAGGAGATGCCCATTTTTGTGTAGAATTGCTCACTAGTCGGGACGAGCAGCGTTGTCAGCAGTTGGCTGAGGAAACCGAGCTAGCCAATATGCGGCGCAAAGCTCTACAGCGGGAAGTTACTTACCAAGTCAAAGACAGATTGTCTCAGTTGGACTTGTCAACAACGAGTGTGATTGTCTTGGTCGATACTCAATGGCCCGTTGGAATTTTGGGCCTGGTCGCTGGGCAAATCGCTCAAGAATACGGTCGCCCCACAATTCTGCTCAATGCTGATTCGCTAGATCTTGATTTGGTGACACCCAGCTCAATTACGGAGGGGCGATCGCAGTCTTCAGCTTTGGCTAGAGGCTCGGCGCGATCGGTAAATCAAATTGATCTCTACCAGCTAGTACAAGATCAAGCTCACTTACTCCATAGCTTTGGGGGACATCCCTTTGCGGCGGGCTTGAGTCTGCCAGTGGCTAACCTTCCCCTATTTACTGAAGCTGTCAATCGTCAACTACGCCAGCAAAACTGTGGCATTACTTCTCCAGCTTCTGCCAATCAAGCAGACCTCGTGGTTACAGTAGCAGAGTTGGGCAAGACTTTATTCCGCGAACTTAAGCTGCTGGAACCTTGTGGGATGGGTAATCCTGTTCCCAAGCTCCTGATGCAGAATTGTTGGTTTGAGCGGGCTTGGCACCGTAACAGCCAAGACTGGCAAGGTAGGAAAGTCCAGTACATTAAAACAGAGTTTGTGCTACGCGATGACTCTACTTCCATTTGTTTTCCAGGAGTTTGGTGGGGGCACTACAAAGAAGAACTTCCTTCCGGGCGCTGTGACGTTGTTGTAGAGCTAGACTTCAATACCTACGAAAACCGACGACGTGGACAGACCCCACACTATGAAGTCCGTTTGTTAGAGGTGTTGCCTGCCAGCAACGCAGCGTTACTAAGCGAAATTCCACAGCCCGCAGATTGGCTGGTGGACTGGCGAGAGGATCTTAAGCCCACTACACCAGATACAGATGTATTGCTCATGACTCAATGCCCAACTAATTGGGCAGAGTTGCAAGCCTGGTTTCGTCGAGCAGTGCAAGAAGGGCAACGGTTGGCGATCGCTTATCCATCACCCAGCTTGGTTGCCCCGACTCAGATTTGGCAGCAGTTAATTGGCATTGCTAAATATCTCAGCCGTACGGGTGGTTCTGCCACTCTAAGCCAGTTGCATGAAAAGTTGGGGATCGGCGATCGCCCACTACAACTAGGCTTTCAAGCCCTGCACCTTTTAGGTTTTGCTGTCACTCATTCAGATCAAGGGTTTCGAGTCGAGTATCAAGCGAAAGTGGACCTTACCTCTGTCGAGATGCAATTAACAGAAGTAGTCCAGCAATTCCTAGGCGTGGTTCAAGAAGAGCAGTTTCGCCGCCAATACTTCTATCAGGTGTCACTCTCAACGCTCCAAGCCGTAGCTCATCAAACAATCTTGCTACAAGCTCATCGCTCACCTCAGCCACAGCTAACTGAGTAGTTCTATACTTTAGCCTTTGTGTCCTGAAATCTGGCTAAAAGCTCTACTGGACCTTACCTTGATATTCACACTTAAATCCTTGCTGTTGCCACTCCTGAATGTTGACATCGCTCAGCGGAATCACATCAGCGCACTTAGGCGTATGAACTTGGCTGACTATAGCCCAGACTATACTCCGCGCTACATCTAAGCTAGTTTTGAGCCAAGACTCACGATTGCCAGGTACGCCTTCTTCTTTAACGATATCTGGCTCTACCCAAATACCATGTGCTCCCAGCAAAATCTGTGCCATCCACTTAGCTCTAGGGAGATGAGTCTCCGAGGTGATCAGCTTAACTTTGTGGACTTGCCACTGCCGCAACAACGGAATATTGAAGTAGAAGTTATCGAAAGTGGAATCAGCGCACTTTTCTAGCCAAACTTGCCTGATGGGAGCCTCGGAGCGTTGAAAAATGAGCCAGATACAAGGATCTTGTGAACCCTGAGAAATCAGGATAGGAGTTTCAGGATGTTGTTTGGCAAGTTCAGTTACATAAATTTCTCGACGGATACTACCCCCTAAAACGAAAAAAGCATTAACTGGGCCCAAGGCTGCCGATCGCAACGCTATCGTGTTAATTAACAGCCAACTGCCAAGCAGTAAGCCGAGGCTCCAAAGTCCAATTTTAAGGGGGTGATCCCAGAGCTTGTAGGGCCAAGCTTGGTGGTATGAAGTTCTATGACGTTTGCTTTTCGGCTTCATGTCTAGCAAAAAACCTTAATGAACCAAATTTGCATCTCATGCCTTAAAGTTGCACCTTTATAGATGAACAATTCACCGCAACTTTACTGACTCTTAAAACTTGCACCTCATGCTATCCTGGCGGGCAACACTATTATGATTCTTAGGTATTCTGCCTCTTCTACTTGATTTAGTTGCTATGCGTTACGATTGCTTCATCCCCTAGTCAGCTTTGGTTTAATGACCCCTTGATGAGCGTGGACACTGGTTAAACTGTCACATGTTCAGCGTAGTTTAACTCGGTAGTTTGGGTATGTTGAAGCTAATTGTCTTAGGGGTGGTCCAACCTTTTGACAGTTTCGCGCATGAGGAGTTGTTGCTGGAGATAGGGACGTCGCAAGCCCCTTGAAACTCATTTACTGTGGTGCATTTTCGCTTCTGTTTCTTAGGGCTACTGAATATAGAGCCTTACTGCTGAGCCACTGATAGTTAAACGATTTGAGCCAACTTCCAATGAATCAGTCCCCCAGACATTTCCATCTGCTCCAAGTTGCTCTTTGTGGCGGGGCGATCGCTACTGCCGCTACCCTCACTTTGTTTGGTCCTGGTCTTAGTCGCTCCGTGCGGGCGGCTCTGCAAGATAGTCCCAAAACGATTTTGGATGAAGCTTGGCAGATTGTGAATAGTGAGTATGTGGATGGCACTTTTAACCAGAAAGATTGGCAGGCAGTCCGCCAGAGCTTGCTAGGTAAGAACTATACTTCCCGGGAAGAAGCTTATACAGCTCTACGCAAATCCTTGGAGCAGCTCGAAGATCCTTACACCCGCTTCATGGACCCGAAGCAGTACCAAGCGCTAAATAGCCAAACTTCCGGGGAGCTTTCAGGTGTTGGGATTCGGTTGGAACTCAACGAGAAAACTAAAATTCTGACCGTAGTAGAACCGATTGAAAACTCTCCAGCTCTAAAAGCGGGAATTCAAGCGGGCGATCGCATTTTGGCGATTAATGGCAAGCTTACGAAAGGCATGAGCGTAGAAGATGCCTCTAATCTGATTCGAGGCGATGTTGGCACTAAAGTCACTCTACGAATTGACCGAGATACAAAGTCTGCCTTTGATATACCTTTACAGCGGGCTCGGATTGAGCTGCCGACCGTACGTTATAGCTTGCGGCAGGAAGGCCAGAAGCGGATTGGCTACATTCGTTTAAATGAATTTAGTGCTCATGCTCCCCAGCAAATGCGGAGAGCGATTCAGGACTTGACGGGCCAAAAGGTAGATGCCTTTGTCCTCGACTTGCGGAGTAACCCTGGTGGTTTGTTGCAAGCGAGCATTGACATTTCTCGCATGTGGATGGACTCTGGCTCGATTGTCCGTACCGTCAATCGCAAAGGTGAGAACGAGCAATTAGCCGCTAATCGTACTGCCCTGACCAAACTACCTCTCGCAGTTTTGGTGGATGGTAATTCTGCTAGCTCCAGTGAAATTTTGACGGGGGCGCTGAAGGATAATGGACGTGCGACTGTTGTGGGTAGTCAAACCTTTGGTAAAGCTCTAGTCCAGTCAGTGCATTCTCTGTCTGATGGTTCTGGGCTGGCTGTCACAATTGCTCACTATTACACCCCGGATGGCACTGACATTAGCCAGAAGGGAATTACTCCTGACATCAAGATTGACTTAAGTGATTCCCAACGTCAGAAGTTAGCTTCTAACCCGAAGCTAATCGGCACTAAAGATGATCCTCAGTATCTGCGAGCCTTGAATGTGCTAGAAGCAGAGTTCGCGAAGGTCAAACAACCAACTGCCGCTCAACGTCAAAGCCGCAATAATTGTCTGATTCCAGGTCTGACTTGTCGCTCTAATGTGCAATAACTTGTCTAAATTCCAGGTTTAAAGGTCTAAAAGTTAAGCGCTTCTCTAGGGGAGCGCTTAATTGTTGCGTGGTACTTTAAGGCTGTAGCCGCAGCTGGCTCACTAGATGTACCAGTTCTGGCAGAATCAGCTTTTGCATAGCGAGCGTAACCGCGTTAGTGGAACCTGGAACGGAAAAGATCAGCTTGCTTTGGTAAACGCCTGCTACGGCTCTAGAAGCGATCGCCCGTGAGCCAATTTCTTGATAGCTCAACCAGCGAAATAGCTCGCCAAAGCCAGGTAACGTCTTCTCTAAGAGTTGCTCAATCGCGTCATAGGTGGTGTCCCTGGGAGCAATTCCGGTGCCACCGTTGCAAATTACTACATCGAGCTCTGCTTGTTGGCTGAAAGCTTTGATTTGCGCTTGAATTTGCCCAGGCTCATCTTTAATAATCCTGTACTCAACAACTCGATGTCCTGCGGCTAGAAGCAACTGCTGGATTACCTGACCACTGCGATCGTCTGCGAGCGATCGCGTATCGCTGACCGTGATCACCGCACAACGAACAACAAAATTTGCTGAATCAGGATGAGGCTGGTGAGGCATGAAGTTCTTTCTCCACTTCGCCAGGATCTAAATTGCCCTCAATCCTTATGCCCGCTGCAAAATCTTCAATGGACGACGCAGGAATGAGGGCAGGCTATGGGCTGCTTTTTAGAGGATGAGAGAAGGCAATTAAGACTTACTGAACCCAAGATCGTGCTCTTCTGAATAGCGTTCCATAAACCGCATGAAGCGCTCCCACTCTGCCACGGACTTTATATAGTAGAAGGCTTCCAGTGCTTCTGGTTGACCATTGACAAACTTTGCTTTTACTTCACGTGTAGAGATTTCACCTTCTTCATCAATCAAGTACATACCTGTGATTGTTTCAGTGCTGGTGGAGCTTAAAGCCTTAGGTCGCTCAAAGTAAAACGTCGCCGTACCATTACTGCCGTCGCGAGAACGAGTTACACGGACTTCAGGCACTGCATCTTCGGTAATACCTCTGGAAAATTGAATTTCAGCCATGTCTTTAGAATTAAATCTTAAATGGACAGTTAACTATTCTTAATCATATAGATCAGTTGCCTTAAATCAAAACTCGTTGGCGGTTGAGGAAGCAGAGATAAAGGGAAGTGGCTAGAGGACAAGAGATAGGCAAAGGAAACCCAAGATCGGGTCAGTTGTGCTGGATAGGTAGAGCCTAGCCAACACAACATTACAGGGATGACCTAAGCGGAAACGATGTATGGAGAGCTAATTGCAGGCGATCGCCCAGCATTGACCAAGGCTTGATAAACCATAGCGGTTACTTCAGCACGAGTTGTCTCCCGGTTAGGGTTTAGCTGTCCTACGGTGGGGAAGTTCACTACCATCCGGCGTTTTGTGGCTGTGGCAACAGCACCACGGGCGAAAGGTGGAATTGAACTTTGATCGCTATAGATCCCCAATACAGCTTCATCACCACTTCCCAAGTTCAAGCCGTTGACCAAGGAAACGAGCACTTGAACGCGCAGCACGTTCTCATTCGGGCGGAAGGTATTATCTGGGAACCCAGAAAGAAACCCACCCCGGTAAGCTTGCTGAATTGCGTTAGCGGCCCAAAAATCTGCGGCCACATCGCTAAAGCTAGTAGCGGCTCGGACGGCAGGCGGATTTAAGGCTTTGACGAGCAGAGCCGCATATTGCGCCCGATTCATCTTCGCGTCTGGTTTAAAGGAACCATCTTCAAAGCCGCTAATGAGTCCTTGACCACCTAGTGCGCGAATAAAATCCGCCGCCCAGTGACCTTGAATATCGGTGAAGGAGGGGGTCGCTTGATCTGGGTTGACAATAAAGTTAGAGGCGATCGCTGGGGCTTCACCACGAGCCACCAAAGCTTGGTAGAGCAAGGCTGCGACTTCCGCTCGGTTGATGTCTCGCATTGGCTCTAGTTGATTCACCTGCGGTTGATTCACCACCATGCGGCGCTGAGTTGCTGTAGCTACTTCATCGGTCGCATAACTAGGAATTTGGGCGCGATCGCTATAGACCAGCAAGATATTGGTGTTACCACCTGTAAACCCTAAACCGCTGACCAAAGACACGATCGCCTGAACTCGCGTCAAGTTTTGATCAGGTCGGAAGGTGTTGTCTGGAAAACCAGAGACAAATCCCATTTGAGCTGCTTTCTGAATTGCTGCCTTGGCCCAGAAATCAGCCGGAACGTCCGCAAAATCAGTCGCTTCTTTTTTGTTGGGTAGATTAAACGCTTTAGCGATCGCCGCAGCATATTGGGCTCTGGTAATGCTGGCTCCAGGCTTGAAGGTACCATCGGGGAAGCCGCTAATGATGCCACGACTGACTAACCCTCGAATAAACCCTTCGGCCCAATGACCTGTAATATCAGTCAAGCCAACGGGATTCGGAGTGGGCGTCGGAGTTGGAGTGGGTGTCGGAACTGGGGTTGGCGTAGGCGTGGGAGTGGGTGTGGGAACGGGAATAGGCGTCGGAGTTGGAACTGGCGTAGGCGTGGGAGTGGGGGTCGGAACAGGAATAGGTGTTGGTGTCGGAGTTGGAACTGGAGTTGGGGTAGGAGTGGGAACCTCGCTGGCCACAAAGTTGATCAGACCTTGAACGCGGGTGGGGTTTAATTGATTGCCGACGGAAATCAGAGTGGTTTTGGTGGCATTGTGTAAGTCAAACGAACCGTTGTCTCTAAAGATATTGCCCCCCGGATCTTGGCTTTTACCCAAATCTGGCAACGAAGTATTCGTAATGACCAGGCCGTCGCTGGTGTTTTTTTCCAGGACGTTACTGCGAAGTACAGGATTGGCTTGACCAGACAGTACGACCCCAGAACGATTTTCAAAAATTCTGTTATCAACGACTAGAGGAGCAGCGTTATCTCCAATGGCAATGCCGTAGCCTGTCTTCTGACAAACATTACGACGGATTTCACCTTTTGCGTTCCGCACCAGCGAGATGCCACTGGCGGCATTTTGAAAAAACACGTTGTCTATAATGACGGGATTCGCTGTCCCGGTGGCGAAAATGCCTTCGCGAGCACAGTTAGTAAACGTACTGTTAGCAACTGTGGGAGCTGTAGACTCTACCCAAACGGCAGTGCCACGCTGGGCTCGGTTGGTAACGGTGACACCCCGCAGTTGGGCTGTGTTCTCGAGCCGTAGGGTAATGTTTTGCCGCGCAAAGGTAGGGCTGATATATTCGCCGCTGCCTTCAACCAAAACTCCACTACCTTTATTACTTTCATTGCCTACAAGCGCCACACCTGCGGGAATCACGAGCGGGAACACTTCTCCATTAGCAGCATTGTAGGTGCCTGCTGCTAACTGAATAGTAGTTCCACCACGGGCTTGCTGTAAGGCTCGCTTTAGAGTTTTGAAGGGAGTAGCTTGACTACCATTGGCAGCATCATTACCTGCTGTAGGATTGACATACAAGATCGAGCCGGGAGCCGATTGAACCATGACTTTGCACCTATCCGCAATCTTTAAGAGCACTTACCTATGTATTGCGTCACGTTAATTTTGTTGGTCGGAGTTAGAACCCCCAAAAGCTGGTGACGTACTAGAGAGCTACAAGGTGTGCAAGTCGATTTTAGGGGCAGTTTTTCATCTTGATAGAGAGTGGCTGATACCTCACGGCTCTTTAAGTCCTCTAGCCAACATCTAAAGGCATGGCTGCTGGGCTCTGTAGCGATTCTTAAAAGTTTCTGAATCCAGAAGCTATACTGCTGGGAAAGCGCATCTATTTTTGAGGTCTTTATGGCTTCTCCACAAGCGATCGCCCGACAAGGCGAGCTTCTCAACCGTTTAGTACTCGATCGAGAGACCGCAGAAGAACTGGGTCGAGTCGATCAAATTTGGATGGTGCCAGAATTGCATCGAGTCATGGGCATTATCTGCACGACCGGGTTTTTGAAGGGTAAGAAACAAATGTTTACCCTGGTGCAAATTGAGGCATTTGGCACAGATAGCATTGTCGTTAACTCTAGTCACACCAGCGTCAATCCTGAGGACATTAAACCGATTGATTCCTTGATTGGACGAGAAGTCTGGAGCGATGCTGGCAGTAAGATTGGCAAGCTGACGGACTATTTATTTGACCCTGCGACTGGAGAAATTACTCAATATCTGTTTGTGGCACGAGGCTGGAGTAGCCTGACAGATGGCAGCTACCTGTTACAGCCATCCATGATTTTGGGCTTGGGCAGCAAGCGGGTCATGATCTCCAATAATGCGGCTCAAGAGATTTCTATCTACACCGAGGGTCTTAGACATAAAGTTGCTAAGGTTAGTAGCTTTTTACAGTCAGATTACGCACAAACGAAGCAAGATGTGAAGTCTTGGCTGGGCGGGATTCAAGCCATTACTAGCCAAGCTAAAGAACAACTACAAACCCTGAGTGTTCAGGCAAAAGAACAAGCGCAAACGGTGGGTGAACAGCTTAAAGACACAACTCAAACCCTAGCGGAGCAAGCCCAAGAGAAAAGCCAAACACTCAAAGAGACTCTTAAAGACCGAGCGCAACTGTTAGGCGAACAAGTCAAAGACAAAACTCAAGCTTTAGCGGAGCAAGCAAAAGCCAATGCTAGCGATCGCGCTGAACCTGAAATTGTTGTCTCAGTTCAACCGGATACCTCTGTTATTGCCCAGCCGACTCACACCACTGAAGTAATTGTGGATGTCAGCCCGGAAAAGCCTTCAGAATCTGCACAGTAGATTCTATTTTCTATAGGGCAGGCTATCGCAACTTCTGGCTCTCCGGATTTTTACTTTTGCAGCTCTATCATGCTGTATTAAGTTCTGGTGTAAGTCCGGCGACTAGTCTCGCTAGCAGATGTTACAGCGGCAAGAACTATGTAACGATTGGGGCATCGCGGGTTAGGAGGTGTGGCGATGGTGATCACCGTAGTAGTAATTAATCTCCTGATTAGCTGCTTTTGCTTCTATGCAGCTTGGCAGATTTGGAAATTGCGTCGCACCTTGGCTCAAGTAGCTA
This sequence comes from Trichocoleus sp. FACHB-46, assembly GCF_014695385.1. Taxonomy (NCBI): domain Bacteria; kingdom Bacillati; phylum Cyanobacteriota; class Cyanophyceae; order Leptolyngbyales; family Trichocoleusaceae; genus Trichocoleus; species Trichocoleus sp. FACHB-46. Next base: position 307,663 of record NZ_JACJOD010000022.1, on the reverse strand, counting down.
ATGCTCTAACAGCTTCTGAGCGTAGTACCCATAGCGTCTTATATGGTGCTCCTACTGGAATTTTGCAAGGGCAGCGAGGTGTGAACCAGTTGCGACAACAGTACCAAAAATTAGAATTGCAATTGCAGAAAGTGCAGCAAGTTTTAGGTCTGATAAGTTTGGGTCAGGGTGTTTGGCGGCAGCAGGTCAGGCGATCGCAGCGACCAAGAATACCGAAAAAGCGTTTTTAGCTGATAGCTAAACCATGAGATAGATTAATGTGTAGTGAAGCATAGAACGCTGATTTAAGTGTCTAAACGCCCAAAGAGTGCTAAGCAGGATGCAGCTTCTAGAGAGCCAATCCGGTAAAATCGGGGCGGTTCCACCTGATCACAAGCTAGGTGGCATCAAATTCAGTTAGATTAATCCGCTAGTTATTGAAAGGTAGAAGCCAGACAATGTCGAACAACCGTTCCGGATCATTCATTGGAGGTCTACTGTTAGGAGCTGCTGTTGGAACAGTGACCGGTTTATTGATTGCTCCTCGGCCAGGACGGGAGACGCGGCAGCTCTTAAAGAAATCTGCGGATGCTTTACCAGAACTCGCAGAGGATTTGTCTACTAGTGTGCAACTCCAAGCCGATCGCCTATCAGAGTCAGCTCTGCGGAGTTGGGATGAAACACTAGGACGCCTGAAGGAAGCGATCGCCTCTGGGATCGAAGCAACTCAGCGTGAGCAACAGGTATTAGAGCAAGTGCCAGCTTCGGAAGCGGCTGAATCCGATCTACCTAAACATGATGCGTTCGATAAAATTCACTAACTTGTAGAGTAGGCAGAGTTCAGTGATTGATCCCATTTTTTGGCTAGGACTTTCAATTCTACTGGTGGCCGTGAGTCTCGCAGCAGTCTTAGTTGTAGCCATACCAGCACTTCAAGAATTAGCGAGGGCGGCTCGCAGTGCTGAAAAACTATTTGACACCCTCTCCCGGGAATTGCCTCCCACTCTAGAATCGATTCGCCTGACTGGGTTAGAGATTAGTGATCTGACAGATGACATGAGCGAAGGCGTGAAGAGTGCGGGTCAAGTCGTCAAACAAGTAGACCAGAGTTTTGATGGTGCTCGGAAGCAAGTCCAAAAAGCTCAGACTACTACTCGTAGCGTTTTTGCAGGCATGAAAGCGGCATGGCGCACGTTTAGTCGAACCCCTACTGGTGCCGCTGGTGGTCGTCGCTCCATGGGGCGTTTGCCTCCTCCTTCGCGATCGCCCCTGGATGTGCAGAGCGGTAGCTATAATGCTCGGTCTACCTCTGATGCTCTTAGCGAACTTGGAGAAGTGAGTCGGCCAGCTTCGCCATTAGAAGAGCGTCCATCTAACTTAGAAAGCGATCGCCTTCGAGAAGAAACTCGGCTACAAAATACCAACCATAACTATCCGCCAAGGCGAGAACTGCCAGAGTCAACTTCGCCCCAACCAGAATCTGCGGAGTCTGAAGAGAAGTCTGTGGAATGGTGAGTTTCAGTTAAGAAAAATGCCATGAGACCAAGCGGAATGATCGGGAGTGGGATAGACTTAAAACCAAAGTTCAACGATGCGATCAGAAACGTCTAGATTGCTTCTGGAGCGATCCTGTCGCAACTAGGACTGCTAATTTAACCCAGCAGTCTTTTTTGCCGCCAAACTAATTCACCACCTTAAGTAACGTGTGGTGGGCATCCCCTTGCCGAGGGTTGAGATGGAATACTGGGAATTTCTACTACAGAAAGAGGGCGATCGCTCCTGGCTACCTCTAGAGTCCCCCGATGTGGAAATCTTAGAGGGACGCTATCGAGTGGTTGCACGCTCTAGCCGCGCCAATACAAGCGTCGAAATCCGAATCACGCATCAAATTGACGACGAAGTATCGCCTAAGCGACGGGCGCAAAAACGATTTGGCCGCACCAATAAAGACGGATTGATGGTGGTTTTTCCCTTTACCCGGATGAAACCCGGATTATGGGAAATTCGTTGCGTGGGCGATCTGATGTCAGACTTTATGGGCCAAAGCTGGCAACATATGGTTTGTCTACAAGTATTACCTCAGGAGTTTGAGTCTGAGACGGATTGGGATCCTGAGTGGGAAATGCAGGATGAAGAAACGACAGAATCCTCCTCACAATCAAACTCAGCATTTACTACAGCGACAGTTGCTGATCTAGATCAAGAGCCAACTCAGCATCAGGTCGAACCTGAGCCAGAACCAGATGCACTCACGGTAGAACCGGAAGTTGCTGTCCAATTTGAGCCTACTGTAGAAGCAACGCCAGAAGCAGCGCCAACGCCTAATACACCAGAGATTGTAAATAGTACGCACCACCTGACTGAGGTCACTGACTATTCTGTAGAACAGTTGCAGTACATTGCTGAGCGAATCTCAGAAGCGGAAGCCAGCCTCTTACCCGAAGCAAGTCCTGACGAATATCAAGTTAGTGCCGCGATCGCGAACCCTGATCATGAGAATGTTCCGCCATCTGCGATCGCGGTTCCGTCAGAGACAGAAGCTGATTCCCCCGCTTTAGGGGATTTTGCGATACCTGCGACTCCTGATCCGCTGCTAGAAACAGCCGAGTCAGCAAGTTTACCGCTACAACTAGTACTGGCTGAAGCTGCCTATATGACTTCATGGGGACAGCCTTTTACGTTGTCTGGTCGCATTGAATTGCAAGAGCCAGAAATTGCTACAGCGGCGATCGCTAGTCTTCCGGCTGAAGTTCGTTCGGGTCAGGGAGAATTATATGTTGGCTTGCGCGATCCCCAAAGCGGTCAAATTTTGGTTGAGGTGCGGCAGCCTGTCGCCAACCCACAGTTGCCTTATTCATTCAGCTGCACACTCGAAATTCCCTTAAGTTGCAGAACCCGCTTGTTGCTCGGAGAAGCTGGTTTCTACCGCTCAGCCGTCACGACCGTAGACCCGGATTCAGCTAGCGCAGAATCGACCCGCTCAGAATCGATGGACACAGCGATCGCCAGCCAGTCCTTTACGCTCACCGCAGATGTAGACGAGTTGCTAGATGCGATCGCTGCCGACTTGAGTGAAGCTCAGTTGTTGGATTTACCTTCGCCTGCAACGTTAGAGGCTGAGGCTGAGCCCGAACTTGAACCTGCTGACTCTACTACAGACACTCAACCGTCAGAGCGGGCTTATTTAAATCTCTCCTTCTTAAAGGTTGGAGAGCAATCGCAAGATAAGCCGCCATTCTACATTCAACCCTCGACAGGTTCGCCGCTCCCGCCCCAAATCTATCACTCCCATCAATCGGAAGCTGCTAAGACTCCAGCCCTGCCCGTGATTCGAGGATTGCATCCAGGCCAAGGTGAACTGCCCGCAGAAGCAGGGATAGAAGCAGATATCTCAGAAATTGATGATTCTGCAACAATTGTGGAAGACATGCAGCTAGAACCATCTCTAGCTTTCATCGATCTCGACTCTGACTTAGGAGAGCTTGACTCTGACTTAGGAGACGTTGACCTAGCTGTTGCAGAGATAGATACGACAGTGACAGTAGACTTGTCTAATGACGAGTTGGCTGAGACTGCAACGATTCCAGAGGAGAGTGAGCCTGCGGTAGAGACTAGCTCTCAATCTTTGAATTTTCAGGAGCGTTTCTGGGCTCGGCTGAATGCTCTAGCTTCAGATGCAAACCTCTCAGAGTGGTTGAAGGAGGATGATACTGATTCATCCAGCGCCGCTGATTTAGCCGATTTAGCCGAACCCCTCTCTGAAGCTGACTTAGCACCTAATTCAGCAACTGATCACAATTTGGGCCTGTCATCTGATAGCTTGGCGGCACCTCAAAACAGCGAGATGATTGTCCATCCGACCGCAAGACCTCCAGAAGATCAGTGGGTTGCTCAAGAAATTGTCGTCGAGGATGATCCAGTCATCGCAACGGCTCTACCTGCTGAACCCACCCCCGAAGTGCTTAGCCCTGCTTTACTTGATCCAGATGCGCTCGTCCCTAATCCTCAACTGGAAGTCCAAACTGGGGAGTTGGTTTCTGGTAAGTCAGTATCTGTGCGAGTCAGAATGCCAGATTTACCCTGCCGAATTTATGTCAAGCTTTGGGTTAACGATCGCCAAACCCGATCGCTCCTAGATGGCCCCCGTTGGCTGGTTGACTTTACACCGACTGGGCTAGGAGATTTAGAAGCAACCACTCAAATGACCGTACCCTTCGGCAGCTTAGAGATTCAGTTTGAAGCGATCGCGATCGAAATGGCAACTCAAAGGGAGAGTCACAAAGTGGTAGCTACTAGAATGGTGGTGCCGCCTGATACGCCTACCTTGTCATATCCAGAATGGGACTAAGGGATGATGCCAAAGACAGTGAAACGCAAAATATTCTAGGTTGATCTGTGCTCTAACTCCTGGCTAGTCACATTTTTGTTAAAAATCTTTAGCAGATAGAAATTTAGCCATCGATTCACAGTAAATTCGGTCTTGGAATTGTGCAATCTTAGATAGGAAACTTTTCTATGGCAGCTTCATTTTTGCCCTCAATCCTAGTCCCCGCTGTAGGTTTACTCTTTCCTGCCGTGGCAATGGCTTTTCTGTTTATCTATATCGAGCGCGAAGATCCCTCAGGCATCTAGTTTGGTACTGAATTAAAAGTAGCCAAACCATAAAAACTCTCATAACAAAAAACCACCTACTTCTAAAGGGTAGGTGGTTTTTTACGCTGAGTTTTAGACAAGCAGATGTCAAAAATTTGAGACGATAGAAAATTCTGAGTTAAAACCAGCTTTTGGGTGAATCAAACAGACGAACCTAAGCCAGCGTAGGCTCCATAAAAGAAAAGTCCTAAAATGCCAATGGCACCTAGACCTGCAACAGTAGCAACAACCCACAGAGGAATTCTTCCAGTTCCAGACACAGCTTTTACCTCCTAATTAAAATTGAATAAAACTGGCCGATTAAACAATAGCCAGTTAGCTTACATCCAGTTAGTTGAAGAAATAACTGGAGAACAAAATACCCAAAACGAAAACCAGCAGTAGCCCCAAGTACAGTGAAGTACGGTTTAGCTCAACAGGCTGCTTGTTAGGGTTATTAGAAGACCGATCTGCCATTTCTTTTCCTACCGATGAATAAATTGCATAGATGCGATCGCGCCCAAGAAGAAGATGGTTGGCACGGCTAGGGTATGAACAGCCAGCCATCTAACTGTAAAAATCGGATAAGAAACGGGTTGATTGGGAGTATTGGTAGTCATGATCTAGAACCAAAGTTTGAAAACAATTACTTGAGGAATTGATTGATCTGCTCTTTTGACTCGAAGCGATCTTGCACAATTGGCACTTCTTGACGAGTCTGAGTGAAGTACTCGTTGGGTCTAGGAGTACCAAACACATCATATGCTAGACCAGTGCTGACAAAGAGCCAGCCTGCAATAAATAATGCAGGGATTGTAATACTGTGAATTACCCAATAGCGAATGCTAGTAATAATGTCGGAAAATGGACGCTCACCAGTAGTACCGGACATTCAGATTTCTCCTCTGACAACAACACAAAGCTTAAGTACTATCATACGGAACGATAGAAACAGTCACAAGCAAGTCATCTGCTGAAAGAGCTAATTTCGACTGCTTATGACTGCACAATTGTCAAGCAAACTCATGATTAAGCAGACTTCACTGAGGCTTGATACTTGAGTAAGGTACCTCTTTGTCCAATGACAAATCCTTGGTCAGGACTCAGGAAGACCACTTTGTAGAAATTACCAGGAATATTTTCCACATCTCGATCTTTGAGCCAAGTTTTGCCACCATCTAAGCTGCAAAGCAAGTTGCCGCTGCCGCCGCTCACCCAAAGCTCGTCTGGAGTTCGGTAAGCCAGGTCCAAAAATCCCCAACTAGTCGCGGATTCTGGGCTGTTTGCGGTCTGCCAAGATTCGAAGTCATTGGCTTCACTAAATTGAACTTGGCCACCCCGCGCTAGCATCCACAGGCGACCATCTGGCGTGAAGCCCATGTTTTGGACTCGACGAGAGCTATTGCGGTTATGTGGCTCCCACGCTTCTTGTCCAGGTCGCCAAACAGAGTAAAAATTACCCTTGGCAGAGACAGCGACATATTGGCCATCGCTAGAGCGAGAAATGTTGCGGACCACACCCACAGCTTCCTGAACTTCAGCCTTCCAATTTTTACCGCCATCTGTAGTGCGATAAATGGCTCCAATATCGGTAGTCATTTGAGCCGTTTGGGGACCAAGGGCCAACACTGTATTCGGAGAACCGGGGAGTTTGGCACTGAGGGGAATTCGTGCCCAAGATTTACCCCCATCGGTGGTATGGAGCAAGAGACCAGGTTGTCCAGCAATCCATCCCTCTTCGCCATTGAAACTAACTGAATCAAAGCGATACTTCTGATCGCCTAAATTGAGGCTGCGAAGTTCCCACGTTTCGCCGCCGTCGTTAGTTTCCAACAGGGTAGAGTTGCTGCCAACTACCCACCCATGCTTGCGATCGCTCGCGAAGCTGATGTCTGCGATCGTGGCATCGGTTGGCAGTTGGACAAGCTGCCAAGGGTTGTAATCCAAAGAGCTTAAATATCGGTTAGCGCAGCTAGCACATAGAATAACTACGGCTAGCAACATTACAATTCGTTTCAGTGTTCTCACAATCGAGTTCATCTCGCTTCAGCCTATCCCTGGAATGTTTGATCAATAATGTTTGGTGTTTCAATGAAGGAGCTCAAGGAGCCGCGATCGCGTTGCTGAGGGCGCTCCATTCCTTCACTGCAAACCGTAGAGGCTGAGAAACAGTAAGAACCCCAGCCCCAAACCTCCGAAGATTAGTAAATTTTTCTGCCCAGGGGTGAGTTGGTTGACTCCAAGGCCATAGCTTAAGTTTTCCCGAAAACCGGAAGCGGCACCTGCTGGTCCAACACTTGTAAACTGTGTAACTTTGGCACCGCAAACTGGACAGCGCCAATCAGCAGGCAACTCTTCAAAAGCAGTTCCTGGGGGAATTTGACGCTTGTCATCCCCCTTCACCGGTTCGTAGACATAGCCACATGCTCTACACTCATGGCGGTCTAGAGATTGAGGATCAACAGCTTCAGTGCTCATGACGAGAAAAACAGAGGGGTGAGGATTTGATCTAGGCCAACGATCTATATAGAAGATCTATATAAAAGATCTCTTCCTTAAAATATCTGTTAAAGATTATGACACACCCTGTTAATCTTCCTGTCATGTGCCTGTCGTTTCCCACCAAGTGCTAACTATAAAAATTCTGAAACCAACTCTATGGCTTACTTGTAATGGCACCCTGCCACTCTTAGAGCAGCCAGCAAAAGAGATTTACGATGCAGTAAATGTATTGAGTGGAGTGATGCACCAGGAATTTATACTCAAGAAGTGGGTAAGTGGGTTGAGTCCTAAGGCCAATTTAGCTTGACTGAAGGATGAACTCGGCAGTTTCTGTCGAGCCACCTCATAAGGCGCTCCAGTTTACGGTGAGCGTGTCAAAATGTAAATGAAAAGCAGCGCAAGTTCTTTCACTAAAGCGGTAGTTATTAGCAGTGTTTGTTCTTAGTGGTTACGAGTACTTTTTAGGCTTTTTAATTATCTGTAGCCTGGTACCTGTCCTGGCCCTGAGCGCGTCTAAGTTATTGCGCCCTCGGCTCCGAGGTCCTGAGCGTCGCACCACCTACGAGTCAGGGATGGAACCCATTGGGGGTGCCTGGATTCAGTTCAACATTCGCTACTACATGTTTGCCCTAGTCTTTGTCATCTTTGACGTAGAGACAGTGTTCTTGTACCCCTGGGCCGTCGCGTTCAACCAATTGGGGTTGCTAGCTTTTATCGAAGCCCTAGTTTTTATTGCGATTCTCGTGATTGGTCTAGTTTACGCTTGGCGTAAAGGAGCTTTGGAATGGTCATGAGTCCCAAAGATGCGGCTCAAAATGGCGGAATTTTGCAGCCAAATGAACAAATTATCAACCCCATTGAGCGTCCCCAAGTGACGCAAGCGCTGTCAGAGAATGTCATTTTAACGACTGTAGATGACCTTTATAACTGGGCGCGCCTCTCTAGCTTGTGGCCTCTGTTATATGGAACTGCCTGTTGTTTTATTGAATTTGCGGCTCTCATCGGCTCCCGCTTTGACTTCGATCGCTTTGGTTTAATTCCGCGTTCTAGCCCGCGTCAAGCTGATTTGATTATCACTGCGGGCACGATCAACATGAAGATGGCTCCCGCTTTAGTCCGTTTGTACGAGCAGATGCCTGATCCGAAGTACGTGATTGCAATGGGTGCTTGCACAATTACGGGTGGAATGTTTACCGTAGACTCGCCTACCACAGTGCGCGGCGTGGATAAGTTGATTCCTGTCGATGTCTATTTACCCGGTTGTCCCCCACGTCCAGAAGCAATCATCGATGCAATCATCAAGCTGAGAAAGAAAATCGCCAATGACTCGATGCAAGAGCGCGGCAAGCAGGGCCAAACTCATCGCTACTACAGCATTGCTCACAAGATGAAGCAGGTGCCTGACATCACGACGGGGACTTATCTGCAAGTTCCAAGTCGTCAAGCGCCACCTAAGGAACTTACAGAAGCAATGGGCCTACCCGTTCCACCCGCTTTGAAAGCCGCAGAGAAGGAGGAAATTCGTCGTGGCTGAAGAATCTAATGCCCCTGAAAATGGAGCGGAACAGGCTCAGACACCAGCTCCTATCGTCGAGGCTGGTAGAATCTCCAAGTGGCTGAGTGAGAACGGATTTGAGCATGAGTCCTTAGGGCCTGATCGCTCTGGCGTAGAAATGCTCAAGGTCGATCGCGATTTTCTGATTCCGATCGCGACTGCTCTTTATGCTTATGGCTTCAACTACCTCCGCTGCCAAGGTGGATATGACGCGGGGCCTGGGCAAGAGTTAGTTAGCTTCTATGACCTCACCAAGGTCAGTGACTACAGCGATCGCCCAGACGAAGTGAGAATTAAAGTATTTCTCCCTCGCGAAGAGCCCAGAATTCCCTCCGTCTATTGGATTTGGAAGACTGCCGACTGGCAAGAGCGAGAAGCTTTTGACATGTTTGGCATTGTCTACGAGGGACACCCTGACCTGAAGCGCCTGCTGATGCCCGAAGATTGGGTGGGCTGGCCGCTCCGCAAAGACTATATCTCGCCCGACTTCTACGAGTTGCAAGACGCTTACTAATTTGAGTTTGCTGCGAACAATTTAAACCTCTCCCCGCCTACGGCACCCCTCTCCTTCAAGGAGAGGGGATGGGGGAGAGGTTCTTTGTTTGAGACTTAAGCCGTTTTTGACCAGGAAACGTAAGGTAGTTTGGCAGCAGTCGCCCGAATTTGATCGGCTTGGGCGACGAGTTGACCGCAAGCATCCCAAGTGCCACTGGTGAACATTTGCCATGGACCTGCACCCATCGTCACGGGAAGGGTAAGGTCCCCACATTGCACCTGCATGGTTTCCAGGTCTACTTTGACTTCTGCCTGAGGATTAGCCGCGATCGCCTCTTGTAACTGCTTAGCATCTTCTGGAGCCGCCATCACACAAGGCACTCCTAACGCCACACAGTTACCAAAAAAGATTTCTGCAAAACTCTCACCCACGATCGCTTCAATACCCCATTTAGCAAGAGCTTGAGGCGCATGTTCACGCGAGGAACCACAGCCGAAGTTGCCGTTGACTACTAGGATCTTGGCTCCTTGGTACTGCGCCTGATCAAAAGGATGCTGCCCTTGGGTTTGAATGCGATCGTCTGCAAATACTTGTGCGCCTAAACCATCAAACGTGACACAGCGCAAGAACCGCGCTGGAATGATGCGATCAGTGTCAATATCATTGCCAACTAAGGGCACACCCCGCCCTACCACTGCCTTAACTTCGCTACTCATGACGCCCTCTCCCTACAACAATTCACGAACATCGGATACTTGACCTGTGACTGCGGCAGCTACCACCATTGCTGGACTCATTAACAGGGTGCGACCGGAAGCTGAGCCTTGACGGCCTTTGAAGTTGCGGTTGGAGGAAGAAGCGCTAAGCTGACGACCTTCTAGTTTGTCCGGGTTCATCGCGAGGCACATCGAGCAACCCGGTTCACGCCACTCAAAGCCCGCTGCGACAAAAATCTTGTCCAGACCTTCGGATTCCGCTTGCTGCTTGACTCGCTCTGAGCCAGGAACGATGAAGGCTTTGACTCCCTCTGCCACTTGTCGTCCTTGAGCAAACTTAGCGGCTTCGCGCAAATCACTGATACGACCGTTGGTGCAGCTACCGACAAAGCACACATCCACCTTAGTGCCTTGAATCGGCTGACCTGGCTGCAAGTCCATGTAACGGTAAGCTTCGGCTGCGATCGGTTGCTCGTCAGCGGGCAGCATCTCTGGCGTTGGCACTAGTTCGTTAATCGCAATGCCCTGTCCAGGGGTGATGCCCCAAGTGATGGTGGGGGCAATGTCAGCCGCATCAAAGATTACTACATCGTCATATTCGGCAGCAGTATCACTCCGAAGGCTTTGCCACCAAGCTACGGCTTTGTCCCACGCTCCAGCTTTAGGCGCAAAATCCCGACCTTTGAGGTAGTCAAAAGTGACTTCATCCGGGTTGACGTAACCACAGCGAGCACCCCCTTCGATTGCCATATTGCAGACGGTCATGCGTTCTTCCATGCTCATCTGCTCAAAGGTGCTGCCCGCAAACTCATAGGCGTAGCCAACCCCACCTTTGACGCCCAGTTTCCGAATGATGTGTAGAATCACGTCTTTGGCGTAAACTCCAGGCTTCAGGGTGCCGTTAACCTCGACTTTACGAACTTTCAGCTTGGCAAGTGCCAACGTTTGAGAAGCCAATACATCTCGCACTTGGCTAGTGCCAATGCCAAAGGCGATCGCACCAAAGGCTCCATGGGTGGAAGTATGACTGTCTCCACAAGCGATCGTCATTCCAGGCTGAGTGAACCCTAGCTCTGGGGCAATTACATGGACAATGCCTTGACTGCCCGAGCCAACGTTATAAAAACGAATCTGATGCTCTTCACAGTTTTGCTCTAGGGACTGCATCATTTCTTCGGCCAAGCTGTCGGCAAAGGGACGCGCTTGGTTCTCCGTGGGCACGATGTGGTCTACCGTTGCCACTGTCCGCTCTGGATACAGCACTTTTAGGCCGCGATCGCGCAGCATGGCAAAGGCTTGAGGGCTGGTGACTTCGTGAATCAGGTGCAGACCAATAAACAGTTGCGTTTGGCCTGAGGGAAGGATTCCAACTGTGTGTAAATCCCAGACTTTATCGAAGAGTGTGCCTTTGCTCATGCTGACGTTCGGTACTTAGTGCGCTAAGGAATCAATCCACTATTGTAACGTAGAGCTGAGCTTCGCTCTTAGGGAGGATTTTTACCCAACGTGAGCCAAAATTAGCGATCGCTCAATTCAAACAGGTTGATGCAGTTGGTCTCGGACTTCCATTAAAATTTGCCCTAACCGATTTTGCCCTTTACCGTCCGCACCGCATCCCCAATAGTTGTCTACAGGTGAGTTTTCAACCAACAAGGCATCGCCAGTCGCGAGTAGAACAGCTTTAATTCCAGGATTGAATTCAAATTTACGAAGGACAGCTTTACGCATCACATCGTCTCTAGCTTTTAGCCAATCTGAGCGAACAAAAGGTTTGAGAGTCTGAGCTGTGTTGAAAGCATCCCTGGGTGTGGGCAGTTTACGAATTTGCTCAGCGTGAGGCGTACCGATAAATTTCTGCGCCTGAAAATAATGCTCACTTGTTAACCACCAATCGCCATCGAGTTCACACCCATGCCGCGAGAAATTCGTGAAACACCCATAAGGATTTTCATAGACGTCATAGAAATAGACAGGCATAACTATTTTGTGTATTTATGTAACGATGAGACAATAGAATATACTCTCACTAAATTTTGTTTGTCATGATTCAAACTTTCAATTCACGTTTAGCAAATTGTTTAAGTCAGGCGATCGCGCGGATTAGTCGAGGGGCGATCGCAACTGGGCTGGCTTTGTTGGTGGCGATCGCGCTATGGATGCCTGGGGCCGCTTGGGCTGCGAACTCTAACTTGGGCGTTAAGCTGGTGTCTCTGCAAGGAAATTTCGAGCAACTAGGATTTCGGCTAGAACCTAAAACTGAGACAGCTTTCATCGGTAAGTCTAAGGATGGGGTGGCGACGGTGCGCCTGAACGTCACGCCTAAAGAGCTGGTTTCTAATGCGGTTTTAGTGGTCCACAAACCGTTGACCAAGAAGAGAAAACCGCAGAGCCTGAACTACATGGAAGAGTTTTTGCAGGTGATGCTTCCCGACTGGAATGAAGCCCATGATTGGCTGGCTCAAGGAGTGACAGACGCAACTGACTATGGTTCCACAGATTTGGTGGTAGGCGATCGCCGAGTTTATCTGCTGATTCCCAAAACCAAAGAAGCCCTTTTACTAGCAGTGGACCCTTTGGACTACAAGCGCTAGATTAAATTGGTTTGCGGTTCTAAACACAGAATTTTTCAACGCAGCGGGCAAAAATTTCCACCCCCATGCCTAGAGCGGTTTCGTCAAAGTCGAAACGGGGATGGTGGTGGGGGTAGGCTAAGCCTTTGTGGATGTTGGCGGAACCGAGGAAGAAGTAACAACCGGGGACTTGCTGCAAGAAGAAAGACATGTCTTCGCCGCCCATTGTTTGGCATTCGGGGACGATGCCTACCTCTGCCTCGACCACATTCTCTGCGACAGAACGAACAAGGTCTGCGATCGCCCCATCATTAATCACGGGTGGGTACAAAGATTGATAATTCAACTCGTAGCTGGCTCCATGACTTTGGCAGATCCCCGCAATAATCTGTTCAATCCGTTGATAGAAAAAGCCTGTTAGGGCTGGATTGAAATAACGCACTGTGCCGCTCATTTTGGCTGAAGCTGCGATCACATTAGTAGCGGTGCCTGCATGAAGTTCTCCCACCGTCACCACTGCGGAGTCGATGGGGTTGACGTTGCGGGCAACGATCGTTTGCAGGGCGTTGACGATTTGGGCACTCACCACAATTGAATCTATGGTTTGGTGGGGAATGGCTCCATGTCCGCCTCTACCTTGAATGGTGCAACGAAAGAGTTCCACGGCTGCCATCAGGGCTCCAGTTCTCACACCAATCGTTCCCAGCGGTAAGTTATTCCACAAATGCAGACCAATAATCGCGTCTACTGCTGGATTTTGGAGTACCCCTGCTTCGATCATGGGCTGTGCGCCTCCCGGACCTTCCTCAGCAGGCTGGAAAATAATTTTCACCGTACCCGCAAAGCTATCTCGATGTTGAGAGAGATAGTAAGCGGTGCCGAGGGCGATCGCAGTATGTCCATCATGACCGCAGGCATGCATCAAGCCATCGTGTTGCGATCGATAGGGCACTTCATTTTCTTCTTGGATGGGCAGGGCATCCATATCGGCTCGAATCGCTAATACGGGGCCTGGTTTGCCAGAGGCGATCGTAGCCACAATTCCGGTTTGGGCGATTTCAGTTTGATGCTCAATGCCCCATTCAGTTAGCTTCTGGGCGACAAATTCTGCCGTTAGTTTCTCACGAAAGCCTAATTCGGGTCGCTGATGTAGTTGTCTTCGCCACTCAACGAGTTGGGGTTGCAACGACTGAATAGCTGGCCGAATCCGAGATTGATCGACGGGAAGTGGGCTTAAAGAAGTAGAAACCATAGGGCAGAGTGGCTTGTGATTGAACTACAAAGACAAATAGACAGAAATGATCAGGGAGCGTTAATACTTAGGGTGCCCATCCTGTCTTCATAGTAAAGCGTGAAGCTAAGTTGCGAATTTACTCACTTTTTAACCTCACGTAGCAGGGGCAGCGATCGCCTATCGCCTGTCTCCCGGTAATCACACGGCTTTCCAAATGGGCAACCTGACTGTAAATATCGTGCCAACTCCAACTGCACTCTGCACAGAGATCTGGCCACCGTGGGCCTCAACGCATTTTTTCGCGATCGCCAGTCCTAAACCTGTCCCAGGAATGTTATCTACATTTCTAGCCCGATAGAATGCCTCAAATAGGCGAGGCTGATCTTCGGGAGGGATACCAATGCCTTGGTCTTGAATCTGAAAGGTGACTGTAGTTTCTTGACCAATCAACTCGAACTGCACTAAACCTCCGGCGGGCGAATACTTGAGTGCGTTTGAGAGGAGGTTGCCCAAAATATGGCGCAAAAAATTCTCATCCCAAAGGGCTTGAGATAATTCGCCTTGCTGAGTAAAGAGGAATTGGTATTTCTCATGAGAACTGAATCGCAGTTCTTCAAATAGTTGGCGACAAAACGGAGCCAGGTCGAGGGCGGTGAGCTGGCACTGAAGGTGGCCCAAATCAGCTTTACCAATTAAGGAAACTTCGTCGAGTAGATGGGCCATGTTAGTAATAGCAGAGCGAATTAATTGAAAATGGGTGAGTCTTCTCTCCTCGGTTAGTTGGTTTTGGTTGTTTTGCAATAGACCCGTAGACAGCAAGATGCTGTTGAGCGGGCTACGGAAATCATGGGAGAGGATTGAGACAAATTCCGACTTCAACTGGTTAAGTTCTTTCGCTTTCATCAACTCAGCGGTGCGCTCTTGTACCTGCATCGCTAGGGCTTCGTTGACTTTGCGTAAAGCTTCTGAAACCTGTTTGCGCTCAATCGCATAGCAGAGCGATCGCGCCAATAATTCGGCATTTACCTGGCGCTTAACTAAATAATCTTCGGCTCCTTGGCGCACTGCCGCGATCGCCAAGTCATCATCATTGGTGTTGGTGAGAACCACGATCGGTAGATTAGGTGCTTGATCCAGCAAAGGCGGTAGGGAAGCTAGACCCTGACTATCGGGTAAGGTCAGATCCAACAAAATGGCATCAAAGCTGTTTTGCTGGAGATGGACTAGCGCCTCCGCCAACCGCTTGACGTGCAGTAAGCTAAATTGCTTGAACTTAGGCACCCGCAAGATCTCCTGCAACAGTCTGGCTTCCGCGAGATTGTCTTCAATTAACAAGACCTTGATGGCGCTTGCAGGCATAATCATGAATTGCGATCCGCTCCTTTCCCCACTTCATCCCGGCGGCAATGTGACAGTGCCCAGCCAGAACTCTTCAATTCCCTTCACGATCTGAAATAGCTGGCTGAGGTTGCGGGATTTAGTGATGTAGCAATTCACATGCAAGTCATAGCTTTGAGAAATATCCTCCTCGTTTCTAGAAGTGGTGAGAACAACAACCGGAATTCGTTTCAGATTGGGATCAGCTTTAATTTCAGCTAAAACTTCCCGCCCATCTTTTCGAGGAAGGTTCAAATCCAGCAGAATCAGGTCGGGGCGAGGTGCATCCACATACTCGCCCTCCTGCCGCAAGAACGCCATTGCATCCATGCCGTTGCGAACTGCCACAACTTGATGCGGGACATTACTGTTCTTGAGTGCTTCTTCGATCAGGCGAATGTCAGCTCTGTTGTCCTCGACCAAAAAGATGGTTTTGCACTTTTCGTCCACTTCTACGCTCACGATCGCGTCCCCCTACTGGAATCGTAAAGTAGAATGTTGCTCCCTGCCCTAGTTGGGATTCCACCCAAATTCGGCCACGATGGCACTCCACAATTTTCTTGCAAATTGCCAGACCCATGCCTGTGCCCGCATATTCATCTCGCGTATGGAGACGTTGGAAGATGACAAAAATGCGATCGCTAAACCTGGGATCAAGACCAATGCCATTGTCTTTGACTGAGAATAACCAAGCATCTTCTAGCCGTTGCGCCCCAATATGAATTTCTGGAGGATTCTGACTGCGAAACTTGATGGCATTGCCGACCAAATTCTGAAAGAGCTGCATCAGTTGGGTGCTGTCGGCCATCACGGTCGGAAGCGGATCTTGAGTAATCACCGCGTTATTGGCAGCAATGCGACCCCGGACATTCGCGAGGGCGCGATCGAGGGCTGTTTCTACCTCGGTGAGTTCAAACTCAACGCCTTGGATATCGACCTTGGAGTAAGCTAGCACGTCGTCAATTAAGGTCTGCATCAAGCTCACGCCTTCGACGGCGAAGCCAATGAATTCCTTGGCGTTTTCGTCTAGCTTGTCGTTGTAACGCAGTTCTAGCAGCTGCATATAGTTGGCGACTTGATTCAGCGGTTCCTGCAAGTCGTGGGAGGCCACATAAGCAAACTTTTTCAACTCGGCGTTGGAGCGTTCTAGGTCTTGAGCCAGTTGGGCCAACTCATCAGCTTGGCGCAACACAATATTGATGATGGCTTTTCTCAGTTCTAGCGCCGCTTTCACTTCTACAGAGTGCCAAGGCAGGGAGGTCAAGCGCACGGTTTCTTTCCACAGCTCGAAGGACTTGCGGGGAGAAAGGTGCACCGTCCCTTCCGTCTGCGTTGCGGCAAACGGTTGATTTGGATCGCCGCCCCAATTAACGGTTTGAATTACCTCCGGGCGGAACCACAACACGTAATTTCGTTGAGAAATGGGGATGGCGAGAAGACCGCTAGCTACGTTCTTAAACCGCTCCGCATCTGGGTAAAGCTCGGAGAGAGAATTCGTATAAAAGACTTCTTCCTGAACTTGCTGTCTCAGCCATTGCAGCAAAAAGTTGAGATCCTCTTCCTTGGGAGTTTCTCCAATCAGTGTGCAATTGTTGCCAAAGCAAACCGCCGCTCCTTGCGCCCCTGCCAAGTCCAGTAGATTGGGATTGTGCTTCACCAATCCATCCACAAAGTTTTCTTCTTGGGACATGTAATCCACTAAGGCTGACTGGACATAGGTCAGCTTCATGCGGTAGTCATGATCGGCGGTTTCTTCTCGTGCTGAAATTTCGGCAAAGATTAACCGTCCCAAAAACTCACAGGCTTTTCGCAGTTCGTAGGAAACATATTTAGGAGATTGATGATGGCAAGCAATCAGACCCCAAAGTTTCTGATCTTTCATTAGCGAAATGGTCAAGGATGCCCCCACACCCATGTTGTGGAGATATTCGATATGGCAGGGGGAGGCACTTCTGAGAATCGAAAAGGTGAGATCAAGCGATCGCTGCGTCTCTGGATTTTGGGCGGGAACTAGGGCGATCGCCTCAGCATGAGTATCCGGAATCAGCCGAATCCAATTTGAGGCAAATAATTTGCGGGCAGCCTTAGGAATATCGGATTCGGGATAATGCAGACCCAAGTAAGGTTCCAAATGATCCAGCTTTTCTTCGGCGAGAACCACACCATGCCCGTCGCGGTCAAACTTGTAGAGCATGACTCGATCAAACCCAGTGACTTGCCGCACTTCCTGGACGATTGTTTGACAGAAGTCTTGGAGACTGGAATTCGCTTCTAGCTGGTTAATTGAGGCTCTCGCCAAATGATAGAAGCTGAGAAAGGGAATGCTTTCTTGAGAAAGGGCAGGCTCTAGCTCCAGAATCAAAAAGCCATCAGAACTGCGATGGAAAACTCCATCAAAAACCAAGTAATCATCCCCTTTTTGCCGATTCTTCGTCCAAATCTTAATCGGATTAATTAACTCTAAGCTGCTATCTGCTAGTCCTGCTCTAATCCGTTCTACCTGAAATGGATCGATTAATTCATCTAAGGTTTTTTGTAAAACATTTTCAGGAGTAATCCCAAATACAGCCAGCGTATTATTAGTGACTTGGACAATTTTTAAGTCTGGTTCCGATAAAACTAGCAGAACTCCATGCGGCTGAATTTGATTATGAAACTGAATTGGCGCTTGCTCCAAATAAGCGAGATGAAGCTCTTGTGCTTGTAAAGGGCCTACCATAGATAATTCTCTTCCAGCCTCTGGAAGCCGCAAAGTTAAAGTGTGAGTCTAGTTTCGAATGCTTGACCGTGGACACACGATGAATAAAAACCTTTGTGTGTCTTGAATGATTAATTGGGTAAAGAACTAGTTAGCAAAAAAAAATTCTGATATCCCGATTCTTTACTGCAATATTTCTACTGTAATAATTCACTCTTGCCATTAAAGCTACAAGAATGAGGTTGCAGCTCTAAATTGAATTGATGTTGCGATCGCGTGGCGCTTTTTCCCTCTAATCTAGGCGCGTTCAAAAGTCTACCACGATGATCAAACTGGCATTCTAGAGGAAATATTAAAAAGTAAACACTCAGCTAATATTGCTAATACTTAATATTTAATTAGTAACTCTTTGAAATAATTCGAGACTTGGCTCTGTAAATCGATATGTTTTTGAATATTACTCTATTCAAATACGACAGTGCGATTGCTGTAAACCAACACGCGATTTTCGAGATGCAGGCGCACTGCTCTAGCCAAAACCACGCGCTCCAAATCTTTGCCCTTGCGAATTAAATCATTGACCTCATCACGATGGCTGACTCGCACGACATCCTGCTCAATAATCGGCCCTGCATCTAAATCTTCAGTCACGTAGTGAGAAGTAGCCCCAATGATTTTGACCCCACGCTTGTAGGCCCGCTGGTAGGGATTCGCTCCCGCAAAAGCAGGCAAGAAGGAGTGGTGGATATTAATCACTTGAGGGAAATTAGCAATAAAGTCAGCGCTCAAAACTTGCATATATTTAGCCAGTACCGCTAAATCAATTCGGTACTGCTGAAGTAGAGCTAGCTGCTTGGCTTCTTGCTCAGCCTTATTCTCTTTATTGATAGGAATATGGTGATAATCAATGCCAAATTGTTTGGCGATCGCGCCTAAATCTGGATGGTTGCTAATAATCAACGGAATTTTAGCAGCAAACTCTTGAGCCCGTTGTCGCCAAATTAAATCAAATAAGCAATGGTCTTGGCGGCTGACCCAAATGGCAATTCGAGGCACCGCATCCGAAAAGTGTAATCGCCAATTTGCTTGTAGAGGCTGAGCGATCGCATTGAAAGCAGGCCCAATGAGATCACGCGGCAAATTAAATCCTTCGAGCTGCCACTCAATCCGTGTCAGAAATAGCCCTGCCTCAAAATCGGTGTGTTGATCCGCATGAATAATATTGCCGCCATTGGCATAAATAAAATTGGCGATTTTTGCGACAAGTCCCCTCTGGTCAGGACAGGAGACTAAAAGGGTTGCGGTAGGGCTAGTCATATCAAACTCGGACTGAATGGTTTAGACGCATAGCGAAAAGGGGCAAACCAAAGCTAACCCCTTCATCATCACCGAAATAGAACGCTCAACGGCTTATTCTGCTGGAGGAGCAGGAGTAGACGAAGTGCCAGGATCAGGGCTTGGTGACGAGCTGGAACTTGGATTGGTACTGTCCGCCGGAGGAGGGGATTCAGGGCTAGGGCTAGCGTCTTCTGGAGCAGGCTCTGGGCTAGGAGCCGCATTCTCCGCCGAGGGAGAGGGAGAGGGAGAGGGAGTGGGAGCTTCGGGTGCTGCTTTCCACTCCGACAGTGGACGACTCACAGCATTGTTAAAGTCTGGAGACACCAACAAAACCGATAACTCTGGCGTTCCTGAAGTCGCCGGATCAGCTTGAGCGTACCAAAAGCTCTGATTAAAGTCAGGTTTACCCAAAACAAAACGGTGAGTTTTCTGATCATTCAGCCTCAGCTCAATCGTCGCCGTGGGTTGGTCTAAACCAAAATCCGCTTTCTGAGTGAGAGGCGCTTTAATCGTGCGATCGCTCCGTCCCGTTGCCAGCAAACTCAGCAAGAAAGCTATCGAAGCATCATTCGCTGGCCCCTCCTCCGGAGCCTTCAGCAACCACTGAGATTGAGGTTGCTTAGATTCAGATTGCTTCTCCGTCGGTTTTTCTGTAGCTTGTTCAGTCTGCTTCCCTGGAGATGGAGACGCACCAGCCTTTGCTTCAGGAGTAGGAGCTTTGACAAACTCCAACCTTTGCCCTGATGTCGTTAGCGTCAAAGCTTGAACCTGAGACTCCTCAAAAGCAAAAATTCGCTGCCCCGACCCTTGCACTTGTTGTTCTTGGCCCTTGCCACCCCCGCGAATTTCATAAAAATAGACAAAGCCCCCCAACCCGCACGCCAGTAAGAGCAAAATCAAAGTTTTCGAATTCAGCTTCATACTTGTATTGACCGCTCACCTCGTAATGCCATCTTCGACCTTGGATTTTAGATTTTGGATCGCCGCAAGATCATTCCCCTCACCAGAGTTCCATAGTGCTCTGAATTCAATTTTGGAGGGAGTCTGAGGGACGCAACCGTCCCTCAGCGGCGGTTTGGGGGCGAGTGCCCCAAGGCTCGGATTCTAGCGGCGTCGCCACCACATCACCCCAGCAGTCCCAAAACCCAACAAAGGCAACACGGCCAGCGACAACCAACCCACCAAATTCGCCTGCTGCGCCGTCATCGTAATTCGGCGGTTCTTGTCCTCCTTCGGACGAATCGATAGAACCTGGTCATCCCGCTTGCTCAGCCAACTTACCGAATTAAGGAAAACATCCCCATTTAACTGCTGACCAAACAAACCATCCGTAGCAAAACTAGAATTACCCACCACAACCAGACGAGATTCAGATGGCGTTTTGTTAGCCTCAGTAGTTGGTGTAGGACTAGGGCTAGGACTGGGACTAGCAGAAGGAGAAACAGACGGGCTAGCAGATGGGCTAGGTGAGGGAGAAGCCTGAGCAGATCCCGTAGCCTGAGCCGCCTTGCTTAGCGCCACACCTAACACTAAAGGCCCTTGGCGATCGCGCTCCGGATTAAACTCCAAGTTTTGATTTTTCAGGTCACTTTCCGCCCAACTTTGAGGACTCGTGACCAACAAAGGCGTTTCCTGCACCCCAGAAACAGGAGTCGTTTGAATCGGTCTTGCGATCGGATAAATCGAATAGCGATTGCCAAAATCCTTAGTAATCGGGTGATCGCCATACTGATTAACCACGGAAGCGGTCGGGCCTAACTCAGCGATTTGCTGAGCCGAAGCATTGATCGCAATTCGGTTGCCTAGGGTCACACCCCAATTTTTGAGTAAGCCCTCTAGCTTCGGGTCTACATTGGGGTCAATCATCAGCAACACACTGCCCCCTTGCTGCAAATAAGCGCTCAGCTCCCTAACTTCCTTGTCAAACAAAGCTTGCTTGGGGCCAGCCACCACGACTGCTGCTGCATCTTCAGGTACAGCAGGTTGCTCGACCAAGTTCAGCGGTTCACTGATGAAGTTTTTCTCCTGCAACAAAGCTTTGGCTTGGGCTAAACCCCTTTGACCCTCATCCAAGGAAGACTCTCCGTGACCTTGCAGAAAGTAGATTTTGGCTTGGCGATCGCTCGTAATTTGCTCAATGGCATTGGTCAGTCGTCCTTCTGACAACCGCTCACTCTTCAGGTTTTGGAGAAAACGGCGTTTTTGGCCTGCCTCAATATAGACATCGCCAATATCCTGAATGCCAAAAGATTGCGCCAAGCCTGGTTGAGCTTGTGGATCAACCATCTCAAAATTAAATTGCCTTGACTGGCGCTTGTATTGGTCTAACAAAGCTTGAGTCGGGCCAGAATTTGGATTAGGGCTATTGGGGTCCATAAACACCCAAACTTTCACAGGTTGGGGCAAGCGCCTCAAGATACCCTGTGACTGAGGAGCAAGGGTGTAAAGTTGATTTTCGGTCAGGTCAACTTGATTGGCATAGCGGACTCCCAGGAAATTAATCAAACCTAGGATAACGACGACAGCCAGCGTGGAGAGGAGCGCATTGGTGCTGGCTTGAGTTGAGCGGCGGCCCCAAAAGCCAGAGCCAGGTTGGCTTTGCAGCAGCAGCCAGACCCCAATCAACACAATGCCAGCAACGGTCAGGCCGACCGGAATGCTGCCCCAATTGCCAGACACAGCTCCGGCGGATAAGCCTATAACTACCAGCACTGGCCCAGCCCAGAAGAGCCATTGCCAAGATTGCTTGAACGATTTCCAGGTGGTAGGAATTTGTTTCATCGACTTCTACTCAACCCTTAACAGGGATAGTACTTGCAAGTGGCTTTAGCCAGTGACCCACTCAGCGTGGACGCGGGTGCAATGGCTAGATTAAGAGCGCTGGAATCTGAGCGCTTCAATAGACTGGGCAGTCAAAAACAGGCCCAAAATAATGTAGCTCACGAACAAAATCAAGCCGCTTGTATTCACTACACCGCGAACCAGATCGCCGTAGTGCTTCAGCAGCGATAAGTGCCCGATGGCGTCACCCACAGGCCCCCCCACCACTGTGGCGATCGCCTGGATCGACCAGAGAAGTAAAACGAGGGCAAACGTCAAAATTGCCGCCAAAATGCTGCTATCGGTCAACGAAGACAGAAACATGCCCAAAGATAAAACTGCTGCGGCCATTAGAATCAAGCCACCGTAGCCAGTTAACAACAGCGTGGGATTTAAGGGAGGATTCGCAGCACTCAAAGTAATCGTTTCGTAAACTAGCAAGGGCAACACTAAGGTGATGAAGAAAGTGAGAACTCCTAGCAGCTTGCCTAAGGAGACCACCCAGTTGGTTACGGGAGAGGTGGCTAGCAGTTCCAAGGTGCCCCGCTTGCGTTCCTCGGCGTAAAGCCCCATCGAGAGAATTGGCAAAATAAACAAAGACAAAACTCCCATCAAGCCCAAAAAAGCTTGAATTAGGGCATAAGCCGCATCAAAGGGTTGCCCAATTTGGTCCGCAGCGGCGGCAGTTTGCAGGGTGTCTTGCAAGGCAATCACAAAGAAAAAGCCAGACAAGAACCAAAACACGCCCGCGATCGCATAAGCCAAGGGAGAGGCAAAGTACCCCTGCAACTCTTTGCGATAAATCGCCACAATATTGCTGAGAATCACCCGCATTATGCTTCTTCCTCCGATTCTGCTGACTCAGACACGACAGCAGTTGGTGCTCCAGGCGCGTCTTCAATGACTGGCTCCGCTTCCCCCCCAGCGCTCAACTCAGTCTCTGCACTCGACTCTAAGGCTTTTTCTTCGGTCATCGTCAATTGCAAGAACACATCCTCTAAGCTGGCCTTAGTCCGGCGCATTTCGTAGAGACCTAAACCTCCCCCCACGACAGCAGCGGCAATATCCCGACCTGGATCGCTATCGGCTTCAGCTACTACTCGCACCCGACAGCGCTGAGGCGTTAATGTCTGGTCTGCTAGTTCCTCGATTCGCATGGGCTCTACCAAGCGCACACCGGGAATGGGTTGCACTAGTTGTTGCACAGTGTTGACATCGCCGTCCACGTCTAGCTCATACCCCGACCCCGCATTGAGTTGCGCCATCAAATTTTCCGGGCTATTCGTTGCTACCACTCGCCCGCGATTAATGATGGCGACTCGGTTACAGGTCATGCTGACCTCAGGCAAGATATGCGTGGAGAGAATTACTGTATGAGTCCCTGCTAAGTTCTTAATTAAGTTACGAACTTCAATAATTTGGCGCGGATCTAAGCCCACAGTCGGTTCATCTAAAATAATCGCCGGGGGATCATGCACGATCGCCTGGGCAATGCCTACTCGTTGGCGAAAGCCTTTAGATAGCTTACGAATTAAGGTTTTGCGTTTTTCCACCAAGCTGCAACGCTCTAGAGCTGATTGAACTTGTCGAGAGCGATCGCCCGCACTCACGCCTTTAATTCGAGCCACAAAATAGAGAAACCCCTCCACCGTCATTTCTGGATAGAGCGGAGGCGTCTCGGGTAGATAACCAATGCGCTGCCTCACCGCCATCGAATCTTCGTGAACATCGTAGCCCGCGACTCGCGCACTGCCACTCGTTGCAGGTAAGTATCCAGTCAGAATCCGCATGGTGGTGGTTTTTCCAGCCCCGTTTGGCCCCAAAAAACCCAAGATTTCCCCTGGTTCTACCGCAAATGTCACATCTTGAATCGCAGGGGTTGAGCCATAAACCTTGCTCAACTGTTCAACTTCAATCATGCAAACTTCACTCCCAGGAGTTGTTCATTCCGACAGTTACCCTGATACGTGGCAACAATTTCCTAACTCAACTCAGCTTTAACTTACAGGCCACGCTTTCAACTCACCCCAAAAAGCAATGCGCCTTGCAGTCTGGCAGGATACCAAAATCTGGGATTAACTGCAATTCATCGCCACCTTAATCTATAAGGGCTGCTTTGCTGGCACTCCGATCGCCCGTGGAAATTCACTAGGGGTGGGAGCCACTTTGCGTAAGTAGAGACAGTGTCGCATCCCTTGGCTAACGGGAGTGCTGCATTCTTCGATCGCGGCGATCGCGCCACCCAACTGAGCCACCGCCGGACGCAAGGCTCCGGTTTCTTCGGCAGTCCACTGACCGCGATAGAGCACTGCTTGTCCTTCCAGCTTCAGCAGTGGTAAGGCGTACTCAGCACAAACAGAAGCTGACCCTACTGCTCGAATCAGGGCTAAATCGTAAGCTTCCCGGTGCTCAGGCAACTGCCCGACCTGTTCGGCTCGGTCTACTAAAGTGGTGATATTTTCCAGCTCTAACGTGGTTGCCAGAGTTTGCAGAAAAGTAACCTTCTTCTGAGTCGAATCTAGCAGTGTCACTTGCCAGTCAGGACAGGCGATCGCTGCCGGAATACCCGGAAAACCACCACCTGTACCAATGTCGATTACGCGAAAGGATGAAGGATGTACGCCCTCGCCACTTCCGTAGGGTGGGATGAAGGAGGAAGAGGAGTCAAATTCATCCTTCATCCCTCCTCCTTCCTCCTTGAAGAATGGTGCTATGCCTCGCAACGAGTCCCACAAGTGCTTTTCCCAAAACTCACTTGGCTCGGTAATGCGGGTGAGATTTAACTGACGGTTGCCCTCTAGAATGAGTTCGTAAAGCCGCTGTAACTGCTGTTGCTGGTGCGAGGTGGGCTGCCAGCGGAGAGTTTTTTGCCAAACAGCGATCATTTCTGGCAGGTTCACGGTTTCAAGATCCAACATTAAAGTTAACTTTGGACAACAGATTGAGGTTGCTTCGCATTCATTTCTAGCACTTGGGGATCGACAGACTGCAACTCACCGTGGTTGAGAGTCCAACAGCGGTCAGCGATCGCTAGCAGGTCACCCGCATCGTGGGTCACGATCAACAAACTCCAGTGGTCTTTGAGGCGGGCCAATAAATTGACCAACTGCCGTCGCATGGACCAATCTAGCCCTGCCGTTGGCTCATCTAGTAGTAATAAATAGGGTTGGCGAATCAACTGTACGGCCAAGGCTAAGCGTCGCTGTTGTCCACCACTCAGGGAATGAGGCGATGTTTGTAGAGATAAGTGCCCCAACCCCACTTCTGTTAAAGCCTGATTTACCTTTTCTGTCCCTAGTTCTGGGTGGCCAAGGCGCAGCTCTTCTAGAATTGTGGCACCGCAAAAATGTCGCTCCGGAAACTGGAAGACAAGACCACCCAGTTGCTGGAGATGGGCTGGAGTCAGTTCTTGCTCTCGCCACAGGATGTCACCTGAAGTTTTTTCCGCCAACCCCGCTAGAATTTCCAGGAGGGTGCTTTTTCCTGAACCGCTGGGGCCGATGATCAAGCCCATTTGCTGAGGCGCTAGCTCCAAATTGATTGATTTGAGGATGGCGGTCGGGGTAGCAGTCGGATGATAGATCAGGTTTTTGAGATAGAGCATTAACGATGTTACCAGCGAGGAGCAAGGTTTCTAGCGAAGTGCAAAGCAGTCGATCAATGTCAGGATACAGCGATCGCCGTTGGCTAGAGCCTGTCCTGACGCTGAAATTGCCACCCAAGTTCAATCAAATCAAGCGTGCCAGCCGCTAGTCTAACGAGAAGGAAAGTTGCAAACCTGAGGCTTCGGCTGTAGCGAGGTAGTCATAATTTTGTTTCAACGGTGACAAATTTAGCCTACCCATCGACCAGTCTAACTGGAACCCAAACCGAATGACTGCGTCAAATTTATGCAGCTAGCTGAACCCTTAATCGGTAGGCGATCGCACCTGAACCGAGTGCTTCTAGACCTTTGGCATCAACCGCGATGAGCGAATTTTCAACTCATCGAGTGCCATCCGAGGCTCTAGAGCATTTGCAAGCAGAACGAATTCGAGGAACGTTTTGAGAGGCTCTATTATGACGAACATGCCGATTGCTCCCAGTAGTGTTGGGACAAATGCCCCACCCTGCTCCTCTAGGATGCAACGCCAAAGCCGCCCTGTTTCCGCTTCCCGGCGGTTCGTTTCTGCCGTTGCGGGTACTGCGGCGATCGCCCTTAGCTTATGCGGCAGTCCTGCTTTTGCGGGCGATCCCTTCCGTACTACTAACCAGCATGCCATTGGTAAGAATACCGAAGCAGCCTTCAAAGCGATTTTTGAGCGGGGCGATTACCAAGCTGCCAGAAAATACTTATCTCAAGCTGAACCCAGTGAGCCACTCAGCTATGCCATGAAAGCGTCACTAGCTTACCTGGACAAAGATTGGAATGCCTTGCGAACCAATGCCACTAAGACTCGCGAAACCGCTGAGCAGCTACGTAAAACTGACCCCCTACGCGGCAACTTGTACGTAGCAGTGGGCGAATTTATGGAAGGCGCTTATATCGTCTCCCGTGAAGGTACGGTGCGAGGGACTCCTCAAGCCCTGAACAAACTTCAACGAGTGTTTCAATCATTGAATGCGGCTGAAAAGCTCAGTCCTCAAGACCCAGAACTTAACTTAGTGAAAGGTTTTATGGATTTGATGCTGGCGGTTAATCTCCCCTTTGCCAATCCAGCGGACGCGGTAGAGCGATTGAACAAATATGCCCAGCCTCGTTACTTGGCTTATCGGGGGATTGCGATTGGCTACCGAGACCTGAACCAACCGACGAAAGCGCTAGAGTTTGTTGATCAAGCTCTGAAGGTGACCCCTAACAACCCAGATCTGTACTACCTCAAAGCCCAAGTTCTCGTTAAACAGGGTAAAAATCAGGAAAGCCTAGAATTTTTCCGCAAAGCCTTGGATAAAACCGCTCAATTGCCTCGCCAACTGCGAAACCAAATCGCGTATGAGCGCTGTAGAACCGAATTCCGCATTGATCAAAAAGAGCGCAATTGCAGTACTGAGCTTAAGAAATAGGTCGCGATCGCTCAATCAATTACTCGAAAATACTTCTGAGGGTGTCAAGTATGGCACCTTTTTTTATGGGTGGGTTTCTACAGAGTGGCTACCCTCACAACAGCAGGCTAAACTGGCTGCGGTATTCTGGAATTGCTTAGCTTGCACATTCGCGATCGCTTAAGCCACGCCCCAATTATTCGGTTTTCAAACAAAATGCAAGTACAGTTTCGGGAGTTTGATCCCTTTAATGTCTGGATTTGGCTAGAGTTCAGCTTGAACCCCTCTGAACTAGAAAAACAGTACGTTGAAGAAATTATCAACTCCTGGTTTTTTCTAGGGAAATTAGGCGGGTTTAACGCCGAAAATCTCCAGGTGCAAGATGTTGGCCTAGAAATCAGCTACATGAATTACAACCAGGATGCGGCTGAAGATAGCTTCATGGCCTTGATGCACAACATTGGGGAAGTAGAGTACGAGAGCAACTGGGCCCGTTGTTGGTTCGACTTAGGCACCAGTGACGCGATCGCCCTAGATGTTTTAATCAATTCCTTGCGGCAATTCAGCAAAGATTACGTAGAAATCACAACGCTGATTATTGGCGGAGAGAATGAAGACTGGCCGATCCCCGAAAGCCGCAAACGAGAGTACTCAGAATACGACGATAATTAATCAGCTAACCCATCCGCCACCCCGTTAATTCTGCTAATTAGGTTTGGCGTAGCTTTTGCATCCCATCTTCTAAGAACTATGTACGGAGTCAATCAAATTCGCGTTTTAGCGCTAGGGCTAATCCAAGACCGTCAGGCTGCTGCTGCTGGAAAAGGCGATCGCATCTTTGTCTCGGAAGGATACGACCCAGTGAAACAAAAAACTTTTTATCGAGCCTTAGGAGGTGGCGTAGACTTTGGTGAAACCAGCCTGATCGCTTTGCAGCGAGAATTTCAGGAAGAAATCCAAGCAGAGCTAGCTAACATTCGTTACTTGGGCTGTCTAGAGAACATCTTTGTGTTTAATGGCCAATCAGGTCATGAGCTGATCCAGCTCTACAAATGCGACTTCGCTGATCCTAAATTCTACGAACTGGATGAACTGATGTTTGCCGAAGGCGATCGCCAGAAAAAAGCCCTCTGGATTGAGAGCGATCGCTTCAAATCTGGAGAACTCACCTTGGTTCCAGAGCAGTTTTTTGATTACCTCTAAAGCTTTAAAGAATGAAGGGCACCCACAAGAGGTGCCCCTACTTAAGTTATGGCTACGCCTAACATACAAAACTAGAACGCTAATACATTACCGAAACATACTGCTGAGTGAGCTGTCTTCGTGAATTCTCCAGATTGCCTCACCCAAGATATTGGCCACCGAGAGTACCGTCAGTTGCTCAAAGCGGCTTGTGTCAGGCACTGGAATGGTATTGGTGACAATGATTTCCTCAAACAAGCCACTGGATAGCCGCTCGATCGCCGGGGGTGAGAAAACAGCATGGGTCGCACAAGCATAAACCTGACGAGCCCCTTCCTTGCGTAGGAGGCGAGCTCCCTCACAGATCGTCCCTGCAGTATCGATCATGTCATCCACCAAGATGGCAGTCTTGCCAGCAACGTCCCCAACCACATTGAGCACTTCTGCCACATTATGAGCTTGACGACGCTTATCAATAATGGCAAGTGGAGCATCATTGAGCTTTTTGGCAAAGGCTCGGGCCCGCGCGACTCCACCCACATCTGGCGAAACGACAACAATATCCGACAAATTCTTACTGGCTAAATAGTCAAACACAACTGGTGAACCATAGACATGGTCACAGGGAATGTCAAAATAGCCTTGGATTTGGGCTGAGTGCAAATCCATTGCTAGAATTCGATTTGCGCCAGCCTGAGTAATTAAGTTAGCTACAAGCTTGGCTGTAATAGACTCTCGCCCGGCAGTTTTACGGTCTGCTCTAGCGTATCCATAGTAAGGAATCACAGCGGTAATTTGCCGAGCCGAAGCTCGTCGGCAAGCGTCCACCATGATCAGTAATTCCATCAGGTTATCGTTAACCGGCTGGCACGTCGGCTGAATTAGATAAACATCACACCCTCGGATCGATTCCTGAATTTGGATATAAAGTTCTCCATCGGCAAACCGTTTACGGACCATAGGTCCTAGGTCCATGCCCAAGTACCGAGCAACTTCTTGAGAGAGCGGTACATTGGCAGAGCCGGAAAACAACCGCAGACGACTATTGTCAGAAATAGTCGGCAGAGTTGGGTGAAGAGTCAAAGTTGCAGAACGGATCACAACAGGCCCCCGAAGCGCATTCATCGCAATATTATCATTCTGATCCAGAATCATCCTCCAAAAATTCCCTGAATTAGGTGTAGCTATGGAGAGTAATTTTTGTGGAAACTGACTAGGAATTGTCGCACAAGAGTGGAGAGGCAAACTAGCGATTTTTGGCTGAACAATGCGCAGATTAATGAGAATTTCAGAGAAACTTGCAGATCGGTGGAAGGCAATAGCTGTGTTCACTTCCCCGCCAAACAGTCAGTAAGCAAGCTAAAATTGATCACCTAGCTGGTTTAGGCAAAATTCTTCATTCATATTTGTGAGAAAAATTCTGCCTAGTTTATTGGGGAAATAGGAGCAAACAGCTCCACTTTAAGTAGGGCGAAAAATTTCTTCTGAGGATGGCCTTATGAGCTTGAAAGATCGCATTAGTGAAGATTTAAAAGCGGCAATGAAATCTAAGGAGAAACTTCGCTTAGAAACGATCCGCAGTATTAAAAAGGCATTGTTAGAAAAAGAAGTCAGTCTCAGACCCAGTGGACAGACAGATTTGACAGAAGCCCAGGAAATGGAATTACTGCTGCAACAAGCCAAGCAACGCCGTGATTCTATCGAACAATATCAGCAAGCAGGACGGACAGACTTAGCGGATCAAGAAGCCCAAGAGTTGGCAATTCTGGAAGCGTATTTGCCGGCACAACTCTCAGATGACGAGTTAAGCAAGATCATTGATGAAATTATCACAGAGGTGGGAGCAACTTCACTGAAAGACCTAGGCAAAGTTATGGGGACTGCCATCCAACGAGTTAAAGGTCAAGCCGATGGC
Source organism: Trichocoleus sp. FACHB-46 (assembly GCF_014695385.1). Taxonomy (NCBI): domain Bacteria; kingdom Bacillati; phylum Cyanobacteriota; class Cyanophyceae; order Leptolyngbyales; family Trichocoleusaceae; genus Trichocoleus; species Trichocoleus sp. FACHB-46. The sequence goes on along the minus strand of NZ_JACJOD010000022.1, from coordinate 277,627 downwards.
AAGAAGATTCAAGCTCTAGTCAAAGCCAAGTTGAGCGAATAAGCTGTTGTGGGAGCACAGCTAGCTTGAGTGTCCCTAAAGTTGCTAGCTAAACCTACTCAGCTGTAGCCTCTTTGTCACAACATAGTTACGGGCGCAATTATAGCTATGGGCCACCCTCAGCTAATTTTTGGTGGCTCTACCTCTGGTGAGCTGAGTCCGTGATGTCCCTGTTGCAATCAATTCAAAGCAAACTAACCTGCTATGCAACCGCCAATTCCTGCCGGGACTATTCTGCAAAACCGCTACCGCTTAGTTAGTATTTTGGGCCAAGGTGGATTTGGCCGAACTTATTTAGCGGAGGATCAAGGGCGTTTTAATGAGCGCTGCGCCTTAAAGGAATTTATTCCGGCTCAGTCGAGTCCTTACGCTTTAGAGAAGTCCAAGGAATTGTTTCAGCGAGAAGCGGCGATTCTGTATCAGATTCAGCATCCGCAGGTACCTCAATTTCGAGCCACGTTTGAACAGGATCAGCGCCTCTTTTTAGTTCAGGACTATGTTGAGGGCAAAACCTATGGCACGTTGGTTCAGGAGCGGACGGCGCAGGGTTATCCCTTCTCGGAGTCAGAGGTGATCCAACTGCTACGGCAAATCTTGCCTGTACTAGCTCACATTCATAGTAAGGGCATTATTCACCGAGATATTGCGCCTGATAATTTGATTTTGCGAGAAAGTGACCACCTGCCAGTTTTGATTGATTTTGGTGTGGTGAAAGACTTGGCGACCCGGATTCAATCCCCGGAGACGGTGCCGCAACCTACTACAGTTGGTAAGTTTGGTTACGCACCCAGCGAACAGATGCAGACGGGCCGCGCTTACCCCAGCAGTGATCTCTATTCTTTGGCGGTACTGGCTATAGTTTTGCTAACGGGCAAGGAGCCACAAGAACTCTACAACGAAAGTACTCTGACTTGGCACTGGCAAGATTTGGCTAAGGTTAGCCCCGGATTGGCTCAGATCTTGAACCAAATGTTGAGTTATAAACCGGGCGATCGCTATCAATCTGTGGCTGAGGTGGTTCAAGCACTACAAGCTCTGACTCAACCTACGGTTGTCTCTCCACCAGCTCCTCCGCCTGCTTATCCTGGGCAACCGCAATCACCTCCTCCGCCTCCCGTTCAGGCTCAAGTACCATCACCTCCACCTCCTCCTACTCAGACACCTCCTCAAACGCCTCCTCAAACGCCTTCGCCCCCGGCTAATCCCAACTTGTCTCAGGTGGCCACTGTTGCCGTGGGTCGCCGACCAGACCCCGTAAATCCCAATCCCAATAGTGATCCCAACCGAACCAATCCTGTAATTCCTGCTCCTTCGAGTGGTCCGTCTTGGGAAAATCCTTGGGCGATCGCAGCAGTAGGAACAGCTTTAGCCTTAGCCGCTGGGCTAGGTTCTTGGGCTTTGGTCACTTCTTTACTACGCTCTCCAAGAGATTCTGTTTCTCCAACGCCTTCCGTTACTATCACCTCTAGCTCTACTCCTAGTCCCACCCCTAGTCCTACCCCTAGTCCGACGCCAACACCCAGCCCTAGTCCAGTTCAATTTAGCCAGCGGCTGAATGTTACTCCTGGCGAACAAAATACAGTTGAAGGCGGGTTGAAAGCTAACGAGACCATTAGTTACATCGTGCCAGGGCAGCAGGACCAAACCCTAAGTGCTTATTTGGGTGGTGAAGGAATTTTAATGACGGTGCTCGCTCCGGATCAAAACCCTGTCAACAATCGCGCTAAGCGTGTCTCCGCTTGGGAAGGAGCGTTGCCCTATACCGGAGACTACTATATTCAACTCAGCCCGGTGCGAGGGATTGCTCAGGCAGATTATAAATTGGAGTTGAACTTAGAGAGTCCTGTTGAGCCAACTCCAACTTCGAGTCCGACGCCTAGCCCGACGCCTAGCCCGACGCCTACTCCTAGCCCTACACCGGGTGCGGTTGATGTCGAGCGAGTCAGTTTTCCCCCAGGGGCAACCGAGACCCAAGTATCTGGTCAGACTAACCCCACGACAATCAAGCGTTATTTAGTCACCGCTCAAGCAGGACAAGTACTCAACGTAGAAATTACGGATGGCGCTGCTACACTCGACATCCGCTATCCAGATGGTCGGTTGGTAGAGGATGCTTCTGGAGTTGTTTCGTGGCAGTCGCAGTTGCCAACGGATGGAGATTACCAAATTGATGTGATTGCAGCTCGCGATACTAACTTCACGCTAAATATTAGCGCCCAGAATCAGGAACCCTCTCCATAGCTATGGTCATCTATGGTCCCAATGATGGGATTCACAGCTCAACCTAACTGATGTAAGGAAGAACGGTAAAGTATAGTTTGAGACTGTCTTTGACTTCGTAATCTAACAGATACCATTCCACTCCCCTTGAACGCACTACTCATTGCTGGAACTGATACAGACGCAGGTAAAACTGTCTTGACGACTGCTCTTGCTGCTTACTGGCAGACTTACTGCCCTACCCGCAGTTTAGGGATTATGAAACCGATCCAGTCAGGGCTGGGCGATCGCGAACTCTATCTGCGCCTTTTCAACCTGAATCAGTCTATAGACGAAATTACCCCGCTTTACTTTCAAGCTCCTTTAGCGCCACCGCTGGCAGCCGATCGCGAAGGGCGCAAAATCGAGCTAGAACTGGCTTGGAAAGGTTTGGAAACGCTCCGACAACAGCGAGATTGGGTGTTAGTAGAATCGCTCGGTGGTTTGGGTTCCCCAGTTACTCACGAAACCACAGTGGCAGATTTGGCTTGGGATTGGCGGTTGCCGACTGTGTTGGTGGTGCCTGTGCGCTTAGGGGCGATCGCTCAAGCAGTCGCTAATGTTGCTTTAGCGCGTCAAGCGCGGGTGCACCTCAAAGGCATTGTGCTGAATTGTACCCAACCTCGCACCGAGCAGGAAATCGAGGACTGGGCACCCAGCGATCTGATTCAGTCTTTAACGAATGTGCCAGTGTTAGGGGTGATCCCCCATTTAACAGATGCCACCGATTTAGCGAAGTTAACGGAAGTTGCCGCTAATTTGGAGTTGGAGCGACTGATGCCAATTGCCATCTCGCCACAAGATTTTTTATCGGTCGGCGATCGCGCTTCAACTTAATTAAACTCACTAAGAACTGTTACAAGCGGGATTGCTCCTCAGGAAGTGACCAATCGACGCTAAATTAGTGGAATAAGCGTTTAGCAAGTGACCTAGCCAAGCGGTTATCTGAGCCACTGGCCCCCATTCGCAGAGGCGACTATGCCAAGATTTCAACGAAACGACAACTTCATCGATAAAAGCTTCACAGTCATGGCAGACATGATTCTCAAAGTTCTGCCAGCCACCAAGAAGGAAAAAGAAGCGTTTGCCTATTACCGAGATGGCATGTCTGCTCAGGCTGATGGAGAGTATGCGGAAGCTCTCGACAACTATTTCGAAGCCTTGAAGCTGGAAGACGATCCCTACGATCGCAGTTACGTTCTTTACAACATTGGCTTAATTCGCACCAACAATGGTGAACACGAAGAAGCCCTAAAGAACTATCTAGAAGCGATCGAGCTGAACCCTCGCTTACCTCAGGCCCTCAACAACGTAGCAGTAATTTACCACTACCGAGGCGAACAGGAAAAAGAAGCGGGCAACGATGAGGCAGCCGAAGCCTTGTTTGATCAAGCAGCTCAATATTGGAAAACTGCCATTCGGATGGCTCCTAACAACTATATTGAGGCGCAGAACTGGCTCAAAACCACAGGCCGTTCGCAGATGGATGTGTATTTTTAGTCGCTTGCTCCTTCTATTGAGTTGACCTACAGCAGCTAATCTTTTTCCATGATTAGCTGTAATTTTTTTGACCTTTACTTTTGAGCTACTTACCTATGCTGGATCGCGATCAAGTTCATAAAGTTGCTCATCTCGCTCGTTTAGAATTGGCGATCGAAGAGGAAGAGAAGTTTGCGACTCAACTAAGCAGCATTTTGGACTACTTTGAGCAGCTCAGTGAGTTGAACACAAGCAATGTAGAACCAACCACACGGGCGATTGATTTGACTAATGTGACGCGAGTAGACCAGTTGCAGCCATATAGCGATCGCGAAACGATTCTTGAAGGCGCACCTGAGCGGGATGCTGACTTTTTTAGAGTGCCTAAAATCATCAACGCTGATTAGTGAAAGCTGATTAGTGAAATCTAACCAAACAACTTGGTGTCTCTCAATCAGATATAGCAATCCTAAATGGTTTGTGAGCGGCGCACCTCTCACAAACCCCAAACGGATAAATTATTTAGGACACCTATAGAGTCCTAACAGCACGAAGAGTAGGGGCGTAAGTTGCGCTCCTCTTTTGATTCCTAGCCAAAAGGTTAAAAACAGGTTATGAAGCTCTGACATCAAAGTTTGGCATATCCATAGATGGATGCCACGGGGCAAGATGTTAAACCGTCTACCCTCCGTAGGAGGATATTCACACTACCTATAAGGCGGATTTCTAAAAATTTGCCTTCTGATTTAATTGGCAAAGTCCTTTGTTGAGGTTAAGTCTTGTGAAGGCTAAATACGTTACCCTCTTTGGGACAGCCCTAGCCCTGGCTCTCACTAGCGGTGCTGCTGTTGCCCAATCGAGTGGCACAACTGCCCCCTCTGCGGCAGAAATCAAGCTTTCTCCAGAAGGCTTCAGAATTCTGTGCGAAGTTTTTCCCCTAAACTCCCGCTGTCCTGGTGGTACCCCTTTAGATTCGACCGCAGCCCCCACCAGCCCTTCTGAGGATACGGCTGAACCTGCGGATACAACTACAGACACAACCGAGACCGACGAGACCGATATGACTCGGCCTGCGGGTCCACCCAGCTCACCTGGTAGCCCTGACAGCGGCACTGTACCTGAAGTAGACCCATCTAGCCCCGCTGATGACTCTGGGACTATGACTGACCCGGGCACAACAGACACAACAGACACAACCGAGACCGAAGAGCCCGATATGACTCGGCCTGCGGGTCCACCCAGCTCACCTGGTAGCCCTGACAGCGGCACTGTGCCTGAAGTAGACCCATCTAGCCCCGCCGATGACGCTGGGAGTACGACCGACCCCGGCATGAGTCCTGACGGTTCTATGTCTCCTGAATCAGCCCCCAGCTCAGATTCACCTGCACCTCAGACCCCCTGAGGTTCTCAGTCAGACAAAGCCCCCAGGGTTTCACTGTTTCAAGCTCATACCAAGACCTTAGAATCCTATCGATCCAGCTCTAAGTAATGAGGCTTTTCTTAGAGCTGGATTTTATGTTGCAAAGTTAAAGCACTCGTAGCACGCTAGAGACACTGCTGATTGATGACAAGCTGCGGATTTCTTCTAGGGCTTGGCGAAAGTTTCCTTCTGGGACATCGTGCGTAACGACGACGATTTCTGCTAAACCATCTTGATTGCCGATCTGAACAACGGATTCCAAGCTGACTTGATGGTTGCCGAAGCAGGTACCTAGTTTGCCAATGACGCCAGGGTAGTCCTTAGTGAGAAATCGGGCGTAAAAGCGGGTCACTAGGTCTGTCATCGGTGCGATCGCGCTGTAGTGCTGGTGAGAGCAAGCTAGGAGGGGATGCGCAGCTTGAGTGGGCTGAGTGGAAACTGGCACTAAATTAGCTTGCAGCATAGCGGCAATGTTGAGTATATCTGACACCACAGCACTAGCCGTTGGGCCTGCCCCTGCACCACGACCAAAGAACATCACCTGCCCAATTGGGTCACCTTCCACCAAGATGGCGTTGTAGACATCGTTGACGCTGGCAAGAGGGTGAGACTTGGGAACTAGAGTTGGATGTACTCGGATTTGGAGCTGCTCCGGTGCGTTCTCAGTAGAGACTGTGTTGCGTTTGGCGATCGCTAGCAGCTTAATTACAAAACCGAGCCGCTCCGCGTAGGCAATATCAGCAGCACTGACCTGACGAATGCCTTCACAATGAACTTCTGCTAATTTAATTCGTCCGCCAAAGGCGAGTGAAGCTAGAATCGCAATTTTGTCGGCTGCATCTAGGCCGTCTACATCAGCGGTGGGATCGGCTTCGGCATAACCCAATCGTTGAGCATCTGCTAGCACCTCAGCGAAGTCAGCGCCTTCATTTTGCATCCGGGTCAGGATGTAGTTAGTAGTGCCGTTGATAATCCCTATGACCGTATCAATACGATTGGCCCCGAGTGACTGCTTGAGGGGTTGAATTACTGGAATTCCCCCGCCTACCGCTGCTTCTAGCAGTACATATACTCCTGCTTCGTTGGCAGCGGTGAAAATCTCAGCGCCATACCGGGCGATCGCAGCTTTATTGGCCGTGACCACATGCTTACCATGAGCAATGGCTTGAAGAATCAGCGATCGCGCAGGCTCTAAACCTCCCATCACTTCAACCACAATATCAATGTTGGGATCGGTCACAATGGATTCGAGATCCGTGGTTAGTAAGTCAGCGGGCAGGTCGATTTCACGGGATTTGTCGAGCGATCGCACCCCAACTCGATGAATTTCTAACTCCTTTAACAAAGGGTGGCGCTGCGTTGCATCGAGCAAAATCTGTGCTGTACCCGTGCCCACTGTTCCTAGCCCTAGCAAACCGACTTTGAAGGTCACAACCGTTATCCCAAATTCCAATAAGTTCTGACAAACGAATAAGCCCTAGGGTTTGAATCTTCAGGAAGAAAAGTTGCTTCCCAATCGATCCAAACTCTAGGGCTAGTTTAACTGCTAGTGATGACACTCTGAGACTTCAGCTCAGCGGAGCATTCACGGAGCGATCGCGGCTTAGTAGGTTTCTACGTGCCAGCGCTCGCTCTTCTTCATTTGCTTCTGGTAATCGCTCCAGGTCACGCCATCTTTGGCAGCCGCAGCAGACAGCGCTTCATCAATGCCGCCTTCCATACCTTTGAGACCGCAAATGTAGGTGTGGGTGTTCTCCTGCTGGATCAGCTTCCACAGTTCATCTGCGTGCTCAGCTACACGGTCTTGGATGTACATCCGACCGCCAGAGGCATTCTTTTGCTCCCGGCTGATGGCACAGGTGAGGCGGAAGTTTTCTGGATACTTTTGCTGAATTTCTTCCAACTCTTCTTTGTAGAGAATGTTGGGGCTGGTGGGAATGCCGAAGACCAACCAAGCAAAACCCTTAAATTGGTAGCCAGGATTGGCTTGACGCTCAGCGTCCTTAAACATGCGCCACAGGTAAGCCCGGAAAGGTGCAATACCCGTTCCAGTGGCAAACATGATCACGTTGGCATTGGGATCAGTAGGCAGGAGCATTTCCTTCCCAACTGGTCCCGTGATTTTAACTTCGTCGCCTTCCTTGAGGTTGCAGAGGTGGGTAGAGCAAACTCCGTAAACGGTCTCGCCTGTTTCAGGGTGCTTGTACTCTAGCTGACGCACGCACAAAGAAACAGTTTTGTCATCGACATGATCGCCATGCCGAGTAGACGCGATCGAGTACAGACGGAGCTTTTCGGGTTTGCCTTTCTTATCAATTCCGGGTGGGATAATACCAATACTTTGACCTTCTAGGTAGCGCAAATCACCGCCAGAAACATCAAAAATCAGGTGGCGAACGGTGCCAATTCCGCCTTCGCCCACTAGTTCCTCGTTAGAAACACATTTGCCTAAATAGGGGCTATTCGGACGATAAATGTTAACGGGAACATTTTCTTCGAATAGAGCCTCATGCTTTGCACCTGCTGCTGGAGCAGAATCTGCTTGCATCTTAGCGGGTTGAGCCGCCGGAGCAGATTGCGCTGACTGCGAACTTTTACTAGCAGCCGCATTACCGTTGGTAAGGGTTTCACTATTGAGTGGCTCAATGCCAACAATCTTGCCGCCCATACGCAGAATGCGCTGCATCATATCGTTCATGCGGTTATAGGGCACTGTGATAAAGGTGCTACCGCTGCGACGAATGGGGTAGTTCGTTTTATCCGTTTCCGAATTCTGACGCAGACCGACGACTTCATAGCGGAAGAGACGGCTACCGGAAGCCGTGTTGCCAGCACCGCCCGCTGCACTTGAATTGAACATTGCTATAGATATCTCCGAACCCAACTTAACTTAACATTTTGCTACAAAGCGTCCTTGGCTCCCATTAATGTTAGCCCTACGCCTCAATCGCAAGTCTCAAAGGACTGAAAGATTAAATCTGCATCACGCAATTACATCACGCAGTTATAGAAGCCATGCCTACTTCTAGAGTATCGGAAGACCGAAATATCTCGGCCTCTTTCTCGTGGCTACCCAAAGCATAAAAGGTTAGTCAGGAAAAGAATGTCAATGTCGAGCCAATTTCATTTCTTTAAAATGCGCAATTAACCTTAGCATAGATAGGAACCGAGCTAATTTTCAATTCAGGCTGAACTTGTAGAGGGGATCATGTTCTGGTAAGATGAACTGTTAAAGTAGTATTAAATACTTACTAGAAAAGCTTCTTCAGGATAAGCGGTAGCTCTTTTGCTGCACGTTTGTTTTGCATCTGCCTCTGTGCCAGCCTTCTAAGCCGCACTACCCACTTCGGGCGTGAATTCCGGGCTCTAGAGTGAATCTGCTCAAAACTCAGTTAGTGAACAGTCTATTCAACGATCGTTAGAGGGAATCTATGACCAGTAAGCCAGACCGCGTGGTTTTAATTGGCGTTGCCGGAGACTCCGGATGCGGTAAATCTACATTTTTGCGCCGATTGACAGATTTGTTTGGGGAAGATTTTGTTACCGTAATCTGCCTCGACGACTACCACAGTCTGGACCGGAAGCAACGTAAGGAGACCGGGATTACCGCCCTTGATCCCCGTGCTAACAACTTTGACTTGATGTACGAGCAGGTCAAAGCTCTGAAGAACGGCCAGTCTATTGATAAGCCTATCTACAACCACGAAACGGGCGAACTCGATCCTCCAGAACGGATTGATCCTAATCACATCATCGTGATTGAAGGTTTGCATCCTCTGCATGATGAGCGGGTGCGATCGCTGCTTGACTTCAGCGTTTACCTCGACATCAGTGACGAAGTGAAGATCGCTTGGAAGATTCAGCGAGATATGGCCGAGCGTGGTCACACCTATGACGATGTCATGGCAGCCATCAATGCTCGTCGCCCTGACTTCGAAGCTTATATCGATCCGCAAAAAGGCCACGCTGATGTAGTGATTCAGGTACTACCCACTAACCTGATCAAAGGTGAAACGGAGCGCAAAGTTCTGCGCGTTCGCATGGTGCAGAAAGATGGGGTTGAAGGATTCGAGCCTGCTTATCTGTTTGATGAAGGCTCTACTATCGACTGGACTCCTTGTGGTCGTAAGCTTACTTGCTCGTATCCCGGTATCAAGATGTTCTACGGTCCTGATACCTACTACGATCACAGCGTTTCCGTGCTGGAAGTGGATGGTCAGTTCGACGAGCTAGAGGAAGTAATCTACATTGAGAAGCACCTCAGCAAGACTTCGGCTAAGTACGAAGGTGAAGTGACTCATCTGTTGCTGCAACACCGTGAGTATCCCGGTTCGAACAACGGTACTGGTTTATTCCAAGTGCTGACGGGTCTGAAGATGCGGGCAACTTACGAGCGTTTGACGTCTAAAGAAGCGAAGACCAAAGTAGCAGCTAACGTCTAAAGCTTTTTGTTTCCATCACAGGCTGTATTACTAGGGCGCGAGGCTGAGGTCTCGCGCTTTTTCTATGGCGTTGATGGCAATATGGCGATCGCTGGCTGAGGTCAAATCTGGTCTAACTCCTGGCTCTCCAAAAACTTAGTTCCCCATTCGTGCATGGAGTTCAAGATTGGCTTGAGGGTTGCGCCAAGGGGAGTCAGGGAGTATTCCACTTTGGGTGGGACTTGCAGGTAAACCTGGCGATGCACTAAACCGTCTTGTTCCATTTCTCGCAGTTGTTGCGTCAGCATTTTTTGGGTGATGCCATTCAACGCTCGGTGTAACTCTCCAAAGCGTTTTACTCCAGGAAATAATTCGCGAATAATCAAAACCTTCCAACGCCCACCAATCACGCCTAGTGTCGTTTCTACAGCACAGGTGACGCGATCGCGGCTCTCAACTTGTGGCTCCATAGTATCTTTTGGGGTAGTATCTAGAGTTCTAGTCTATACCTTACATTTAGCCCCTAGCGTTGCCTCAAGTTAATTTTGCTTGGTCGAGTGAACTGCCCAATATAAAATCGCAAATCTGATTTGGTGCAGCACTAGTTTTTCTAGAGAGAATTAGTGAGTGAATTGCTGAGCCACCGTACTGGGAAGATAGGCGATCGGATTAACAGCGCTTTGTCCTTGGGGGCGAATTTCGAAGTGGCAATGAGGGCCAGTACTATTACCTGTACTGCCTAGCTCAGCGATGATTTGGCCTTGCCGCACCTGCTGGCCTTGCTGCACCAAAATTCTCTGATTATGAGCGTAAAAGGTGACGCTGCCATTCAGGTGTTGGATTTTGACTAAGTTGCCGTACCCACCCTGGTTCCAGCCAGCACTGATCACAATTCCATCTGCTGCTGCTTGAATCGGCGCACCAACAGGGCCAGCAATATCGATGCCATTGTGCATGCGACCCCAACGTGGACCAAATCTAGAGGTGACGACGCCTTTGACGGGCCAAATATAACCTGCTTGGAGGGAGGAATCTGTGGGCCAAGCAAAATTGGGCTTCGAACTGGATGGTCTAGAGGCCGCGACAGGATAACTTGGCACTGGTACTTGAATCAGTTTGATGGAGCCAGTGGCTGAATTGGTAGTAACTTGAATCCGGTAATTTTGGGGAGTTGCGATCGCTGGATCTAGCAATCCGGCTGCTAAGCTACCTATCGTTAATGATGCAGTTAGTAGCAATTGCAGGGGACGGCAGTTTGAGGATGGGATCGTCATGCGTGGTTCGTTCAATTCGATAAAGGACTGAGCGAGGACACCCTATTTCACACCAAAAACACGATTGCTCCTAGCAATAAAGCTAGTAAATCGCATAGCCCTCACTTTGCCTGGAACGCATGGAGAATTAACTGGCGTTCACACGGATCTCCACCCAGCCAGTTGCTTTAAAGGGCCTGGTGATTTGACGGAATTTACGGATGTAACTTACCTGCTACCCCCAGGTTCAATTTGCAAGTCTTCTTCTTGAGACTCAAAGATGATGTCTACACCGCGTATGTCTTGGAAGGTAAATTCGGCTCGGCGATCGCGAGCGTAATCTACGCGACTGGCACCAGTAGTTTTACGTTGGGTTTCGCCCAAAGAACGAATGGTCAACCGTTCTGGTGCAACGCCTCGACGGAGTAAATAATTTCTGGCTGCTAAAGCTCGACGACGACCCAGATCTAAGTTGTAGGCATCGCTAGCCCGAGGGTCAGTGTGGCCTTCAATATCCACCACGATGAAAGGATATTCTCGCAGCACCTCAGCGATTTGATTGAGCACTGCCGCGCTCTCTGGGCTGACAATATCTTTGTCGAGAGCAAAGTGGATGTTTCTAGGTACGCGCAACCGAATGGGAGGTGGAGTTGGTGTAGGTTCTACTGGAGGTGTGGGTGGCACCTGAGCCACGGGGGGAGTGGTGCAACGGGGCACTTCTGTAACTGGCGTAGGTGATGTGGGAGGAGCCGCAGCACCTTGAGTGGTGCGGATAGTGGCGTTGGCGGCTGGCTCGGAGGTCCCGTAACGGCTATCTGTGGCGATCGCGCTAATTTGCTCGCCGGGCTGCACGTTGGTCAAGGTGGCGCTAAATCGACCTTTTTCGTTGGCTGTTGCGGTGGCGATCGCTTTGCTTAAGGGTGCATAACCCGGAAACAGATTAATGGCTTTGCTCTTTACTCCTGACTCCTGGCTCCTGGCTTCAACTCGATAAATCTCGACTTGAGTACCCGGATCGGCTTTGCCATCCACATTTACTTGATCATTGAGCAGAACGAATTCGGAACTGAGCCACTGAGGGGCATTAATGGCTGAGTTCCCCGTATCTAAGCGGCGATTGCCCGAATTGCGGGGGGGATTGGGACCATCACCACGCTGATAGTCTTGCACGCCTACGTTCTGCTGCGTGTTCAGATCAATGCTGAGTCCTTCTAAGGCGGCAAATTCGTTGTCTTGAATCAAGTTGCGATCGCTCTTGGGGTAAGAAGTGACTACGACTCCAGGCCCCGTTTGGTAGCTAATCTGGTTCTTGATCACTTGATGCTGATTGCCCATTAAATAGACTGCGGCTCGCCGCAACCGTCGTCCATTGAGCTTAATTTGGTTGGCTTGAATCTGGACTGATCCATCAGGCTTAAACAAGTAAATGCCACTGCCATCGTTGCCGCAAATCAAGTTAGCCGTAATTTGGGAGCGATCGATCACACCTTCCAAGCGAATCGCGTCGGGCATCCCCGCAATACCGTTGCCCACAATAATGTTTTCTGTAACTTGGGTATTCTCCGCCCGCACCGCCGTAATAATGCCACTGCCTTCATGGTTGGCAATCCGGTTGCGCCGAATCACGGTGCCGACTCCGTTAAACACAGAAACACCAAACGCTGAGGGATTGGTAGGCATCTGTTCATTAATGGTTAGGCCTAACCAGTTGTTCTCAATCGTGACGTTCTGCGGCGGTTTGTCTTCAGCACCAAACGGGAAGTTGGCGTTGGGAGGTTGCTGCTGGCTGGTGTCTGGGGGTGGTAAACGGTGTGCAATAAAAATATCGGCAGGCGGAGTGCTGGCGGGTACTTGACGACGGGAGTTGAATCCGTAAAGGCTGAGGCCGCGAATCGTCACATTGTCCGCAACGACAGTTAGCCCCCGAAAGACTTCCTGACCCTCCGCGGGAGTAATAGCGACTACTGGGATCGGAATGCTGATTTCAGCCGTAGCCGATTTTTCTGCATCATATCCGGGTTGCGTGCTGCCATCGATAACTAAGCCAGGGCGAGCGAGCGGTGGTAGAACTGAAGTGAGACGAATTGTTGTTTGCTCGGCAGGTAAGCTGAACTCGATGCGGGAAGGGGCATCGGCACTTAGGGCTGTGACTTGAGCTTGTTCTTCGGTACTCAAGCGATCGCGCTCCAGGGTGCCATTCGTTAGGGCGATCGCTTCTCGCAGGGTTATGGCTGTATCTGGCTGGATCGGCCCATCTTGATTGCTGTTGACCACTACCCGTAAATGTGGCGCAGGTGAGGGATTAGTCTCAGAGCTGGGAGCAGCTGTGACGCTGGGCGCGATCGCAATTTCTGTGAGGCCAACCCAAAGTCCTAGGAGAGCAGCCGATTGGAAGCGGTAGGATGCAGGCATGGTCAAGCTATGGAAGGTGACGATCAACGAAGTGATTCAGAGTTTACCCTGATTTTGCTGACCCAGAATCAGCGACCCTAACGGTTAAAGCAACTGGTAGTAGTTTCCCGTAGGATCAATACAGTCTTACTCGAACGGAATTCAAAGCTGTGGCCTCATTAAGCGATGCAAACAATGCTGCAACTCCTCTGCCCTTGGCCCGGACCCCACTATTTGAGCATGCCGTAGCCCTGAAAGCTCGCATGACTGCCTTTTCTGGCTGGGAGATGCCTGTGCAGTATGTCGGCATTGCTCAAGAACACCAAGCGGTGCGGCAGCAAGCGGGAATGTTTGACATCTCCCACATGGGCAAATTTGTGCTGAAGGGCCACCAAGTAATTGAGCAACTCCAGCGTTTAGTGCCCTCAGATCTAGCTCGGCTCCAACCTGGTGCCGCCCAATATACCGTTTTGCTCACGCCAGAAGCGGGTATTGTGGATGATTTGATTGTGTATTACCAAGGAGAAGATGCAGCAGGGCAACCAACGGTAGTGCTAATTGTCAATGCGGGCACCACGTTAAAAGATAAAACTTGGTTGACCGAGCATCTGGATTTGGGCCAGGTGGATTTTCAAGACCTGTCTACAGAAAAAGCCCTGATTGCCGTACAAGGCCCTCAAGCGATCGCCTGTCTCCAACCCTTAGTTGAAGCCGACTTGAGTGCCGTTAAGCCCTTTGGTCATTTAGCAGCTCCAGTCTTGGGTCAACTCGGTTTCCTCGCTCGCACAGGCTATACCGGAGAAGATGGTTTTGAAGTCATGGTTGATGCAGCGGCAGGTGTAGAACTATGGCGATCGCTGCTGGCGGCAGGTGTGACTCCTTGTGGCTTGGGCTGTCGGGACACCTTGCGTTTAGAGGCGGCAATGGCCCTCTACGGCCAAGATATTGACGAAACCACCACACCCTTAGAAGCAGGTTTGGGCTGGTTGGTGCATCTAGACACTAAAGGCGACTTTATCGGGCGATCGGTGTTGGAGCAACAGAAGCAAGCAGGTGTGCAACGGCGCTTAGTAGGGCTGAGGATGGCAGGGCGCAATATTGCGCGGCATGGCTATCCGGTGGTGCATGAGAGACAAACGGTGGGCGAGGTAACTAGTGGTAGTTGGTCACCCACTTTAGAGCAAGCGATCGCGCTGGCTTATGTCCCCGTAGCTTTGAGCAAAGTGGGGCAGCAACTCAATGTAGAGATTCGCGGCAAATTCTATTCAGGGGAAGTGGTAAAGCGCCCCTTTTATCGGCGACAAGCCAGTCTGTGATGCTCAACTGATCTAGCAAATTGCCGCTAGTCTTGCTACGCTACCTAAAATCTTTAAATATTTCCAAAAATTTTTTGCCATCACCTGCCGACTCGCTCATGATTAGGAGAAGTTTTTTAGCTTTTTCGACGGTTGATCCTGTTTTATGCGGATACTCAACCTAACAGCCTGTAAGCGAGATCAGATCGGGTGCTGGCTGCCAGTTGGCAAGGATGTGAATGTTGTCTGAGCAATGTTCACGACAGACAAGAAATTTCCTGGTGGGTAGTAGGAGTGGTTCAGTCATGATACCGAGCGATCGCAGGCTTCTTCAGAGTCCAAATAGCAACACTACAAATGAGCACAAGCGATTTTTGTTGCGTGCTGTTTGGCAACATTGGGTGCAAAAAGAGACGGTGAGTTATGTTCGCACCGTGGCTACCTGTACATTGTTAGCTTTAGTAGGAGCTGGCTTAACGCCAGAAGCTAAGGCAGATGTGGTCGTTCCATTGGCATCAGTCCCAGAACCTGGCAGCTCTGTCGTTTCAACTAACGCGGCTGATTTAGTCACCACACCCGCGATCGCGCCTCCAGAAAGTGCTTCGGTTACTGAATTTGCAGCCACAGCTCTTCCAGATGCCCAGCTAGGTTGGTCATCTGCATCAGTGGAGTCAGCCGTAACGATCAATGATTTAGTTCCAGCACCGGATGTAACTGACAAATCTGTGTCAGTCTCCGACTCTCAATCCGCAGTGGTTGCTTCAGAGGCCGATCGCCCTGAAACTCCGGTTGTGGCGGCACAACCGAAACAACTAACTGCTGCTGAACCAACCGCAATTACGCCTAGCCCTAAAACTAGAGCAGAAACTCTAAGACCTGAGTTGGCACCTCAGCGTCGTGAATCTAACCCTGCGATCGCACCTGTATCCAGCTCTAGAAGCGAATATCAGGTAGCCCAAGTTAGCTCGTTTTCAGATATTCAAGGCCACTGGGCGCAAAGCGTGATTGAATCGTTGGCATCCAGGGATGTGGTGCGTGGCTTTCCCGATGGCACCTTTCGACCCGACATTACAGTGACCAGAGCCCAATTTTCTGCGATCGTGCGGCAAGCCTTCCAAGTGCAACCCGTCCGTACCTCGGTACAGTTTTCGGATGTATCCACGAACTACTGGGCTTACAGCGCCATCGACGAAGCCTACCGTTCTGGGTTCGTCTCCGCATCTGGCAACAATGTGTTTCTTCCCGACCAGGGTATCTCCCGCAACCAAGCGCTGGTGGGCTTAGTCAATGGCTTGAAATTGACCTCGGAGTCAACCAGTGCCGATATTTTAGAAACTTATTTCGAAGATGCGGCCCAGGTGTCAACGGCAGAGCGAACTGATTTAGCGATCGCAACTGACAAGCGCTTGGTTGTCAGTTATCCAAACGTGAGAGCGCTGAACCCGCAGCAATTAGCCACTAGAGCTGAGGTAGCGGCTTTTATTTACCAAGCCTTAGTGCAAACAGGTGAAGTATCAGCGCTGGATGCAAGCACCACAGCAGCCCAATACATTGCTGGCGCAGCAACTACGGCTGAAACCCCTACCACTTCACCCGCGCAGACATTGCCAACCACGCCGACGACAGCAGCAGCTCCTTCCGAGGAAACGATTCAAGACTTGCAGACTCGCTTGCAAGCTGTGCAAACTGAGTCAGAAAATTTCGGCAATGTCTTTGAAGGATCGCCAGCTCTCAGCATTGCTAACCCGGTAGGCTTTGGAGCTGATAACGGCACTGGCTTTATCAGTGCTACCTATCAAGAACGCACTCGCTACGGTGACAAAGATGATGCCGCAGTTGGGTTTGGTGTAGGTTTAGGAGATGCCCGGAGAAATGTAGGCGTTGAGTTGTCCTATACGCTGGCTAGCTTTGGAGGCAACCGAGACTTTGGCACTGGTGGATTCAATGTGAAACTTCACCGCGCCTTCTCTGAAGACTTTGCTGCTGCTTTGGGCTGGGATGGGTTCATCACGATTGGTGACGAATTCAACGAAGACTTTAAAGACTCGATTTATGCAGTCGCAACTAAAATCTTCCGAACTCGCCCAGATTTGAACACGCCATTCAGCCGAGTTGCTCTCACGGGAGGGATTGGCAATGGTCGTTTCCGAACGGAAGATGATGTGTTTGAAGATAAAGATAACTTCAACGTCTTTGGCAGCTTGGCCGTGAGAGTTGTTCGCCCTGTGAGTGCCTTAGTGGAATGGACAGGCGAAGACTTAGCGGCAGGTCTTTCAATTGTGCCATTCAAAAATCAAAGCTTGGTAATCACTCCAGCCGTGAGAGATATTGCTGGTGCAGGCGATGGGGCTCGCTTTGTAGTAGGACTGGGATATTCCTGGAAGTTTTAGTATCTGAAATCTGAGAAGGTCGAAGATCAAGGGCGACCAATCTTTTACCTTCTCTTGAACCGCAAAGTTTAACCCCAAAATTTGATGATGGAGTCAGGAGTAACTTTATGCGTAGTAAGCGGTGGGCGAGTTGGATTGTTGGAGTTGCTTTAGTGGGAGGGAGCTGTTTTGCAGGTTCGGCTCAGGCTCAAGTTCAAATCAACAATCAGTCGGATGTAAGTGGCACTAATGTTTTTAACAATACGGCTCCCCGGTTTCCTTCCAGACCTGGTCTGAACCCTGACACCCTGGCAACTGCAAATCGGCTGGCTCAAGAATTAACGGCGGCTCGCAATGCCTACAACACGACTGAGCAGGCAGTGACCCGTGTGCCCCGGCGCTTTGCTCGTGGGCCTGGTGAAGAATGTGTGAATCCAGCTTTGTCTCGCTTGAATGAAGCGATTAGAGCGTCGCAGGAATTTCTCAGCGGTTTGGATAGTTCCCAAGTTGAACAACTCAAAAGCGCGAACTTGAAGATTTGGTAACCATTCCAGCGTTGAGGGTTGGCAGTGGTCTAAGTGAGGAGTAACTCTATGGGAAGGCAGGCAATGCGAAACAAAGAGGCTGGAAGTATTGGGTGGTGGCTAGGCGCGATCGCGAGCAGCTTTTTATTGGGAGGATTGGCGGCTCCAGTCCAAGCTGAGGAAATCTTTGGCACAGAAGGTATCCGCTTTGATGTGGATACGATTGTGGAGTTTGAGTTTATTGAATCCAACGGGGCGTACCAGTCCATTTTTGGGATTGTGAACTTAGACACGGGAGAGAGGACGCCGCTGTTTACGGAAGTGAAGCCTTCTGACAATCCTCAAGCGTTGATGGAACCCTCGGATTACAGTTCTGACATTGGTACTAGCGATAACGATGATTTCTTGGGCACGCCGGGCAATACGGTGCCTGAGCCTTTGGCTGAGTTTGAGTTTCAAGCCAATACTCGCTATGCCTTCTATTTGGAGTCTAGCTTTCAGGGACGACCTGCTGGCGTACTTTATTCCACCAATTTCCAAAACCAAACCAATGGCAGCAGATTGGTGAGATTTGAGGGAGGGCTGGGCAACCTGGCCGACCAAGGCATCGCCATTATTTGGGATGATACGGGGTCTGTGATTGTGAAGCCCAATGCTCAAGACCGAGACTTTGATGACTTTCTAGTCCGGGCGGGAGGGCACTTGGCTTGCCCCTACGACTCAACCACAAGCCAGCAACAATCGCAGCTCAAGTCTGTCAACCCTACTAGTAATGGCATGTTGATTAGTCAAGCGGCCTGCCGCTAGAAGCTGTTTACCAAGGATTCAGCTTGCTGAAAGTGAGTGAATCCTTGGTACTTAGAGAGACGGGCTAATTGCTCTAAGGAGCGGACACCGGAATAAAGATGTCCGCCAATTTCCCAAGTTGGGGTTTGTTTGATTTGCAATGCTTGACAAAGGCTGGCCTGGGCATTTTTGCCGTTGGCGTTGCACTCGATATAGGTCACTTGCTTGAATGCGGCTTCACCAAACAATTGCCGCTGGAGCAGGCTAAAAGGACAGTTATAGGCACCATACATTTTTATGTTTGCCTGAGTTAGGTGAGTGGCTAGGCTAATCTCGGCTGAGGCAGTACCAGGAGGTGTAGTGGTGGGATTGGTGACTGCTTCAGCTTTGAGGGTTGAGGTGCTGATGGCGGCGCTGGAGAGAGCGATCGCGATCGCCACTTTAGAGAATTTGCTAAACATGCTGACTAAACCTAGATCTGTAGCGAGGAGTGAGGTGAGAGTGAGTGATGCCTGGAGAGGTCAGCCACACTTCTCAACATATTAGTGAGGGCGATCGCAGGTTTGTCAGGGCAGAATTGCTGATTAATTAGGGCTCCATTCGTTAGCCTGAGGGATGCTACGGATGGTTGCATCTCTATGTTTACCGGAGCTGTTGCTGTCTGTGCTAGAAGCTAGAGGGAGATTTACAGGAAGATGTTGATGCAGGCAACAAGGAGAGCTAAAACTCTCTTGCTCGCATTATTTATATGATTATCTTTTGAAAAGAGTTTTTAAATATGAATTTAGATTAATTAATGCTTAATTTCCGGGTATCTTTTATGGGATCAGAAGACTATTAAGAGCAAATAGAAACTTAGCTTAGACGGAATATTTAGAAGTAATTTATTGGCTGAGTATGTCTGATACGGTGATCCGGGTTGAGAACTTAGGTAAAAAATATATTATCGGTCGCCAGAAACAGGAAAGATACCTGACTTTACGAGATGCGATCGCTCAAACAGCTCGGTCAGTGGGTCAGCATTTTTTACCATCTAAGCACAAAGAAAAGCCACGACTTGATCAAGAAGAGTTTTGGGCGCTTAAAGATGTCTCTTTTGAAATTAAGCAAGGCGATCGCGTCGGTTTCATTGGCCAAAATGGTGCAGGAAAATCAACGCTTCTAAAAATTCTGAGTCGAATTACAGAACCAACAAAAGGTAGTATTCGAATTCAAGGTCGAGTAGCTAGTTTATTGGAAGTGGGAACAGGCTTTCACGCAGAATTAACTGGGCGGGAGAACATCTATCTCAACGGTGCAATTCTGGGAATGAGCAGGGTGGAAATTAAAAAGAAATTTGATGAAATTATTTATTTTGCTGAAGTTGAAAGGTTTTTAGACACACCAGTTAAGCATTATTCTTCTGGAATGTATGTGCGTCTTGCCTTTTCAGTTGCTGCCCACTTAGAGCCAGAGATTTTGATTGTGGATGAGGTGCTGGCGGTAGGGGACGCTCAATTCCAGAAAAAGTGTTTAGGAAAAATGGAGAATGTAGCGAAGGAAGGGCGAACTATTCTTTTTGTTAGCCATAATATGGCAGCAATCAGATCTCTCTGTAGTCGAGCACTTTTGATGAAGAGGGGACAGCTTATTACAGATTCTGATTTTGAGACTGCTATTAGTAATTACTTATCAGAAGGAGATACATCTGATGCGACAGTCGTATGGAACCAATACGATGCACCTCAATCTCCAGAAATTCGCTTTACTAAGGCCTATATATTGAATGATAAAGGTCAGTATGCCTCTTCTTTAGATTGTCGCAAAGAATTTTCTGTTGTTGTAGAGTACGAAGTCATTAAACCTTTAGATGATTTAAGAATTGGCTTCTTCATGCAAAATTTAGAAGGAGTTCCTATATGTGGTTCTAATGATCCAAATGCCTGGCCAGCCACTCTAAGAAACCCAGGTTATTACATTAGCAAATGTACGTTCCCCGGCTATCTTCTCAATGCTGCCAAATATTCGGTTTTTTTTGGCGCAGATATACCACCTTATACAAGCCCTCTTGTAACAACTCCGTACTGTTTAAGTTTCACCATTGAAGATGTGGAGGGTCATGGGTCACGCAGTGAAAAACTTCCTGGAATTATACGACCCAAGCTTAATTGGAACGTAAAACAGTTGACCGAAGTATAAGTTATGGATGAACTTTACTCACTTGAAAATGCCCAAAAATTCAACTGGTCTTCTGTCAATGGCAACTTAAATCCTGAACGGGTATCACACCTTGAAAAGTATTTAATAGGTAAAAAAATTCTTGATGCCGGATGCGGTGGTGGTGCCTATGTAGAATTCTTGGCTCAAAAAGGGTTAGAGATTACAGGCGTTGACAAATATACTCAGTTTTTACAATTAGCAAAAGAAGAAGGTCGGATAGGAACTTACGTCCAAGAGGATATAACTAGTCTTCCCTTTCCTGATAAAGCATTTGAATGCACATATTGTTTTGATGTTCTAGAACATGTAAATGACATGCTGGCTATTCAGGAATTAGCTAGAGTGACTACTAAGCGATTAATCATCGCAGTACCGAAGGAAGATGAGATTATGAATAAATTTAATCTTACGTTTTTACATTATCAAGATAAAACCCACTTAAGGAACTATACGGAAAGTTCTTTAAGAAAACTACTTAGTGGTATTGATTGTTGCAATATTAGGATTTTCCCTGAACTTGCTATACCTACACGAAATTTAGTGAGACAAGTAATTCAACTTGATGTTGATAGTTTTACTAAAAAATATATGAAATCTTCATTGGCTAAAATTAAATTGAAACAAATAGTTGGATTTGGTGCTTCAAAATCACAATCTCTCTATCAAGAATTTTATGATTTTTTGACCAATGAACTGCTTGATAAAGCTTCATATCAAGATATACCTACCGGATTAGTTGCTGTCGTAGACTTAGCTTCTTTGTAGAAGAGTTATGAAAGTTTTATATGATATATCAGTACTTGGAGCAGGCTACTATCATCCTCGTGCCCGAACTGGAATCTTTAGAGTTGTTGAAAATATAGCTTATGGGCTGGCCTCTTCAAAAGAGTGTGATTTGTCCTTTTGCGCTGGTGAGTCATTTCAACAACTGAACTGTTCTTTAGATTACCTGAAATTTAGCTCGCTATTTAAAGAGATATCTCTTCCTGAGACAGATATCATAAAGATTAAGAGAGGTCTTGATACTAAAATTTGTGACCTTAATTTAGAAATTAGTAATATTGGTAATGAGGCACAACTAAGGCTTTTATACCTAAAGATCTGGAGAAAATTACTCTACAGTACAGATAAGATAATTGGCGACAAATCAAATTATCTGATTTGTCCTAAAAGCTTAGAGCAGACAGACATATTTCACTCGCCTTTTTATCCTATACCTGAACAAATCAGACAAAGAAAAAACAAATATGTGTTTCTCACAGTTTATGATCTAATTCCCATTATGTTTCCACAGTTTTTTGAGTTCAACGAAGATCATCTTCTTAAGAAAATTTTAGATAGTCTCGCTCCAGAGAGCTGGGTTATCTGCATATCAGATAGTACAAAAAACGATCTGTGTAATAAATTTCCCGAAATTGATCCTTTAAGAGTTTTTGTAACACCCTTAGCTGCATCAGAGCTTTTTTATCCTTGTAATGATCCTGAGCAGATTTCATCAATAAGAAAAAAATACAATCTTCCTGAAGCACCTTATATTTTAAGTTTAAGTACATTAGAACCTCGAAAGAACATTGATCACACTATCCGATGTTTTGTAAAATTATCGCAACAAGAACATATTAAAGATCTATATCTTGTTCTAGTTGGTACCAAAGGTTGGGATTACAGCAAAATCTTTGATGAAATATCTCACCATCAGTATTTAAAAGACCGCATTATTGTGACTGGATACGTAGCTGATGAAGATTTAGCTGCCCTATATAGTGGAGCTATGGCATTTGTTTACCCCTCTTTTTATGAAGGGTTTGGCCTTCCACCTTTGGAAGCAATGCAGTGCGGTGTTCCAGTAATCACTTCCAATACATCCTCCCTACCAGAAGTGGTTGGTGATGCAGGGATAATGGTTTCCCCTACAGATGCCGATGCACTATGTCAAAGTATGCTTGAGATTTATAATAATCCTTCTCTAAGAGAGACTATGTCTTTGAGTTCGATAGAGCGCTCAAAACAGTTTAGCTGGGAAAAGTGTACTCAAGAAACCATTAACGCTTACAAAACAGCTTTAAGCAGTTAGTAGTCTTTCTTCTTAGTTTTACCTGAAGGTTGAGTCTGCTCATGCGTATTCTCTATGATGGCCAGATATATGCATCGCAACCTACTGGAGGTATCAATCGCTATTTTGCTAACCTGATTAGCAGATTGCCAGAAGATTTTACTTCTGCCCTTACTACTTGCCAGCTTCGCAATGTTAACTATCCCACTCATCCAAATCTGAAAACTTATTTCTATCAAAGATTTGGATTTCGTCCAGGATGCGTTTCATACTGGTTGGAAAAATATTACTTTCGGGCTGTTGCTTCCTTTAATTCCTTCGATCTTGTCCACCCCACTTATTATGGACTGCTTACCCGCCAAGAAATTAATCAATGTCGATATCCTGTTGTTCTGACAGTTTATGACATGATCCATGAGCTTTTCGCTGATCAACTTGATCCCAGCGGTCACAAAACCGAAGAGAAGCGAAAAGCAATCTTGGCAGCACAAGCTGTTATCTGTATTTCGGAGAATACCAAGAAGGATTTATTGGAACGATACTCATTGCCAGAGGAGAAAGTAACCGTTACATACTTAGCCTCAGAAATAGATGTAACCCTTTCTCATGGTTCTGAGCCAGTCCCCCCCCAACCTTACTATCTCTATGTAGGCGGTCGCTACTCTTATAAGAACTTCGATAGCTTGCTAGCCGCTTTTGCAAAGGTTGTTTCTGTTCGACCTGAGATTAAACTTTGTGTTGTTGGTCTGCCTTTTAATGAAACCGAAGAGAAACTGATTGCCGAGCTGAGGCTGAGTGAGTACATAGAACACTACAGCTACACTAGCGATCGCCATTTAGCAAAGCTTTATCGTTGCAGTCTTGCCTTTGTCTATCCGTCCCTATATGAAGGCTTTGGCATTCCTCCACTCGAAGCAATGTCCTGTGGAGCTGTTGTTGTTGCTTCCAATTGCTCCAGCATTCCTGAAGTAGTCGGTGATGCTGCCTTATTATTTAATCCCAAATCTACTAGTGATTTAGCAGATATCTTACTCTCCCTTCTAGACAACTCTATAGAACGCGATCGCTTAATCGCTAAAGGATATCAGAGGGCAAAAGCTTTTAGCTGGGATAAGACAGTAGCTCAGACTCTTAATGTTTACCGTTCAGTAGCTAAGCTGCGATCGTCCTGATCCTTAGTGTTAGCTTACAAAGTTGTAGAAAGGAGCAGCCTTGGAAAGAATATCGATACCTATACGAATTCTGTTGGTTTCCTCAGTGCTGCCGCGAAACAGTAACGGGGGAGAACTAATTCTTTATAGACATCTTTGGCAAAGCTCACCATTCAAAGTAGCGATCGCCACTGATGATCCCACTAGGGTCGCTGAAGATATGACAGTCGAGGCAGTGATCAAACTGCCAATTCATCCATTGCTAACACGGTTAGCTCAAACTAGAGCAGCTCGATGGATTCATGGTGTGCGACAACTCCTAAGCAGCTTTTACGATACTCGTCTATTGCGACGCTATATTCAAGAACAACCGCCCGACCTAATTTTGACCGTTGCTCATGGTGATTTGTGCTGGTTAGCCCAGAAACTTGCCCAAGAGTATTCCATCCCCTTAGTGACTATATTTCATGATTGGTGGCCTGATCTAGCATATGTACATGATTGGGTAAGACACGCGATCGCCCATCGGTTTCGACAACTATACCGCCAGAGCCAGCTAGCTTTCTGTGTTAGTGAAGCTATGCAGCAAGCATTAGGCCAGCATCAAAATGCCCAAATTTTGTTGCCGATCCCACAGCAAATCAGTCTTGAAGGTAATCCTAAAAAGAAAGCTTTGAGCAACAAGTTGACAGCGGTGTATGCAGGTAATCTATCAGATATCTATGGGCCATTACTTCAGAAGCTAGCCACCATATCTCAATCAGTAGATACATTTCAACTCAAGCTACTAGGACCTGTTCCTGATTGGCCTATGGAAAAAGTTCAGGAATTTCAGCTCCAGGGAATTTATACTGGTTTTTTGCCACGTAATCAATTAATTCAAGCCCTTTGGGAAGCGGATGTTTTGCTAGTGATTATGTCATTTGCTGAATCAGATCAAAAGCGAATGCAGACTAGCTTCCCCTCTAAGCTATTAGAATACTGCCAGTTTGGTAAAGCGCTTGTTATTTGGGGGCCAAAAGGTTGCTCTGTGGTTGACTGGGGGCAGAAATATGATTCAGCACGAGTAGTAACATCCCCTGTCGTCGAAGATTTGGTTAGGGCTGTTATAGACCTATCAAAGGAACCTATAGAACAAGAACGTTTGGGCCAAAAAGCATTAGAGATGGCTCAAACAATGTTTAACCCTCTGACAATTCAACAACAGTTTATTGAAAGCCTTTACTCTATTACTAAACTATAAAAATCCAGTCTACCCACAAATTATTCAACACTGCTATATCAAGATAATCTTATGTCAAGCACTCCTAGGCCCCATCTGTTACCAAAAACACTGAGTAGGCTAGTAGATAACTTGCTGTTAAAAGCTTTTCAGAGATTGCCTATACGCTTAATGCAGAGATTGCTTTGGTTACTACAAAAGTATCCAACGTTAGGCGATCGCTGGGGTTATTCTATTCGTCAGTGCCATTACTACGAGCCACTGCCTGAATTTTCAGCAATTACACCAGAGCAGGTGTTAAAGCGACGGGTATCCAGCTGCATTGATTGGAATTTAGAAAGGCAAGTTAGCTTAGTTCGAAAGCTGAGTCAGTATCAATCTGAAATTCAAGAGATTGTAGAGGGGCAGACTAGTATTTCATTTGATTTCTCAAATAGTGTTTTTTCTGAGCTAGATGCAGCAGTTTACTACGCAATTTTGAGAGAGCTAAAGCCTAGGAGGGTAATTGAAATTGGCTGTGGCTATTCAACTCAAATAGCAGCTTTAGCAATTGCCCAGAACTTGCAACAAGGATACAGCGGCGGAATTATTTGTGTTGAACCT
This sequence comes from Trichocoleus sp. FACHB-46, assembly GCF_014695385.1. Lineage (NCBI taxonomy): Bacteria > Bacillati > Cyanobacteriota > Cyanophyceae > Leptolyngbyales > Trichocoleusaceae > Trichocoleus > Trichocoleus sp. FACHB-46. Next base: position 252,163 of record NZ_JACJOD010000022.1, on the reverse strand, counting down.
TACCCTGAAGCAAGGCTGACAGAAGCTAATTTAGCGGTAGAGCTTATCACTGAGAAGGTAGAAACCCTAAGTCTAGACTTTTTTCAACAACTAAGTGCGGGAGATGTTCTATTGATCGACTCAACGCACACAGTAAAGTTCGATAGTGATGTTTGCCGAGAAATCTTACAAATTCTACCAGCTCTTCCATCTGGAGTATGGGTTCATTTCCACGATATTTTCTTTCCCTATGATTACCCCCCTGACTGGTTAATCAAGGAGCGCCGAGCCTGGAGCGAACAGTACATGCTAGAAGCGTTTTTAGCTTATAACAACGTTTTCGAGGTCAAGCTAGCAAATCATTGGTTGTCTCTTGATTACCCAGAAGAGGTGGCGAAACTTTGGCCTAATGTCCTTCAGTGGCAGCAGAAGTTCCATCAATGTGGCAGTTTTTGGCTTTGCAAAAAATAGGATTGGTTCGTTTTCATGCCAACTATTTCAATCATTACACCGCTATATAACAAAGCACCCTACATTGCAGCTACCATCCACTCTGTATTAGCGCAGACTTATTCAAACTGGGAACTGTGGATTGTTGACAATGGTTCCATAGACAGCAGTTGGGAAATTGCTCAACAATTACCAGATCCGCGTATTCACTTGTTGCGAGCATCTAAACAAGGACCAGGAGCTGCTCGTAATTATGGGCTATCTTATGCTCAGGGAGAATGGATTCAGTTTCTAGATGCGGATGATTTGCTTGAACCCAACCATCTTTCTCAACAACTGCAAGCAGCCCAACAAGATCCAGACGCAGATATCATTGCTTGTTGTTGGCAGGAATTTATCGATGAAAATCCAACTGTGAAGAAGCTGAAGCAGCCAGCAGGTATGGGGCGATCGCCTCAAGAACTAAGAGACGCTGTGATCGCATTTGCTCCTTGGGCTGTCCATGCCGCAATCATCAAGCATAGTTCGCTGGTGCCAGATTGCTATTGGCCAGAACAACTCGATTGCTACTTAGGGGAAGATATTGCCTTCTGGTTTAAGCTAGTTACCTCTTGCAGAGTAACCTATGGAACTAGCCAGGGAGCCTTGTATCGCACTCAAACAGCTGAATGTCGTAGCCAGATTTCAAACCCAGAAAAGTGGTTTGAAGGAGTCCATGCCGCGATCACTCACAATCAACAAGTTCTTCAGCAAGCTAAGACCGACTACACCTCAGCGCAATGTGAAAATCTAATGCGAGTGTATGTTGAACTGTACCGCTCGGCTTGTCATCAACAGGCAAAAGAAGTAGCAGAAGTGGCAAGACTGCATGCTGAGGCTTGGCTACGCGAGTATTTCCGCGTTGTTCGAAAACCAAAATTGTCAATGGTCGCTCGACGATTAGTTGGAATCAAGCCATTTCTGAAGTACTGAGATGGATATTAGAGGTAGAGGACAGACTAGAATGTTAGATTTTCTCCTGAGTAAAGGCAGAAATATTGTATGACCAGTGAGTATCCCGCGCCAGTTGTTCCTTCAGTAGTCTTAAGAATGTTCTTACCGTTACTCAAAGATTCATTATTCAAGCTTCGCTATGGTTTTAGAGGCGTTCCTTTTCAAATGGGAAACGAAATTGTTCGATTGGATGAGTCCCTCAGACGCTGGAATATTGATGCTGAAGCTGCAATTCATCAGATTCTAGGAAAGTACTTAGCTCCCGGTCATATCTTGATTGACGTAGGGGCAAATTTTGGATTGCATACGTTATATGCTGCTAAGGCCGTGGGTCCTCAAGGCTGTGTTTTTGCCTTTGAACCCGTTCCTACAAACCTAAACTTATTACGTAGAAATGTTGCAATCAATCATGTGCAGCAACAAGTAAAAATTATTCCAAAAGCAGTATCAAATTCGACTGATCTGTTTCTTGATTTCTTTGTACCACCTGAAACAGTAGCTGTTACTGCATCCCTATCAGCAGAATCCACCCAATCCCAGACAAAAATTCAAGTTGCGAATGTCCGGTTGGATGATTTTTGGCCTCCCCTCAATCTACCCGTAAATTTGATCAAAATTGATGTTGAAGGGGCAGAGCTAGAGGTGCTCCGGGGTGCTGAGCAACTGTTGCGGCAATGGCATCCACCACTACTAATTGAGGTGCACGGGTTTGCGCTGCCGAGTTTTGGGGCTAGTGTGGTTGAGCTGCGAGGCTTCTTGAATCGCCTGAATTATCAAGAAACTCTGCTAGAGGGTGAGCAGTTTCAGGGAGAAGATTATTTTCAAGCCCTCTATTTGCATTCTGAAGAAAAAATATCTTGCACTTAGAATAAACGACAAAATCTAGAACCTGCTGCTTAAATATTCACTTACCTTTTTCTAAGCCTATGAAATTTGGCATTGTTGTCACAACGATTTATGATGGCCAGTTTATTCATGAGTACTACAACCATTTTTTAGCTTGTGGCGATTTGGAAAAGGTTCATTTTTATGTAGTAGGTGATCTCTCAACACCAACTAGTTGCCGAGAGCAGGTAGAACAATACACAAAGCAGGGTTTACCCTGGTATTACCTAGGCCCAAATGAGCAAAATGATTTCCTCAAGCCTTTTCCAGAACTTGCCGCTGAAATTCCTTGGAAGACTGACAACCGGCGTAACATCGGCTTTCTGATGGCTTATCGCGATCGCTGTGATGTGATTATTGCGATTGATGATGATAACTATCCCCAAAAGAATTGGCCGTTCTTAGCAGGGCATTCTGAGGTCGGTAAAGAAGTTTCTCTCCTTTCGGCAGTTGGACATAATAGCTGGTTTAACTTGTGTTCCATGATGCAGGTTCAATGTCCTTCTTTAGGGGCTGGAGAAACGGTTTATGCCAGGGGCTTTCCCTATCAGCGGCGTGACATAGCCTGTTCAAAAGTTGATGCTGAAGTTTCTACGGGTCTTGTCGCAATCAATGCTGGTCTTTGGTCAGGCGACCCAGATGTTGATGCTGCCACTCGCTTAGTCACTCGTTGTATCGCCAAGGAAAAGTTTACAACTGACTACCTACTTGCCCCTGACACGTTAATGCCTATCAATACCCAAAATACTGGGCTTATCCGAGAGGCGATTCCAGCTTACTATTACGTCAAAATGGGACATCCAGTTGGGGGCATGAAACTGGATCGTTTCGGTGACATATTTAGCGGTTTCTTTGTGCAAAAGTGTGCCCAAGCGGTGGGACATCGTATCAAAGTTGGCTCTCCCGTTGTTGAGCATCGCCGTTCTCCCCACAACCTCTACAAAGACCTTTGGAATGAATTGGCGGGTATGGTTGTCATTGATGATATGCTGCCTCTTTTAGAAGCGCCGTTGTCTCCAGCGAAAACCTATAGTGAGGCAACTGTTGAATTAGCAGAACGAATCGAGAAATGGTCAGCGAAACAGCAAGGATTCCTCTGGGATGAAGCGCTGAAAAATTACTTTAAAAATGTAGCTCAGAACATGAAGCTCTGGGCAGAAGTCTGTCGCCAGTTAGCCTAATGATTTCACTTGTAACTACTGTATTAAATGATCAGCAAGGATGTGCTGCTTTCTTTACCCAAATGGAAGCACAGACTTATCTGCCTGATGAAATTGTCATTGTCGATGCTGGTTCAAAGGATGGCACCTGGGAGTTCCTACAAAACTACCAGCCGAAGAAACCTTATCCACTACAGGTCACTCAGGAAATTGGCTGTAATGTAGCTCGTGGTCGAAATTTAGCGATCGCTCAAGCCCAACATGAAATAATTGTTTCTACAGACATTGGTTGTATGTGGGAATCCCAGTGGTTAGAGGAACTAGCTCGACCATTATTAGAGAATAAGCAACTGGAAGCCGTGATGGGGAGTTGGCAAGTTCGCTGGGAAGACCTCAAGAGTGATTGGGCAAAGATAGAGTATGCCTTACTCGATGGGCCGAAATTAATTGCCACTCCCAAGTCTCACGCTTCCTCACGAGCGATCGCCTATCGCAAATCCTTATGGGAAAAAATTGGTGGTTATCCAGAAGATTTAACTTTAGCAGGGGATGACATGCTGTTTGCCCTGCTCTTACATGAGACAACGGATCGTGTCGCTTGCGCCCCCATCCCGCGCTGTTATTGGGAGCGCCCTGTAACCCTGAAGTCTTTTTGTAAAGAAACACGCCGCAACTTTCGTGGTGGCGGGGAAGCGGGCATCTGGTTAAAGTATGGTTTCCTGGTAGGAGGAAAGCTGCTTCTTGAAGTCCTTCTATTGCTTATTGGTTTAGTCTGGCTACTTTTTGCTTCACCGGTCTGGGTAGGAGCACTTTTCCTAAGCGGCTTTCTCTTCGTGGTGGGGCTACGAGTACTTCGATTAGTCCCCGCTATGCAGCGCTTGAACGCCTATGGATATCCAGGTGGCTGGTTGCGTATTGTCTTGTTTGAATATCTGACTAAGTTTTGGAGTGTAGTCGGGTATTGGGAGGGATTTTTAGCCGGAATAAAGCACTGCCAGAAAGGCCGAGAGCGGCTTCGTAGCATACAAGTAAAACCCGTTTAAGAGAGAAAATTATGTTTAGCATAAGGGCAGAGTTTATCTAATGGCTAATGATATGGCAAAGCCAATATTGGTGACTGGTTCTCATCGCTCTGGTACCACTTGGGTGGGAAAGATGATATCGGCTTGTCCCTCAGTCGTCTATGTCCATGAACCTTTTAGCCCTGAGACTTATCGTATTTATCCTGGTAGATGTGGAGCAAAATTTATTTACTGGAACACCTATGTAACTGATGAGAATGAGGCTGCTTTTTATAAGCATATCGAGAATACACTTGGGTTTCGCTACAACTTGGGGGCCCAATTCAACGCAAACAGAAATTTTGTCGATTTCAAAAGGACGTTAAAAGAATACTGCATCTATTGGGGTTATCGTTCCCGTAATCTTGTGCCCCTGATGAAAGACCCTTTGGCTATTTTCTCAGCAGGATGGCTGGCTAAAAAATTTGACATGAATGTATTAGTTCTTGTCCGGCATCCAGCTGCATTTGTCACTAGCCTAAAAAGATTAAATTGGGACTATGACTTTTACGAGCTACTCCAACAACCTCTTTTAATTCGAGATTACTTATATCCTTTTGAACAAGAAATTACTGAATATGCAGCGTTAGACAATGAAATTATAGATAGAGCTGCCTTGCTCTGGAAAATGATATATTCTGTGGTTTTAAAGTACCAAAAATATCATCCGGACTGGATTTATCTGCGCTATGAGGATCTTGCTGGAAATCCAATCCCTTGTTTTGAATATTTATTTAATCGGTTTGGTTTAGAGTTCTCAGACTCGGTTAAAGCTACTATTCAAGACTATACTTCACCTTCAAACCCTATTGATGCCCCTGAGGGCGACTGGTCTTTAAGAAAACGAAACAGTCAAGCAAATGTAGGGAGTTGGAAAAATAAATTAACAAAAGACGAAATCATCCGTATTAAAGCGCATGTTGAGGAAGTATCAAAGGAATTTTATGCAGACGAAGATTGGGAATAAATTTATTGTAAATCTAAGGTGTATTGTTCCCTAAGGCCTCGAAGTAATTAGCTCATTCCAAACTCAACAAAATTGAGTCATGAAACTTCTCTACTACTCACCCGCTAGCTACGGTGGTATTGCCGATTATGCCCACGAGCAGGCTAATGCTTTGGTTGCTCTCGGAGTGGATGTTACTGTACTTACCACTCTGAAATACCCAACGGGTAGGGGAGAGAAGTATCAAATTGTGCCAATTTTGCAGGAAGTAGCACCCACTAAACAACTCCCTCATAAAGTTTTCAAAGTGGTACATTTTACCTCCGTAACCCTGGCAAATTTTAGCAAATTAGCCAGTTTTATTGATTCAAATACTTTTCAGTATGTATTACTTGGCTCCTATGTGGAGTATTTAGCTCCTCTCTGGTCGGGCCGTTTGAGACAATTAACTAAAAAAGGAGTTGTCTTTGGTGCTGTCGTGCATGACCCCGTGCGGGATTTTATTGTCGGTCCTCGCTGGTGGCATCGTTGGTCAATCGCTTGTGGTTATTCCTTCCTACGTGAAGCCTTTGTCCATGAATCTATCGAACTCGATATGGTTCGACCCATGCCTCAACTGCGAACAACCGTAGTTCCCCACGGAACCTATCAATTTCCTGAAGCGAATCAATCGCCAGAAGAAACCCGATCCAGCATCACTTTGCCACTAGACGCCAAAGTGATGCTGGCTTTTGGTCATATTCGGGATAACAAGAATCTCAATCTTGTTATTCGCGCAATGGTTAATTTTCCGGATTTATACCTAATTGTTGCGGGTAAAGAACAGTCATCAGGTCAACGCCCGGTAGCTTTTTACCAGGAACTAGCCACCAATCTAGGGATAGAAAATCGCTGTAAGTGGCAAATCCGATTCATTCCAGCTACAGAGGTGGCAAACTTATTTGCATCTGCTGATGTCATCCTCCTGACTTACAGTAAACATTTTCATTCTGCCAGTGGTGTTTTGAATACGGCGGTCGCTTACCGTAAACCCTGCCTTGCCTCAGCTGGGGAAAGCTCTTTACGCTCTGTAGTTCAAAAGTATGAACTTGGAATTTGGGTCGAGCCAGATGATGTAGAGTCCATCGTGACGGGAATCAGAATGTGGTTAGAAAATCCTCCCACTCCTCAATGGCAGAGGTACTTTGAGGAAAACTCCTGGGCACTCAATGCTAAGTTAGTAAGTCACTGTTTAGCAGAAATTGAGACACAAGAGCTTAAGAAAGTCCCATAACTCTTGAAGTGTATGTCCACTATATCCACGATCTTTAAACTGAGTCATCACGCTCACCAAGGAGCCTCTTTGCAGGACAAATGGCTAGCTTTCCTGATCGCTGGTCTGGGGGTACTTGGTTCTCACCGCGTCAAGCTGCGCTTGTGGTTTATCAAGCGCATCAATGACCTTGGTGCAACAGGTTTCGTTCAACTTCAGCTATACATTAAGAGAAGATTGACGTATTTCTCTATGCGCCAGGGTAACGAAGCCGACTACCTAATGGGGGGTGAATTAGTCAGGGGAGCCTATGAAGTTCCTAATTTTGAACCCAAAACTATTGTGGATGGCGGTGCGAATATTGGCCTGTTTGCCATTCACGCTAACAGTTACTTCCCCAAAGCTAAATTAATCTGTTATGAGCCGGATTCAGCCAACTTCCAACAACTCCAGAAGAACTTAGCGCTCAATCATCTGCAAGTGGACACCCATCAGTTGGGTCTTTGGTCAAAAAACACCACCCTTTACTACCATGCTCAGTCTTCGCACACTGGCTTCGTTGATGAAAACCCGCCTGGAGTCCCAATTCCCTGTACTCTGCTTGAAATAGAACCAGATTGCTGGCTCAAACTTGATGTTGAAGGGGCTGAATATGAAGTGCTTCCGGCGTTGCTAAAAAATGGTCCGTATCCTCGCTGGATCAGCATGGAAATCCACTATTTTAATACCAAAGGTCAGTCTTTGCTTTCTCTATTGCGAGAGCATGGTTACACAATCGAAGGGGCTGAAGACCCTAGCGTTAACTGCACCGTAATTTCAGCGTACCGAGGTTGAGCCAGACACTAGACAATCATTCAAAGCCGTTGAATAGGATTGCACCCGTGAACTTGAAAATTATCACTGGTAGTGTTCTGAGTTATGGCTACAGTCAAATGCTTGGAAACTTGCCATCTCGTAAAATTCGCATGGCCTATCTCAAAGCCTATTTGGCACAAGTGGGAGTGGGAACCTCTGTCCAAATGGGATGTCGATTTTTAAATGGGAGAAAGGTGTATCTGGGCGATCGCAACATCATCAATTTTATTGCCGAATTTTTGGTCTTTGTAGATAGCCCATGCTTTCTAGCCAAATTACGATTTTATTAGTACTTTCATCTACCGTTTCTTCTTCAGCAGTGTAGCAAGTGATATTAGGATTGAGTGGCACTTCGTAGGGATCATCAATGCCCGTAAACAATGGGATTTGACCGGAGCGTGCTTTGGCATAAAGCCCTTTCACGTCTCTGGCCTCACAAACTTCTAGGGAGGCATTAACGTAGATCTCGACAAAGTTGTTGAGCGTGGAGCGCAGTTCATCGCGGACAGAACGGTATGGACTGATCAGAGCAACAATGACGATCACGCCGTTACGACTGAGAAGGTTTGCCACATAACCCACCCGACGTACATTGGTATTCCGGTCTTCACGACTAAAGCTCAACTCTTTGGAGAGATTTTGACGAATGACATCCCCATCCAGTAGCTCAACTAGGCGATCGTATTCTTGTAGTTTATGCTCTAGATGCCGAGAAATCGTGGTCTTCCCCGCTCCGCTAATTCCAGTTAACCATAAAATCACACCGGTATCCTTTAAGAAAGAATTATTACTCATGCCTTAGCAAGGATATGAATTTTAGCAGTGGAACAGAAACATACACTAAGGCTGACGCACTCACTGGGCCAGCATCTCAAAAAGCAATTCTAGTCTCATTGCGACCGCATCTCCAAGTAATTGATGATTTAATGATTGGGAAAACGAGGCAAGTTCAAGGCCTTTGAGCGCTTAGTCTCGATGTTACATGGCAAACGAGGCGTGCATCTGGTCGTGCTTCATCTCGTGGTTGGGCCTTGGCGGATTCCTTGGAGCTTTCGAGTGTATCGGGGCAAGGGCAGTACTTCCCCTGCCCACTTGCCATGCAACCTAGAGTTGGTGCATAAACAAATGAATGATATCGCGTTTACTATGCCCAGGTTAGGTAAGAATTGCTGGGCGGTAGAACTACCCTGTATACCAGAGTTGCTACATGAAGATACTAAACTTCGCAATCCTAAACCCGGGATTGGGGCTGGATTTATTCGTAAAAACTCGATGATATAAAAGCTTAAAAGAAAAGTACCAGTAGCATGTCACATGTAAACTTTAAAGCTTTTACAGGTAGTGTTTTGAGCTACAGCTACAATCAGCTTCTTGGAAACTTGCCATCTCGTAAAATTCGTATGACTTATCTCAAAGCCTATTTAGCAAAGGTTGGGTTGGGGACTTCTGTTCAAATGGGATGTCGGTTTTTGAATGGGAGAAAGGTGTATCTGGGCGATCGCAATGTGCTTAACTTCGGCTGCCTATTTGATGGTCGCCACTACCAGATCCAAACGGGTTCTGATGTCTCCATTGGCCCAGAAGCGACAATCTTAACCCTGGGACATGATCCACAGTCGTCTGAGTTTGGCGATAAGGGTGGAGATGTAATCATAGGCGATCGCGTTTGGATTGCTTACCGAGCGATTATTTTGCCAGGAGTCAGGATTGGCGAGGGTGCCGTAGTGGGTGCGGGTTCTGTCGTGACCAAAGATGTGGAACCTTACACCATTGTTGCCGGTAGCCCAGCCCGATTCGTGAAAAAGCGATCGCCTGACTTGCACTACACGCTGAACTACCAACCGTGGCTACTTTGAGAAATGAAGAATTGCCATCCTGGATCTGTTGTCAACTAGGAGCGCGTGAACATTACGCTATCCCACGGGCTTTACATCAGACCGGACAACTCGCCCACCTGATTACAGATGCCTGGGTTCCACCACAGTCTGCACTGAACCAGCTGCCTACACCTCTGTTCACTAATTTACGTGAACGGTTCCATGTAGATTTAGCCCAAACCTCTGTCCACGCCTTCACTGGTTCTTTGATGCGCTTTGAACTAACTCAACGCCTTCAGAAAACCTCAGGATGGGAACGTATTATCGACCGTAATCACTGGTTCCAAAAACGGGCAGTGCAGGTACTAAATGCGATCGCTCCTCAACACTCCTCTCTCAATTCTCCCCCTACCCTCTTTGCCTACAGTTACGCTACCTTAGAACTGTTCCGTTACGCCAAGACCAGAGGTTGGCGCACTATCCTTGGTCAAATTGATCCAGGGCCAACTGAGGAAAAGTTGGTTCTAGAGGAATACGCGAGACACTCGATCTATGAATCTAGTTGGCAACCGGCACCACCCCACTACTGGGTCAGATGGCAGGAAGAATGCTCATTAGCTGACCGGATTTTAGTTAACTCGCAGTGGTCAAGCCAAGCTTTGCAGCAAGCAGGAGTACCCGCTAACAAGATTGATATCATTCCTCTTGCCTATGAACCTCCTGAGCAAGCGCGTGACTTTGTGCGAACCTACCCTTCTGCTTTCTCAGCTGAACGTCCGCTCCGAGTGCTGTTTCTTGGTCAGGTTATCTTACGCAAGGGCATTGTTGCACTGCTAGAAGCGGCTGAACACCTACGTGACCAACACATAGAATTCTGGCTAGTTGGTTCTCCAGGCATTGCTAGACCCCAACAGGATAAGGTGCATGAACAGGTGCGGTGGATTGGTTCTGTTCCTCGCAGCGCAACAGCTCAATACTATCAACAGGCAGATATTTTTCTACTTCCAACTCTTTCGGATGGGTTTGGACTAACACAGCTGGAAGCGCAAGCCTGGAAACTCCCAACAATTGCGTCCAGATTTTGTGGTGCAGTCGTGAAAGATGGAGTAAGCGGATTGATATTGCAGAACGTGACTGGAGCAGCGATCGCCGAAGCTCTCCTCTTTTGTTTAAATAATCCTCAACAATTAGTAAATTTTTCTCGGCAATCTACTAGTATGGAGCATTTCGGTTTGGCAACACTCCAAAACAATCTCCAGGCCTTACCTTATGCCACTATTTGAATATCCTGAACTTGCCTTTACTCAAATAGCCTTCCTAGTACTAAGTGTTATCTGGTTTTTGAAGCGCAATGATGAAATTCCATTAATTATTAGTAGCTTTCTATTTTATGTTGCTTCTTATCGCTACTGGGCTGTTGAGCATGGGATTAACCAATGGATTAAGTTAAGTTGGTTTATATCAAAACCAATAACTCAAGAAGCCGCCCTTGAGGCTCTAATGTATATTACTCTTGGGGAAATTTGTTTGCTTAGCACTTATATGCTTTGTCAAAGGCGAAGCTTAGCAGTTGCAATTCCACCGAGTGATCGCTCAGTTCTACAATGGTTGCGGCCCAAGACCCTTCTTCTTGGTTTATTTTGTTTGCCATTAGTCATTCTTACTCGCTCTCAAATAGCAACCCAGCTCAGCGCCGGAAGCTCACTAGCCTTTCAAATTAATAACTATTTGTACTTGTTTCCTTTTGCTTTAGTAGGAATTGCAATTCTTGTTGTCTGTCTTTGGCGGTTTGGAGCAATAACTTCTCTCATTAATAAAGTGATGGCGCTCTCCATTTTAACAAGTGTATTTTACTTGACTTTTGGAAGTCAGGCTCGCTTCCAGTTTTTAGGATGGATGATTGCTGCTGGAATCATTGTTTCTTCATTTTACCGACCAAAAATACGTTTGGCTTTGTTAACGCTCTCTCTCATATTAGCTATGGCTGTATTTGCTATTAGTGGAGCCATGCGTAATCCCAACATAGCTAACCAATCTCTCAATCAAATTGCGCTGGAACGAGCATTAGGCGCTGAAGACGCCAATATGTTAGATGGCTTTGTATTGTTGAAAAATGTTTATCCTGAGCAACTAGACTTCCGTTGGGGAATGGAGCATCTAGAAATATTTATACGGCCAATCCCTAGAGCTTGGTGGCCTGAGAAACCTGTAGGAGGATACATGAATAAGTTAGGCTTTACAATCGCAGGTGGTAGGGGCACTGTAGGAATTTCACCAACTATATTTGGATCGTTTTATGCAGAAATTGGACTATTTGGCATACTCTTTTTTGCTCCTTTATACGGCTTAGTCATTGCCAAGGTTGTTCGGTATAGTACTCAGCTTCAGCCTTTTGCAGGGGTTTTAGTTCGTGCGATTCTTTGCTCGTCTCTTATCCCACTGCTAAGAGGCGGAGATTTAGCTGGAATTTATGCTTGGATCGGTATGGCTTTTTGGCCCTGCTTTTTATTGCTCTGGATGAAACGTCGGAATCTAACTCTCAGGATGTATCCATCAACTCATCCTTATCCCTCCAATCCGCATCCACCCATGAGGCTTCCTCACTCATGACGCAATTAACTAGCAACTAAGTACTAATTTTTCGGCTATGCATGTAGTTGTTATTTTCGATAACATTGGGGGTTACCACGCGGCCCGTTTGCGAGCTACCTACGATGCTTGCCAACGCAGAGATTGGCAGTTTACAGCAGTACAAGTTACAGATACTACCAAAGAACATCCTTGGGGAGACATGGGCCGTGAGATTACATTTCCCCTCAAAACTCTTTTGTCTACATCGGCTACCGCCCTAAATAGTACGAATTCTTCTATACCTGCAACATCTCTATTATTTGATTGTCTGAATACGCTACAACCAACTGTTGTTGCCATTCCTGGTTGGGGTTTTCCTATTTCTCGTGCAGCTTTATTGTGGTGCAAACGGCATGCCGCTTTATCAATTTTGATGAGTGAAAGCAAGTGGGATGATGCTAGACGTACATTTTGGAAGGAAATGATTAAATCTTGGCTGTATGTCAAGCGATACGACGCTGCACTAGTAGGCGGTAATTTACATCGTGACTATCTAGTTCAACTGGGATTTCGTCCCGATCGCATTTTTCTTGGCTATGACGTAGTCGACAATGACTACTTTAGTCAGCAAGCCGAGAAGGCTAGACGGGATCCCAATACTACAAGATTACGTCAGCCTCAAATTCCTAATAAACCTTACTATCTTGCTGCAACCCGATTTATTAAACGTAAAAACATTCATCGACTTATAGAATCTTTTGTTGCTTATCGTGAGCAAGTAGAAGAAGCTCATGCTTGGGATCTGGTAATTTGTGGTACTGGAGTAGAAGAACCATCTATTCGTAGCTTGATTCTGAACAAAGGGCTAAACTATTGCATCCATCTACCTGGTTTTATTAGTTACCAAGACTTAGGAGATTGGTATGGTCTTGCTGAAGCTTTTATACACCCTGCATTACAAGAGCAATGGGGGCTTGTAGTTAACGAAGCCTGTGCAGCTGGATTGCCAATTCTTTGTAGTCGGACTGTAGGTGCCTGCCATGAGCTTATTCACAATAACCATAATGGTTTTCTATTCGATCCAGAGAATGTAGAGGACATGATAGGTAAGCTAGTTAATATCCATAGGTCAAGCTCATTACTGCGTGCTCAAATGGGAAAAGTAAGCCAAAAAATTATTACTAACTACTCACCTAGTAACTTTGCCGATGGACTTATGCAAGCAGCCAAATCCGCAATGAGCGCTGCCTAATAAAGATACATTAATCAACCAGAGCTTAAAGTTGATGAAAATTTTGCTCGTTACACCCTATATGGGAGAGGTTTATGGTGGTATCCCTAAGATTGTGCTGGGAATAGCTAAGGGGCTTGCTTGTTTGGGTGTTACTGTTGATGTTATTACAACTAATGCTAGCAATCCCTCTAAGTTATCCAAACCATTGAATGTTTGGATTGAGGAGGGAGCCTATAGAGTTCAATACTTTCCCTGCTTCAATAAAAATGATTTTATTGTTAGCTCTTCTTTAGTTAAGTGGATGCTTAAGAATGTTGAAGATTATGACATAGTTCATACTAATACTCTCTTTTCTCCGTTGGTTTCAATAATTCACTGTATATGTAAGCTTTATCGGATTCCCTATGTGATGACAGCACACGGCATGCTAGAACCTTGGGCTTTATCCTATAAAGTATGGAAGAAAAAGGTTTATTATTCTGTCGTTGAAAAGCCTGCACTTCAGTCTGCGAGTACAATTCAGTTTTCTTGTGGAACTGAAGCTGACAATGCTAAATCTCTTGGATTAAATACACCTACTGTCATCATTTATAACGGTGTTCATCCTGAAGACTTTAAAGCACTGCCGGAAACAGAACCTCTCTTTGAGAAATTCCCGTCTCTTCAGAATAAAACTATAGTATTATTCCTCGGTCGAATTGATCCTAAGAAAGGATTAGATCTACTGGCTCCTGCTTTTGCTAAAGTTCACCGCCATTTTCCACAAGCTCATTTGATTGTTGCAGGACCAGACAACACTGGCTTTTCGTCTACCGCCCAGAGTTATTTTTTACAGGCAGGATGTATAAACGCTGTAACGTTCACAGGGCTACTGACAGGTAGCTTAAAGTATGCTGCCCTTGCCGCTGCCAGTATTTATGTTGCTCCTTCCTATTCTGAAGGATTCAGCATGTCTGTGCTCGAAGGTATGGCCTCTGGTTTACCTTGTGTTATTACTACAGGTTGCAATTTTCCTGAAGCAGCAAAAGCAGATGCCGCGTGCATAGTTGATACTAATGTTGATTCAATTTCAGATGCTCTAGCGAAATATTTGGGTAATTTGGAGCAGGCCAAGGAGCTGGGCGATCGCGCCCGTCAGTTTATTTTTCAAAACTATACTTGGGATGTAGCTGCAAGAAAACTACTCCAAGTTTATACTGCTCTTCTAAATCAACAGCCCCTGCCAAAATTTTAGTTATCTTACGGTTGCCTGCTCGAAAGCGATCGCCCAGCAACTGGCAGCAGTTTACACCGCGATCGTACAGAAACAACCACTACTGCATTCTCTTACTCAACTCAGAGATTAGTGTTGGCACTTGTCTCTCTGCAAGCACCGCTCAGTTGGTATGGCTTGGGCGATCGCCGATTTCAAGAAAAGTGCTGAACTGGTAAACGAATAATAAACTCTGCTCCCCCCTCTGGGCCAGAACCAATTTCGATTTCACCTTGGTGCTTTTCGACAATTTGATAGCAAATGGCGAGACCTAAACCAGTGCCTTGGCCTACGGGTTTAGTAGTAAAAAAGGGATCGAACAATTTATTCTTAATTTCTAGCGGAATCCCACAACCGTTATCTTGAATACGGACCTGAACTTGATGAGAATTCGTTAGTTCAGTTTGGATAGTGATTTGTTTGTGGGCTTTGCCTGAGTCTTCTAACAGCGCGTCCATCGCATTATTCAGAATATTCATGAATACCTGATTGAGCTGAGCGGGGTAACACTCGACTAAAGGTAAGTCATAGTAGCTCTTAATAATAGTAATTCCTTGCTTGATACGATGATTCAGAATAAGAAGAGTACTGTCAATGCCTTCGTGCAAATTAACTCGTTTCATTTCAGCTTGATCAAGCCGAGAAAAATTACGTAGGGATAAGACAATTTGACGAATTCGATCTGCACCTATTTTCATCGAGGATAGGGTTTTAGGGAGATCTTGGGCTACAAAATCTAAATCAATTGTTTCAATATAACTTTGAATTTTTGTGCTTGGCTGAGGATATTCTTCTTGATAAAGATGAACTAAATCTAGTAGCTCTTGAATATAATTTTCAATATGCTTGAGATTGCCATAGATGAAGTTAACAGGATTATTAATTTCATGGGCTACTCCTGCCACCATCTGGCCCAAGCTCGACATCTTCTCGGTTTGAATTAACTGCGATTGCGTTTTTCGCAACTCTTGCAAAGCTTGTTCTAGCTTCTGAGTTTGAGCTTGCGCCGTCAGTGCGGCAGTCTGGGCTTGATGATTAAGATAAGCTCTGGAATGATATCGCAGGCGAGCAACTAATTCGATTTTATCGGGGAGTTTAACTAAGTAGTCATTAATTCCTAATGCAAAAGCTTCCGCTTTGACTTTCGGTTCATCTTTGGTCGAAAGTACAATTAATGGGATATTGCAAGTAATGGGATTAGAGCGGAACTGACGAACTAACATCAACCCGTCGATGTTAGGCATAACTAGATCTTGCAAAATGACTGTTGGAGCAACTTCTTCAGCAAGATGGATTGCTTGCGCAGCATCGTTACAATAATGAAAAATTACATCTGGTTCGGAAGCCAGCATCCGCCGAATTGCTTCACCAATAATAATTTGATCATCAATGAGCAAAACAACAATTTGGGGAGCAGGTGAAAGTATGGTGGATTCACTGAATGCTTCCGGACTTTTAGTAACAATTTCTGGTGGCATTGACATCATAAGCCAGGCTGATGAAATGGCTAGTATTTAGGGCATGAATGTGTGTGATGAGGAAAACTTGAAGTAAGTGATAAACCGACTGATTGCACCTAATAGAGTTAATAATAATACTGTTTTTTGAGAGTATATTCTGTTAGTCTAGTTCATAAGGTATAGTTCCTTAATCCGCATTTTGGCTAATTTTCTTCCATCAACTGACTGGATAAGTCTGGCCCTAATTTGGTCATTCTAGAAGTGAACCTCAGCGATCGCGCCGGAAATTGGCTGAGTTGCTAGAAATTCTGTTCGGCTTAGTGGGATTGCCTTATGTTGATGCTGCTCTTTGCAATTGATGATGAGCGTTATGCCTTGGAGAGCCAGCAGGTGGTGGAGGTGCTACCGCTAATAGGACTGACAAAACCGCACCAAGCACCTGCCTATGTATCTGGTCTGTTGCGCTACCGGAGTCATATGGTGCCTGTGGTAGATCTATGCCAGCTGGTTCGTCGTCGTCCTTGTCGCTCCTACTTAAGTACTCGAATTATTGTGGCTCGCTTTCTCAGTGCCGAGAACCAGACACAAATATTAGGCTTACTAGCAGAGAGAGTGACGCAAACTTTTAATACGTCTAGTACTACGCTGGTTCCTGCGGGAATGGTGGTGGATACAGCTCCTTATTTAGGCAAAAAATTAATGGATACCCAAGGTGTGATCCAGTGCCTTGATGTGGAACACCTATTATCTCCAGTGCAGCTACCTCCAACGCAAGTAATTGATCTGCCAGTTGTGCAATAAAGTACCTGAGAATGATAGAAGCTACAATCGAGAATTTACTCAGGCAGAAGATTGGCTTGAATGCCGCTGCCATTGGTTCTAATACGATCGCTAGAGCGGTTCGATCTCGCATGGCAAGCTGTGGCCTAGTAGACATGGCAGCTTATCTAACTCAATTGCACACTTCGGGGACAGAATTGGCAGCCCTGATCGAGACCGTGGTGGTGCCAGAAACTTGGTTCTTTCGCGATCGCGAGCCGTTCGTGTTATTGGCGCACTATGTGATGTCGGAGTGGTTGCCTGCCCACCCCAATCAAGTTTTCAGGATCTTGAGTGCGCCTTGCTCGACTGGGGAAGAACCTTATTCAATGGCGATCGCTTTGTTAGAAGCAGGGTTAGGAGCAGAACAATTTCAAGTTGATGCTGTTGATATTAGCCAAAAGGCTCTACAAAAAGCTCAACTAGCTGTTTATGACGAGTACTCATTTCGCGGCAAAGCTGCGATCGGCAAGGCAGAAAGCTTGAGCCAGGGAGGCGAAAAAAATAGTTTTTTGAAGGAGAAATACTTTCAGCGAGTTACAGCTGGGTATTCGCTCAATGAATCTGTCAGAAAAACAGTTAGTTTTATTCAAGGAAATGTATTAGATTCCAATCTTTTCTGGAATCAGCCAGCTTATGATGTGGTTTTTTGCCGCAACTTACTAATTTATTTAGATCAGGCGGCAAGGCAGCAAACAATTCATCGTTTAGATCGTTTGTTAGTTAGAAATGGCTTGTTCTTTGTTGGTCACTCAGAAATGGGACAACTGCCTCCATCCCGATTTAGTCCCATTCGGCACGCTTTAGCATTTGCTTTCCGTAAGGTTGAGTCTAGCACTCAAGATAAAGTCCCCGTATTGATGACTTACAATCAGCAGGGACAAAAGCGGAATGCTTCTCCAGCCAAAGCTAGTAGAAATACAACATCCACTCGCAAAGCGCTTGAGTTGCAACCGACAAATGTTCCTAGCATTGAGGCAAAAACTACATTGGTGAATGCTCGCTCTACTGCTGTGTCTGACTCCCAAAAAGCATCTTTGACTGCTGCCAAAACGCTAGCGGATGGCGGGCAATTGGTTGAAGCAGTTGCAGTCTGTGAGGCGTATCTCAACCAAAATCGTAATAATGCTGAGGCTTATTGCCTTTTAGGGCAACTCTATCAAGCTGTAGACCAAGAAACTGAAGCTGAGCAATGTTTTCGCAAAGCTGTCTACTTACAACCGCACCACGAAGAAGCTCTGCTGCACTTGGTCTTACTAAAAGAGCAATCGGGTGATCTGGCGAGTGCTCTGGTGTTGCGGCAACGGTTGCAGCGAATTCATTTATCTGAGCACTAAATATAATGCTGAATTCTTAGCTTAAAACCTACATTTAAGATTAATTTAAGCCTTTGTGGAGACCTGTTTTTAGTAACTTTGTGTTTCTAAAACTGCTTCTGGCGGATGCAAAGTTTTAGTGAATCCGAGCTGAGATTAGGGAAATATAAGTTATCTATTCCTGTTCAACGTTCTTGATGAAGTTTGATTTTGACCTCTCAAGATTTCGTGGCTAAGCAGGTAGACACAATCCTGTACCATACGGGATTCCGAGTTGTATTTGCTGAAGTGGCTTGTTATGGCAGGCGATCGCAAACTTCTGTTGTAGCTTTACCTTGATAGAAAAAATCTTATGCTCAAGAACATGTCACTACAGAATCGCTTGATTGGCTCATTTGGGGTAATGAGTGCGATCGTTTTAGTTGCTGCAAGTGTCGGATGGTTAGGTATCTCCCGTCTAAATAAACATATTGACACTCTGACTAAAAATAGTCTTCCTAGTGTGGCTGGTATTTGGAAGATTAATGAGGGACAAACTCAAATTCAGTCCTCTATGCGAGTTTTGGTTAATCCTGAAATTAGCGAGAATGATAAAGAGGCTGAGCTAACCAGAATCAAGAAGGCTTGGGAGCAAATTGATGTTGGCTTTAAACAATACGAGTCAACGCCTCAAACCCCTGAAGAGGCAAGGCTTTACAAGTCCGCTTTCCAGCCTCACTGGGAGGATTGGAAAACAGATCAAGAACGATTTCTTCAGCTTTACGAAGAAGCTAAGCAAAGTGGTTTAACTGAATCTGAAGTGCAAACTCTCAACCGCTTTCTGTCTCAACAAGAACGTCCTACTTTTAATGCAGCTACCGAGGATCTGCTTAAGCTTCTAGACACTAATACTGAAGTTGCGAAGGCCGCTCAGGTTATGGCTATTCAGGATAGTAATCAGACATCTTTCTGGGTCATATTTACGTTAGTGACAGGACCAACAGTAGCGATCGCTTTGGGCATCTATCTCAGTCGCACGATCGCGAAGCCCTTGGGGGCAAAAGTTGCCAATGTGGTAGTGGTCGCAGAACAAATTTCAGCCGGAGATTTAACTACGCAGGTTGAGAGTGCTAATAACAGCAACGATGAAGTTGACAAGCTGTTGGTCGCTTTTCAATCTATGACTCATAATCTCAACTCCCTGATCCGCCAGGTACAGCAATCGGGTATTCAAGTGACAACTTCGGCAACGAAGATTGCAGCCTCTGGCAAACAATTGGAAGCTACCGTCACAGAGCAGGTCGCGGCAACCAATGAAGTAGTAGTGACCGCAAAAGAAATTGCTGCCACTTCGGGAGAACTGGCTAACACGATGGAAGAAGTCGCAACCATGTCTCAAGAGACAACGGTGGCTGCTGCTACCAACCAAGAAGACTTGCTGCGAATGGCAACTACGATGCGTCAGCTAGTGGCTGCTACTAATTCCATTTCCGCCAAGCTGGAAATTATTAGTGAGAAGGCCAACAACATTAACAGTGTGGTTAACACGATTACTAAAGTGGCAGACCAGACTAATCTTCTCTCGCTCAATGCGGCTATTGAAGCAGAGAAAGCTGGGGAATACGGTTTGGGCTTTGCTGTGGTGGCAAGGGAAATTCGTCGATTAGCCGACCAAACCGCTGTGGCTACCCTCGATATTGAGCAGATGGTGAAGGAGATGCAATCTTCTGTCTCCACCGGAGTGATGGAGATGGACAAGTTTACCAAAGAAGTGGGCCGAGGCGTGGAGGATGTAGGCACTATCAGTGAGCAGTTAGGAGAAATTATTGAGCAAGTACAAGCACTATCACCCCGCTTTTCTGTAGTGAATCAAGGGATGGAAGCACAATCTCAAGGAGCGCAGCAAATCAGTGAGGCAATGGTGCAGTTGAGCGAAACCTCTGTGCAGACGGCGGATGCCTTGCAGGAGATTAATCGAGCGATCGAGCAGTTGAACCAAGCAGCTCAGGGTTTGCGCCAAGAAATTTCTCGCTTTAAGGTAGGCGCGATCGCGCTTGAACCCCAACCTGCCTATAGCTATTAGATTGCCAGGTAGAGGCGCTAGCACCCAGATTGCTCACGGTCAATCAAGGCATGGAAGGCCAGGCTCAAGGCGCTCAACAAATCAACGAAGCCATGATGCAACTGCGAGATACCTCTGAGCAGACGGCAGATTCTCTTAAGGAAATTAATCAGGCGATCGAGTTGCTGAAAGAGGTAGCCCAGATACTAAGTGAGGGGATTTCCCGCTTCAAAGTCAACTCATCTAAGCACAAAGCCTATGTTGAAGCATAAGAAACTAAGAAACCGGATCTTGATAGGATACTCCCTACCAATTTTGTGTTTAGTAGGGCTAGGGGGAATCGTTCATGTAAACACAAGCAATGCTTTTCAAAGACAGGCAGAAGAAAAGATAGCTCAGACTACCATTATTGAGGTTGATCAAATGGTGCTGGGCGTTGCCAGAATGGTCAGAAATGTCCGAGGCTATCTGCTATTTCCAGAAGATAAAAGCTATATCCAATCCTATGATCAAGGTTTAGAACTATTCAATCAATCTTATGGAAAGCTGGATCAGCAAGCGCAGAGTTTAGAGCGTCAGCAGCAAATAGCGGATCTTGCCAAAAAGGTGAACCGAAATGAAGCAATTGCTCAGAAGATTTTTGAGCTAATTGACTCAGGCCAATTGGTTGAAGCTAAAGCTCTGATGAAATCTCTGCGAATGGATGATATTGACGAAGCTCGACAACAAATTTTGCAGGTAGAGCAGGCTGCGTTACAGCGCTTGGAGCAAGAATCTGAATCCGCCCAAAAACTAGTTGTTGTTTCAGTGTTTTTGGGTGTAGTTATATCTGTTGTTTTTAATCTGATTATTGGGCTTTGGCTTTCTCGGCAAGTGGAGTCTCAGATTGCGGAGATTGTAGATGTTGCGGAGAAAATCTCTGTCGGTGATTTAACCGTAAAGTTGAAAACTGATATTAGCGATCGCAATGAAATCGGTCAGCTTCTCCTCGCCTTTCAAAGGATGATTCGGGGACTCAGTGGCTTCGTTGGTCAAGTCCAACAATCTGGCATTCAAGTGACAGCTTCTATCACCAAGCTGACTGCTTTTGGGAAACAACTAGAGGCCACCGTGACAGAACAAGTGGCTTCGACCCGAGAGGTAGTGGCGACCGCAAAACAGATTGCGGTTACTTCTGAAGACTTGGTGCAAACGATGGAAGTGGTAGCTGCTAAGTCTCAGACTACGGCTGCTAGTGCCAGCGTGAGCCAGGTTAATCTCACGGCTATGGCCAATTCGATGCAGCAATTAATGAGGTCAACCACCTCCATTACCTCCAGGCTGGAGGTGATTCGCGAAAAGGCCCAAAGCATTAATGGTGTGATTAAGACCATTACCAAAGTGGCTGACCAGACGAATTTACTCTCCTTAAATGCTGCGATCGAGGCGGAAAAAGCAGGAGAACAGGGGTTGGGCTTTGCAGTAGTGGCGAGAGAGATTCGCCGCTTGGCCGACCAAACCGCTGTGGCTACTTTAGATATTGAGCAAACGGTGAAAGAAATGCAGGCTTCTGTCTCCACTGGGGTGATGGAAATGGATAAGTTCAACCAGGAAGTGAAGCAGGGAGCTGAGGAAGTCAGGGAAATTAGCCAGCAAATGGGTCAGATTATTGAGCAGGTGACAACACTGACTCCGCAATTTTTGATTGTGACGCAAGGAATGGAAACTCAGGCACAAGGGGCACAACAGATTAGTGATGTCATGGTGCAACTGAGTGATGTATCGACGCAAACCGCTGATTCACTTCAAGAAATTAATCGAGCGATCGCCCAGCTAGGCGAAGTAGCGCAAGGGCTACATCAAGAGATTGCTCGGTTTCAAGTCAGCGATCGCCCAATTTCCCCTTAAAGCTCTTACATCAGAACGGTCTCGGTTCAAATTTACGGCAGCTTATGAATCAACTAAACTTGTCATCTCCTTCCGAACGCTGCTGGAATACCATCGGTGTCTCCGGCGATCGCGCCTGCCCCGAACTTTTGGAGATGATTCATTGCCGCAACTGTCCCGTCTACGCCCAAGCGGGACGCAGTTTACTAGAGCGAGAGATCCCGGCTAATTATCTACTGGAGTGGGCTAGCTCCTTAGCTGAGGAGAAAATAGAGCAGACGGCGGGCACTCTATCAGTAGTGATCTTTCGCTTGGGCCAGGAATGGTTAGCCCTATCAGCGCTGTTGTTTCAGGAGATTACCCAAGTTAGCTCAGTTCGGACTTTGCCGCACCGGAGTAACCAGATCTTTCAAGGCTTGGTGAATATTCGCGGTGAGTTGCAATTGTGTATCTCTCTGCGTGATCTGCTCGGTATTGGGCAGGTGGCTGCTGCTTCAACCACGCATCAGATGGCCTATCAGCGCATGGTGGTGGTGCAAAGCCAGAAAAGTAGCTGGGTCTTTCCCGTTGATGAAGTCTATGGTGTGCAGCGCATTCACCCCGATGACATCCGCAATTTACCTGCAACGCTCTCGAATGCCAAGGATACCTACACCAAGGGCATCATCAACTGGCAAAACCATAGTGTGAACTATTTAGATGACGAGCTGCTGTTTTACACCTTGAACCGGAGGCTGCTGTAGTGAGCGCAAATCAGGATTTTAGCCATTTCTCCATGCTGGAATTGTTCCGGATGGAGGTAGAGGCGCAAGCAGCAGTCTTAAACCACGGTTTGCTGGAGTTAGAAACTCATCCTGGGCTGCCTGAGACCTTGGAGTCCTTGATGCGTGCCGCTCACTCGATTAAAGGAGCCGCGCGAATTGTTGATTTAGAGGTGGGCGTCCGACTGGCTCATGTGATGGAAGATTGCTTTGCGAGTGCTCAGATGGGCACTGCAACTTTAGCGGCAGAGCATATTGATGTACTGCTCCAAGGCGTTGATCTGTTGTTACGGTTAAGCCAAGTTTCAGAGGCCCAATTACAGGGGTGGCTAGCCGAGCAAACGGAGGGGATTGAAGCGCTGGTCAGGGCGATCGCCACTTTACTAGACCCACAACCAGATCCACAATCGCAATCTCTCGCCAACGAACTAGCAGTCCTTTCTGACGCAACCGTTTCAGTAGAAATTACTCCAGTTGGTACGCTCGCGCCTGAGGAACTGAATCAAGCACCGATTCTGGAAGCAGAAGCGATCGCAACGCATCTGTCAACTGTGGGCTTAACTATGGCAGAGAGCCAAATTGCCACCACAGCGATCGCTGATCCGGTTGCTTCCGGCGCGTCGTTATCCGCAACAGCTAAAGCGACACCGCTCAGCTCGTCTGGTATGCAGACAGCCGACAACTTAGATCGGGTGGTTCGAGTCAGTGCCGACAACCTCAGCCGTTTGATGGGATTGGCTGGAGAATCGCTAGTAGAAGCGAATTGGCTCCAACCATTTGCCGATTCCTTATTAAAACTGAGGCGGCAACAAACAGATCTGTCCACTTTGTTAGAAAAGTTGCAGGAATCTTTAGTTGGGCAGCCCTTAAATCAGCGCAGCGAAAACTACCTCAATGCCGTGCGGCAGCAAGCCACTGATTGCCGTCAGATGTTGAGCGATCGCTTGAATGAATTGGAACTATTTGCC
The DNA here is from genome assembly GCF_014695385.1 of Trichocoleus sp. FACHB-46. Lineage (NCBI taxonomy): Bacteria > Bacillati > Cyanobacteriota > Cyanophyceae > Leptolyngbyales > Trichocoleusaceae > Trichocoleus > Trichocoleus sp. FACHB-46. The sequence continues at coordinate 228,477 of NZ_JACJOD010000022.1, read as the reverse complement.
CGTCGTTCTGCCAATTTGTCCGATCGCCTCTATCGCGAAGTTTTGGCGAGTCACATGCGCCCCTTTGCCGATGGCGTGCAGGCATTTCCGCGCATGGTGCGAGATTTAGGTAGGCAGCTAGATAAGCAGATCCGGTTTGAAGTTTTGGGCAAAGCTACAGATGTAGACCGAGACATTTTAGAAAAGCTAGAAGCACCGCTCACCCACCTGCTCCGCAACGCCGTTGACCACGGCATTGAATCAGTCGCAGAGCGCTTAGCAGCAGGTAAACCAGGAGAAGGATTAGTACGTCTAGAAGCATTACATCAGGGCGGCATGCTTTCGATCACCGTGTCTGATGACGGACGAGGCATGGATTTTGAGCGTTTACGCGCCAAGATCGTCAGCAAACAATTGGTCAGCCCTGAGATGGCTCCTCAACTCGCAGAAGCGGAGCTAATTGAGTTTCTGTTCCTACCAGGCTTTTCCACCAGCGATACGGTGACGGAGCTCTCGGGACGGGGTGTGGGGCTAAATATTGTGCAGAACATGATTCAGGAAGTTGGGGGGAGCTTACGGGCGATCTCTAAACCAGGTAAAGGCATGACTTTTTACCTGCAATTGCCCCTGACTTTGTCAGTCATTCGCACGCTTTTAGTCGAGATTTCTGGTGAGCCCTATGCCTTGCCGCTGACTCGGATTGACCGCATTGTCATGGTGGAACCAGAGGCGATCGCGGTGGCAGAAAACCGCCAGTTCTTCACCATTGATGAGCAAAATATTGGTCTGGTAGTGGCTCATCAAGTTCTAGAGCTACCTGCCTCTTCCGGTCATGCCAAGGATCTCCCGATCATCGTAATCAGCGATCGCTTGAGCTGCTATGGCCTAGTGGTAGATCGGTTTCTGGGTGAGCGAGATCTAGTGGTTAGGCCCCTCGATTCCCGCTTGGGTAAGGTGAAAAATATTAGCGCGGCGGCTCTCCTGGAAGATGGCTCTCCGGTCCTCCTCATCGACGTGGAAGACATGGTGCGATCAATTGATCATCTGCTAGCTAATGGTCAGCTTAGTCATATCAGTCGTAAAACAGCCCAGCTAGCACCCAAAGCTCAAAAGCGCGTTTTAGTCGTAGATGACTCCATTACGGTACGCGAAATGGAGCGGAAGTTATTGCAAAACAAAGGATATGCGGTGGAAGTAGCGGTTAATGGTATAGATGGCTGGAATGCCATTCGTACAGGGCATTTTGATTTGGTCGTCACGGATATTGACATGCCCCGGATGAATGGGATTGAGCTGATTGGTCAATTGAAGCAACATGCCACCTTAAAATCTTTACCCGTGATTATTGTGTCGTACAAAGACCGAGAAGAAGACCGCATGCGGGGGTTGGAAGTGGGAGCGGACTACTACCTAACTAAAAGTAGCTTTCATGACGACACCCTCCTCAAGGCCGTGCGCGATCTCATCGGTGAGGCGATCGCATGAGAGTTGCCATCGTCAATGACATGCTGCTGGCGGTAGAAGCGCTTCGCCGTGTAGTTGCCAGCGCTCCAGAATACGAAGTTGCTTGGATAGCTCGCAATGGAGCTGAAGCGGTGACGAAAGCCGCTCAAGACACCCCAGACTTAATTTTGATGGATTTGTTGATGCCTGAGTTGGATGGAGTCGCTGCAACCCGCCAAATTATGGCTCAATCTCCCTGCGCTATCGTACTAGTCACCGCAACGGTGAGCGGCCACGGCGCTAAGGTGTTTGAAGCAATGGGTTATGGCGCTTTAGATGCAGTGAACACGCCTATTTTGGGGCCACAAGGACAGGGGGCGAGTGGCACTGAAGTATTGGCTAAAATTGCGATGGTAGCTAAGCTGATTGGCAAGTCTACAGCTCGAAAGTCGCGATCGCCAAACTCGATACAACCAGATAGTTTCGCTCATCCAACGCCTCCTTTGGTCGTGATTGGCGCTTCCACTGGAGGACCGCAAGCGCTGCGAACCATTTTGTCCCAGTTCCCAGCTAATTTTCCGGCAGCAGTGGTCATCATCCAGCATGTTGATGCTCAATTTGCTCCCGGTTTAACTGAGTGGATGAATCAGCAAACCACTATCCCGGTAAAAATTGCCCAGCACGGCCAAGTCCTTCAGGCAGGTACTGTTTCTGTCGCTAGTACTAACCATCACTTGATTGTGCAAGCAGATCTGACTTTGGCCTATACGCCAGAGCCATCGCAGTGTGTTTATCGCCCCTCTGTAGATGTCTTTTTCAACAGCGTAGCGGCTCACTGGCCCCGAAAAGGAGTGGCAGTGCTGCTCACGGGGATGGGCAAAGACGGTGCCATGGGTCTCAAATCTCTTTACGCCGCTGGCTGGCATACGATCGCTCAAAATCGCGAGACTTGTGTGGTCTATGGCATGCCCAAAGCTGCGGTTGAGCTGGGTGCTGCGAAAGAAGTTTTACCTCTACCTGCGATCGCGTCTGCTTGTATGGAACAGGTTTCACGCCGCTGGACTAGACGGGCTTAGATGAAGATTTTGCTTGCTTGGTTCGCAGGAGCAAAGTGCTGTGGTTATCAATCAATGCAGGACTACCCCAACGATTGGTGGCGCTAAAGCTCTCAAAGTACTGCTGTGCGGCTAAAGGAAAGTGCGAGAAGTCAAACAAAGCGTCCCCATCCGCAATTTTGGCCCAGAAGTAGCGTAGGCTCGGCAGCAAAATTTCGGCTTCCTCTGGTGGCAAATTGAGCGGTGGTTGAGTCAGCAGTTTCAGCATGAAGGGATGACTGCGATCGCCCATCCATTGACGAGAGGCTTGTTGCAGTTGCGGCCAATCGGGCACAGCGTCAACCCGATGGGATTCTACTTGCAGCCATTGTCTGCCTTGGCGATCGCGATGAAACTGCAAAACTCGATAGGGATGGGGATAGCTGACCAAGGAGCCAGTGGTAATCTCGTAAATACCTTGGTGCTGAGCAATATCCTGCACATGCAGATGCCCAGTAAATACAAGCTGCACCCCCGCGTCTTGCAGCATTTGCAAGAGAGTTGGCGCATTGTCTAGCATGTAGCGGCGGCCCAATGGGTGTTGCGATTGGTTGGGCAGGTGCTCTACTACGTTGTGATGCAGCATTACTAGCACTAATTCGTCCGGTTCGATTTCGGCTAAAACGTGACTGAGCCAGTTAAGCTGCTGCTCATCTAGATAACCTGTTTGTTTGCCTTGGGCGTCAAATTGGTTGGAGTTCAGCCCAATTAAGCGCACTCCAGGCAAGAGTTCACAGGTGTAATACATCCGAGAGGTATCTTCATAGCCGAACTTATGGTAGTAGGTGGGAAAATCAGCCCAACCAATCGAAGTGCCATCAGGCATAGGAGTTGGGACATCATGATTACCAGGCACAACGTACGTGGGAAAAGGGAGTTGAGCTAATCGCTCCGTCAGCCAAGCATGATTTTCGGGTTCGCCATGCTGGGTGAGATCGCCAGGAATGAGTAAAAAATCAAGATTTAGTTGCTCTAAGTGCGCCAAAATAATTTCCAGGGCAGGGATGCTCACCTCGACCAAGTGAAACCGATTAGGATGCTCCCAAATGGTATGGGGTAAGGCAACATGGAGATCGCTGACAACAGCGAAGCGAAACTGCAAGCTCATAAGGTGATTTTTTAAAGCGGGTGATCAAACGGTTAAAGCAACTCCACCCTTGATGGCGGAGAACTAACTTGGGAATCGATTAAATTGGTTTATATTGTCGCAAACTGATTTCCTCTAAAGGATAATCCTGAGAAGAAATTACGGTACAGCTTGTTCAGCATTTACGAGAGGAAGCATTAACCTTGTCACTGGTTCGAGTTCGAGAACACGTTAATCCGCTGAGCCGCAAATATCAAAGTCCAGTTCATCCCCCGGATTGGAACCAAGTGTATACGGACTCAAACCAGCCGCTGCATTTGGACATTGGCTGTGCTAGGGGGCGCTTTGTGCTGAGTATGGCGCAAACGGAACCGAGTTGGAATTTTTTAGGTTTGGAAATTCGGGCTCCTTTGGTAGATCAAGCTAACCAGGAGCGCGATGAGCTGAATTTGCCCAATTTGCACTACTTGTTTTGTAATGCCAATACTTCGGCGCGATCGCTGTTGCACTCTTTACCGAAGGGAGTGTTGCAACGAGTAACGATCCAGTTTCCTGACCCTTGGTTTAAGCGCCGACACCAAAAGCGACGGGTAGTGCAGCCAGAGTTAGTGAGAGAACTGGCTAGCTATTTGGTTAAGGGTGGCGTTGTCTTTCTTCAGTCTGATATTCAAGAAGTGGCTGTAGAAATGTGCGATCGCTTTGAGGAGCATGCAGCGTTTCAGCGGCAGGGGGAATATTGGCTGAGTGAAAATCCTCTAACTGTGCCGACGGAACGGGAATGTATGACGTTGGAACGGGGAGAACCTGTCTACCGAGCTTTGTTTGCGCGTACTTAGAGTCAACCCTATGAGTGACGTAGTCAGAGCTGCCAATACCGATCGCGATCGCATCAAGCAAAAAGCTTTGGAGCTAGGCTTTCACAAGGTTGGAATTGCCGCAGTAGACCTCGATGCCAACAGTCCTGAAATACAAAGTCTGCAAACTTGGTTAAATACAGGCTACCAAGCGGATATGGCTTGGATGGATAATCCTAAACGCCAAGATGTACGCCTAATTATGCCAGAGGTGCAGTCAGTCATCTGCGTGGCACTCAACTACTACACTGCCGATCAGCGGCCTGAAGGACAAGAGTATGCCAAGATTTCCCGCTACGGTTGGGGGCGAGACTACCATCGCATACTGCACAAAAAACTCAAGGCTTTTGCTAACTGGCTACAAGCCCAAGGGGACGGCATCCAAGCCCGTTACTATGCTGATACAGGCCCTATTCAGGATAAAGCTTGGGCTCAACGAGCGGGCTTGGGGTGGATTGCCAAAAATAGTAACGTGATTACGCGAGAGTATGGTTCTTGGGTTTTTCTCGGGGAGGTGTTAACCAACTTAGCTTTAGAACCCGATCGCCCGCACACCGAGCATTGCGGCACCTGTACCCGCTGCCTGGAAGCTTGCCCCACCGGAGCGATCGCTCAACCGTTTGTAGTAGATGCCAACCGCTGCATTGCCTACCATACGATTGAGAACCGAGCTGAAACCCTCCCAGAAGCCATCGCGACTAAAATGCAGGGCTGGGTCGCAGGCTGTGATATCTGCCAAGATGTCTGCCCTTGGAACCAACGCTTTGCTCAAGCCACAGATGCTACTGATTTTCAGCCTTACCCCCGGAACGTGGCTCCTAAGCTGAGTGAACTGGCAAACATTTCTGATGAAGAATGCGATCGCCGCTTTCCAGCTTCCGCCCTACGGCGGATCAAACCTGAGATGTTACGCCGTAATGCCCGTGCCAACCTCAGCAATACCTAATATTAAAGATAACTATGCTTTAAGCATTACGAATAGAAGCTCCAGCCCTTTCAGGATTGAAGCCCTTTGGGAAACGAGTTCCGGCGGCAAAGTCACTACCTTGATCATAAATAGCATCTTGCAGATTTGCTTGGGAAAGCTTAGCCTTACTTAAATCTGCTCCGCATAAATTAGCCCCAATTAGATGACTAGATTCTAGATTAGCTTCACTTAAATTAGCGTTTACTAGAATTGCTTGATTGAGGTTAGCTTTAGCTAATTTTGCTTGTCCTAAATTCGCATCATTTAAGATGGCGGCTGTCAAATTAGCAGTTTCTAAGTTAGCTTGGCTAAGATTGGCTGCGGTTAAATTAGCTTTACTTAAATTTGAATTGCTTAAATTGGCATAAGCCAAACCTGCTTGACGTAATGTTGCTTCGACTAAAGTAACCTTTTGTAGAGAAGCGAAATTCAGATCTACCCAGTCTAAGTTAGCTTGGCTTAAATCTACATTCTGTAGAGAGATATCGGGTTTTAGAACATATATCCCTGCCGCCCCCACATTAAAGTCTGGAGGGAAACAAGTCGTCAGGCTACAAAATACTTTGTGAAAATCTATTCCACTCAGATTGGCTCCGCTCAGATTGGCTCCGCTCAGATTGGCTCCGCTCAGATTGGCTCCGCTCAGATTGGCTCCGCTCAGATTGGCTCCGCTCAGATTGGCTCCGCTCAGATTGGCTCCGCTCAGATTGGCTCCGCTCAGATTGGCTCCGCTCAGATTGGCTCCGCTCAGATTGGCTCCAATTAAACCAGCTTGGACTTGATTAGATTGACTAAGGTTGGCATTAATTAACTCTGCTCCATTCAAGTTGGCCCGAACTAAAACTGCTCCAGTTAAATTAGCTTGAGAGAGGTTAGCCAGAATCAAATTAGATTCAGTCAAATTAGATTTCGAGAGGTCAGCTTCACAGAGTACGGCTTCAATTAAATTTGCTTGGCTTAGCTCTGCTTGACAAAAGTCTCTTCTACCCGAGCTGTATTGCTCCAACAATTCAGCCGCAGCTTGAATGCTTTCCTGCCCACTCCTACTCATCATCTGCTCATCCCTGAAGATTTAAAACACTATTTAGCATGTAAAAAATGAGCAACGCCGTAGCAATTGAACTTTGATTCATGGCGCTGCTCATTCTTATTCAAGAGTACCTTTGCACTTTGACGCTTATCCTAGTTGAGTAAATTCAAAAACATCATGGGTGCCACCACGCAGAACAGATTCAGTATGCTTACCTTGTAAGCGCTTACTTAGAATTGCCTCTAATGCCCCCCAAACAGCACCTAGGGTAAAAGTGCACTTTCGCTCTGAGCCTTGAGGTTCGCCAGCAGAGCAGATAGTCTCCTGTGTATACACTTTGATGGTGCCACCGTCTCGCTCAATTTTGTCTAGGACCAGCAAACGAGTTCCATCCTTTCCCAAAGCGTGGGCCACCTTGGAGGTAGCATCTTCCAAGGACACTGCTGAGTTGACCAAGCCTAATTCTGCTGCCAGCTTTTTGCCCCGAGCCCGACCTGCTGCAATTAAAGAGATGGCAGTTGCTTTCTCACCTAAGGCATCTTCCATGCCAACAATGATGGACTTTAGGCAAACGATACTGCTGAAATCTCCGAGTTGTTCACGCGACGTAGTCATGAATGATTCCCTAATTTTTTGAAGATGAAGATCGACGAATACTTGGTTTCAGTTGAGTCAAGCGTTATTTCTAGCTGACCATAGGAGTGATTGAGGCAACCGCTCGCTTAATCTCTAAGTTCAACAAGCCTTGCTTGGCGCTAGAACTAGCTAGGACTAGAAGTACGGCTTCGGTGCCACAACCCACTAGCACTCCGTAGCCTTTCTCGCCTTCCACAAAAATCCGGTCAATTGCTCCCCGCGCTAACTCCTGGCCAATTCGCTCGCCTAAAGAGATCATGGCCGCAGACATTGCCGATGTTCTTTCTTCGTCAAACCCGGCAGGAAGAGCAGAAGCTAAAGCAAGGCCATCAGGGCTAACTAGAGCTGCACCTTGAACATCGGGGGTGCCGCTAACGAAATTTTGGAGAACATCTTGTAGAGCTGAAACAACAATCATGGCTTGTTCCTCGATGGTAGTGTTGTGAGTGTTTGGCGAGATGGAGAAGTTAAAATTTTCATCCAGAAGCTGGCAACAAATCTGGTTAGTCTTCTATTTTATCCATCTTATTTCTGATAGTAACTCACTGAATGAAGTGATATATTCAGTAGTTGAAATTGCCTCTTAACTAAACTCTTTATGCCCTCTGCTTGACTTATTATTCACAAGAAATGAGACTTTATAACAGGTCAAGCAAGAATAAATTATTGATTAAATCTGCTAATTAAATTCTTGCGCTTTTTACTTGAGTTATTCTTCACAAGGAAGGAGACTTTATAACATGTGAAGTGAAAGAATTCGGTAGAGAATCAATTTAGAGCCTAGAGCAGCTAACTCCTGGTAAAACCAAATCTCTACGATATTTCTTTACTTCACAGCGGCAGTTCCCATCAGTTGCTCAATTAAAGTAACGAGAGTTTCGAATACAGACTCTTTCTCATTGGCATTCACAGTTACAATGGGAGGCCGAGAAGCTGGATCTAATAACCCTAAGGCCAAAGCAACGTTTTCTGCATCCCATGCCCCAGGGCAATCCATATGAGTCAGCCCAATAATCATGGGAATTTGTACTCGCTGATTCATGAAAGCCAAAATTCGCCGACCATAACGAAAGTCTTGAGGCCGATTGGCATCTAGTAACAAAATGTAGGCATGTGCTTTCTCAATCAGCATGTCCCACATAAAGTCAAATCGCGATTGACCAGGTGTGCCATATAGATGCATGGCTTGGCCAGGGGCAAAAGTCAAACGACCAAAGTCAAAGGCGACTGTGGTATTGCGCTTTTGCTCAGCTACTTCATCGGTGGCTCGACGGTCTGTATCGACCACATCAATTTCGCTAATGGTACGGATGAAAGTGGTCTTTCCCGCCCCGACTGTTCCTGTTACAACAATTCGTAAAATTTCCATTAGCTCTTGCTCCGTAAAAAGCCAACCAAGTTTTGCAGAAAGGAGTTGCTCACTTTGGATTTTTCTGCGGTTTCTGTCTTCTTGGGCTCCTCTGGAAACTGCTCGATCGGATCGAGAACTATTGGAGGGCCTTTGACATTTGAACCAGATGTGATCAGAGGAAGCTCCTCTACTAAACCGGCTAGCATGAGTCGAAAGGCTGCTTGTTGAACTTTAGCAACGGGTTGATTGAGTTGCTTAGCGATCGCGTTCAGAGAAACTGAACCACTGGCAAATTCCCAAATTTGGGACTCAACAGGATTCAAGCGGAATTGCGGTTTTCCTGGAATGATGCTTTGGATGGCTGAGTTGGCCTCTGGTAGCACGTCAGTCAATGTAGTCCAATCTTTCATGGCTCTCAAACCTGCCAGAGCAACTTCCATTGCTGGCAAACTCAAACCCGTCATTTCAGTGCTAGGTAAAGTAGCTTTACCATCTAAATCAAACCGCCCTGTTTGAATCCCAAATAAGCTCCAAATTTGCTGCATCTGAGCTGAAAAAAGCAAATTTAATTGTTCGGCTTGCAGCGCTCCTTGAGTTTTTAAGGTCAACCCTAAAGGAGTTTCTCCTCCAGCAAGATTACCCAATCTTTCAATCACTCGCTGGCTCAACCATCCTCTCGTTGTAATTTGGGAAATTAAGCCTTGCCCATCTAAACGGTCAGCCGCAGCAATGACTCGTCCCTGCCGAAACCAAATGTATCGACAAACGGGCGCTTGAGAGGTTGGAGCATCGCCGGCGATGAGAAGCGTCAAACGACCCGACTTGCGTCCTTGGTCAATCATTCGGAACAGCTCTGCTAAAGAAAAGTCTGTGAGAGAACTAGCTAAAGTCATGTTGGCAATCCCTGATTTTAGGGTTGATAGGGATAATATCAACCCTACGAATATGTTTAATAGGTAGATGAAGTATTAGTTCTTAGGATTTTCGTCTTTAATTTATACCTGTTGATTTTTTGAGTAGAAGTTTACAGATATAAATTTTTGTTTGTAGACTGTCAACTAGTTTCAAGAATAATGGTCATGACTAAAAAATATAGCTTCAAGGACAGTTATAAGGCAAAGTAAAAAGACTTTGCATGCGATATATGGCTTAAAAATATTCCGCCACCTTGTAAGCAAAGTTAATCTCGAACAGATTCCTGTCTGCCTCCATAGGTCACTGTTTAGTTGCTTGACTAATTGATTTCTCAATATCACTCGCTCAGTTTGCCCAAATGAGTTTAATAATTCTCAGCAACCTCAGTTTTCAATCTGTTTGGTATCGACTTTCAGCAAAATGGCTGAGTTTTTAATCATTGAACATATAGCAGTCCTAAATGATTTCTAAAATTGGCGGGTTGTGAGAGGTGCAACCCATTTGGGATCGCTATAGATAGTGAAATATATTTTTTAAAGTGGTCTAGTAAAAAAATATACGTTGCTATCAAAGCTCAACAACGCATGTAAACTCTTGAAGTTAATTGGTTGCAGCTCAATAGCCCTGCTGACGCAAGTAAGAAACGTGTGATATTAATAACACCAAAATGATGAACTAAGCCTTTTTTGGAGCTTGCGATCGCGAGGCTTTAGCCCGAGTAGAGGTTGAGCGTGTCTTTGATTTAGAGTTGACTTCCGCTGGTGTAACAGTCTCAACAGGGGCAATTGTAGTGGTTGCAGGCGTTTGGCGCAGGTCGGCTGCTTGGGCCAGCAGAGAGTCGGCAAAGGCGATCGCTTCTTGAACTGAGCGCCCTCCCGCAAGTTGGGCTAGTTCTTCTCGACGCTGGTTGGGGTCTAGAGTTGTGACACGCACCACCGTCCGGATGGCTTCTAAATCTGCTTCGGAGGTGATCAGGTCAACGGCTGTAGTTTCTGTTTCTATTTCTGTAGCTGCGGCTGGCTTGCCTTTAGATTGACTGCGTTTGCCGTTCTTGGTTGCCACCACCACAGGCTCAGCGATCGCTTGCTTATCGACATGGAAGTGATAGTCTGCCATCGCCGCCACAATCGGTTGGTGAGTCACACAGAGGACTTGGTGCTGCTGGCTCAGTTGGTATAGTTTCTCAGCGATCGCCTGGGTTACCCGACCGGAAACCCCCACATCGATTTCATCAAAAACGAGTGTGCCAATCAAATCGACTTGCGAGAAACAAGCTTTAATCGCCAGTAGAAAACGACTCATTTCCCCACCGGAAGCAGTCTCGTTTAATGGTTGTAAAGGTTCTCCAGGGTTAGGGCTAAACAAGAAGGTGATTTGATCGGCTCCGTTGGCAGTAGGGGCGATCGGCGCAATTTGCACTTGAAACTGCACCTTCTCCATTGCCAGCGGCTTTAATTCTCGAATCAGGCGGTCTTCTAGCTCACGGGCGGCAACTTGCCGTAATTCAGTCAGCTGGGCACACACTGTTACTAGAGCAGTTCGGCGTTCTTGGTAAGTTTGCTCTAACTCTTCTAGCGATAAACCACCTCCGGTGAGAGCTTCTAGCTCTGACTGCACGCGCTGTTGAAAGGCGATCGCATCGGCTAAGGTAGGGCCATATTTGCGGCAAATTTGTTTCAGTTCAGCGATGCGGTCTTCCACATCCTGCAACCGCTGGGGATCAGTTTCGACGCTTTCACCATAGGCATTAATTTGCCGCCCCGCTTCCTGAATTTGGGCCAGGGCATCGGTTACTAGATCTAAAATTGGCTGCAATTCAGGGTCGTAGCGCAGCATATCGTTCAAAATTACTTCGGTATTGCCCAGCAGGTCGGCACAGGCAGGCTCCCCAGCATCGTTTTGATAGAGGGCTTGATACGCCTGATAACTTTGCTGCTGCAATTCCACACTATGGCTGAGTCGCTGCCGTTCTTGCTCCAGTTGCTCTAGCTCATCCGCTTCCGCCAAGTTGGCAGTGCTTAACTCTCGCAACTGATATTGATATAGGTCTAGTTGTTGCAGCCGCTGGCTCTCGGAGTGTCGCCGCTTCTCTAAAGCTTGTGAAGCCTGTTGATAAGCAATAAAGGCACTACTCACTCCTGCCCGTTGTTCTAGGAGCGGTGGCCCCCCAAAACCATCCAGCCACTCACGCTGATTTGCGGCCTGCCCTAACTGCATGGTTTGGCCTTGGGCCGTGATTTCTACCAGGCGATCGCGAAGAATTTCCATTTGCTGCTTGTTCACCAGCACTCCATTCAGGCGCGATCGGCTGCGCAGGGTGCTCTGGCCTGCCACCATTTCGCGGCTACAAACCAGAGAGGCATCATCTAGGAGGTCAATTTCTTGCTCCGTCAGCCAAGCAGCTAACGACGGGTCCAGAGCAAACGTAGCCTCTACTAAACCACGATCGGCTCCAGTCCGAATGGCCCGACTCGTCACCTTACCACCCAAGGCTGCGTCAATCGCATCTAAAATAATTGATTTGCCAGCACCTGTTTCGCCCGTCAAGACATTCAGACCGGTGCTGAACTCTAATTCCAGGCGATCGATTAGAGCAAAGTTTTCAATCCGAAGAGAAAGCAACATGAGGCAGAATTGACCTTGAAGGAAGAGGAAAAAACTTCGAACTCCCTAGACACTGAAGATACTGCGTCCTAAGCAGCAGGTAAAACCAGGTCTCCTGGTGGAAATCACATCGAATCACAGGGGGCTACCCATTTAGTTTAGTGTGAGTTGCCGTACCCCTGCTTCCCTTACCCCGAAATGAGAATTGAGCAATTCAATCAAAAGCTAGAGTGAAAATGAACTCAGAGCTATGATGAATTGAGTTGTTACAATACTTAACATCGCTGCTCCCCAATCAGTCCTGAACCCATGAAGAATGTTGAGATATCTTCTACTGCTACGCGAACTGACTTACGCTCAGTTCAGCCAGAGTCTGCTATTCCAGCCGGAATAGTAGTGACAAACTCAACCTCCCCTTCAACCATCACGGCCTCAACCATTACGGTAAAAAGTGAGCCAGTCGCCTTGCCGCCAGAAATGCTAATGCCCGAACCTGTGGCTGAAGCGGAATTTGATCCAGAAGTTGCTGGCTTACGCTATGACCCAGTAGCGATCGCGGACTACTACCGCTCCAAACCGTTGCAAGTATGGGGTCGTTTGCTCACCATCATTTGGCCATTTCTGACCTTTGGGCTGAGCTTGTGGTGGGACAAGCGGACAGGACAAGCAGCTAAAAATCAACGCCTTCGCGCCGTGCGCTTGCGGGAAGTCTTGACTGCCTTAGGGCCAGCCTACATAAAAGTGGGGCAAGCTCTCTCCACTCGGCCTGATCTGGTTCCGCCGCTGTTTCTAGAAGAACTAACGCAACTCCAGGATCAGCTACCTCCTTTCCCCAACGAGCTGGCTTACCAGTTTATTGAAGAAGAGCTCGGCGATCGCCCAGAAGAGATTTATGCCGAACTAACGCCTCAACCTATTGCGGCAGCATCTTTAGGGCAGGTCTACAAAGGCAGGCTTAAAACTGGGGAACTGGTCGCCGTTAAGGTACAACGGCCCGGATTGGCCCAAAATATTACCCTGGACTTGTATCTACTCAGGGGTCTAGCGGGTTGGGCACAGCGAAACATTAAACAAGTCCGGAGTGACCTCATTGCCATCTTGGATGAATTCGGTAGCCGCGTCTTTGAAGAGATGGACTATATCCACGAAGGGCACAATGCAGAACGCTTTGCTCAGCTTTACGGTCACTTGCAAGATATTTACGTCCCTAAAATTTATTGGGACTATACTCAGCGGCGCGTGCTGACGATGGAGTGGATCAACGGCACCAAGCTGACTCAGCCAGAGCAACTCAAAGCTCAAGGCATTGATGCCAGCTACCTGATTGAGGTGGGGGTGCAGTGTTCTTTGCGCCAACTGCTAGAGCATGGCTTTTTCCATGCTGATCCGCACCCAGGCAACTTGCTAGCCACACCCGATGGCAAGCTGGCTTATCTAGATTTCGGCATGATGAGCGAAGTCAAGCCCTACCAGCGCTACGGCCTGATTGAAGCCGTGGTGCATATGGTCAACCGGGACTTTGAGGGTTTGGCTCACGATTATGTGAAGCTGGAATTTCTCACTCCTGAAACTGACCTAACTCCGATCATTCCAGCTCTAGCTAACGTTTTCAGTAACGCCCTCGGCGCGAGTGTAGCAGAGTTAAATTTCAAGAGCATCACCGATGAATTTTCGGCGCTGATGTACGAATATCCCTTCCGAGTGCCAGCTTACTACGCACTGATCATCCGATCGCTCGTTACGCTAGAAGGCATTGCGATCAACGTAGATCCTAACTTCAAGGTTCTCAGCAAAGCTTATCCTTATGTTTCCAAGCGCTTGCTGACTGATCCAGCACCGGAATTGCGGAATTCTCTGCGTGACCTGCTCTTCAAAGATGGCAGTTTCCGCTGGAACCGTTTAGAGAACTTGCTCAAGAATGCTCGCGACAGCCAAGACTATGACTTAAATCAAGTCATGACTCAGGCAGTAGATTTTCTCTTTTCCGAGCGAGGCGTGTTTATTCGCAATAGGTTAGTTGATGAAATTATTAAAGGGGTAGATGCACTGGGTCGCAATGCCTTTCACAACCTCAGCTATATGGTGCGCGAAAGGGTAGGCTTAGCAGTTAACCAGCAAGGTGCTGCTCCTGCTGACGAGCAACAGAGTTTGGACCATATCAAACGAATTTGGGGCATCTTGCGCGAAACCCAAGGTTTTGATGCGGCTCAACTGTTACCCTTAATTCCTCGGCTATTAGCTAAGCCAGAGACACAGCACATGGGACAGCAGATCGCCAGTGGTTTAGCGCAACGTGTGGCAGCTCGCTTCATTCGTGAAGTGTTACTCAAAGACGAGGCTGCTCCTGGGGCTGCTAGTACAAAGAATGGCTTCTCGAGGCAAGCTAACGGTAACTCATCTCCTCATCTGGCTCTACCCGCCGCTGTTAGCCGATAAATTAACCGAATTAAAGCGATCGCCTAACTCCAGAAAATAAGAGTTAGGCGATCGCTTTAATTTTGAGGGCCTTTAGTAGAGAGCTATTTTTAGGGTCTTCCTGGCAACTCTGCTACATGTGCCTATGTACAGATGTAGCCGTGACAGAGGAATCTATTAGGGCTTCTATGGCTCACGCAATTACTGGTTGTCAGGGTATAGATTGGGACTGATTCCTAAAGCCTTGCGACTGCGCTTTAACTGTTTCCACAGAGTTTTAACTTGCTTATAGGCCTGCTCAGGAGGAAGTTTGCCACCTGTCTCTAGAGCGGAAATATAGGCAACTTTCTGGGAGAACTCTTGCAGGTTGGCATTAAAAGCTAACGTTTCAGGTGTAAAAGTACCGTAGTAACGGCTCCTAGGATAAAAAAAGTTGTCTTTAGCTGCGTTATTACAATTTGCCATAGCCACCCTTTAGTGATGTAGCGACACTAAGTTCTATTGTTAAATATTTCTTAATCTCAAATTAACTTAAACTTGGGTGGCGAAAATTCTTCCTTGAGAAGGACTTTTCGCTCTGTAAGATTAGCTACAATTTTTCGCTCTGCTATGACTCGTTTTGTAGAGAAACTTTTAACTGCTGCGCTAATGCTTCTAGCTCTTGTTTCTCGCGCTTCAAGTTTTCCTCAAGTTCCTGAATCTGCTCACGCCGCGCTTCTACTTCTAGCGTGCGTCGGCCTAATTCCTGGCTTTGTAAAGTCAAAGACTGTCGCCATTGCTCAGCCCTTTCTGCTTCTTGCTGCAAAAGAGCAGGCGTCAGGCCTGCAATCAAATATTTCTGAACTAACTCAAGGACCCACTCTGTAGCGTCTTGGACGTTGGCCACTTGACGATCTTCTGACACTTCAACTAGAACTAATGTCCCTTCACCAAAAGCATGGGCTTCAGCAGATAAAACCACATCTTCTTTAGCCGCCAAGACCCAGGTTGTTTCAGATTTTTGACGGGCGAGCAACTGCAACTCAGCCTTTCCTAAAAATCCTTTTTTTTGCACTTGGGCTAAATGCAGCATCGCAACTCAAGCTAAACATAAGCATATTCTTGAGAGACAGTATATCTCGTTTTACGAAGATGTCTTCAAGCCCAATTCTCAAGCCTAATTCTCAAGCCTAGTCGCGAAGGGCGATCGCTCAGAATTATTCAAGCTCGAAGGAGCGATCGCTGAGACGATGGCTCTAGCTTTATTCTTCAATGGAAGTCACTGCATAAGTTTCAACATCGGTGGCTCCATGAATTTTGGCAGCGATCTCCACTAGCCTTTGCAGTAAGCCTTGGGAAACTCGCCCTTTGAGCACAACCACTCTGCCGCGCTGGGATACAGAGAGCGCCTGAATTTGTTCAGAGCTGAAGGTCTGTTGAAACGCTAACTGGACCCGCTTAGCTAAACCGCTATGGTCGTACTCACCATTTAAGCCAACCCGCTCTGGAGGAATCGTTTGCAGTAAGCCGATCTGAGTGGTCACGGTGCCAAAAACTTGGCTGCGGCTTGAGGTAGTAGCTTTTTCTAGCTTAAGTTCTAAGGTCGTTGGTGATGAACCCATAAGTTCTACGTCTTTTGGAGCTTGATCAGAATGTTAGTTGATTAAAGAATTATTTAACAAGATTAACCATCCATCTTACGACAGTTGTTGGTTTATGAAACTTTGTTAACGCCGATACAGGGCATAGATGGCAGATGATGAGCTGCCTAAAAAACAGTGCCTTTCAAAAAAGTTGGTATTAAGAATTACATTTTTTGCAAAAGTGACAGGGTAGCCTCGAATATCACTCTCTACAAGAGCTAGGACTATTATTCGCTTGTGAGCATGAGGGCTTTAGTCTGAGATACTAGCGAATTGTAGCTTGTTTGACACCGAACTCTTGGCTACAGAGACTGGAGCATACCCATGCAAACAATTGACTCTCCACGGTGGTTTGTCCGCAGAGATATTGATGGCTTTTTTGGCCTCGCCCTCGACAATTTTATTCAAATTTTGGTGATTGTTAGCCTGTGCCAGGGAGTCTTAAATTTTCCAGGCGCAATTTTGTATGGCCGCATTCTACCTGGTGTGGCGCTTAGCTTAATTGTTGGTAACTTTTACTATGCTTGGCTGGCGTATCGACAAGGCCAGCGGGAGCAGCGGGATGACATTACTGCTTTGCCCTACGGCATCAACACCGTTAGCCTCTTTGCTTATGTATTTCTGGTGATGCTGCCTGTTAAACTAGCCGCGATCGCTCAAGGTATGCCCCCAGAGCAGGCAGCAGAACTAGCTTGGCAGGCAGGTTTAGTCGCCTGTTTAGGCTCAGGGTTAATTGAACTAGCAGGTGCTTGGATTGGGGAGGGTTTGCGCCGACTGGCACCGAGAGCCGCATTGCTCTCAACCTTGGGTGGTATTGCCGTAACCTTCATTGCAATGGACTTCCTGTTTCGCACGTTTGCTAGTCCAATTGTGGGGTTAGTCCCTCTGGGTGTAATTCTTCTGACTTATTTTGGGCAAGTGCGCTTTGCGATTCCAGGGGGGCTGCTAGCGGTACTACTGGGGATAGGGCTGGCTTGGGGCACAGGATTGGTCGGTTGGGATGCGACTAGCTTTGCAACGGCTTTAGAACCCATCGGCGTTTACTTGCCAAGATTCTGGCTAGGCGAGTTATGGCAAGGGCGATCGGTCTTGATCGATTACTTGAGCGTGATTTTGCCAATGGGCCTGTTTAACTTAATTGGCAGCATTCAGAATTTGGAGAGTGCGGAAGCCGCTGGAGACTCTTACCCATCTGCTCCTTGTTTGGCGGTCAATGGCATTGGCACAATTGTGGCAGCCGTCTGTGGTTCTTGTTTTCCCACAACGATTTACATTGGCCATCCTGGTTGGAAAGCGCTGGGTGCGCGAGTCGGTTATTCGACGCTTAATGGCGTTGTGATGGCGCTGTTGTGTTTGAGCGGAACGGTCGGCTTGCTGGCTTACTTTGTGCCCATTGAAGCGGGAATGGCGATCGTGCTGTGGATTGCAATTGTGATTGTGGCCCAGAGCTTTACGGCTACACCGCTGCGTCATGCTCCAGCCGTGGTTGTGGGACTGTTACCTGCGATCGCGGCTTGGGGAGTACTGGTTGCCAAGAATGCTCTGCGGGCTGCGGGTTTGGGCACTCCTGCTCAGCCGTTTGCGCCTGAGCTGATTAAATCCTTCCAAAACAGCGGCATGTTTATTGACGGAGCCTTTGCCTTAGAGCAAGGATTTATCTTTTCTGCCATGCTCCTCGCAGGAATCACCGTCTATATTATTGAGCGCAAGTTTAAGCAAGCCGCCCTGTGGTCGCTAGCCGCAGCCGTACTCTCTTGGGTGGGGTTGATGCACAGCTACAACTGGGCGATCGCGGACACGATCATCCACTTGGGTTGGGGTGCTGGGGGGGACTGGGCCGTGGGTTACTGTTTGCTAGCGATTCTATTTTTCTATGCAGCCTGGCAAACCCGGAAGGCCAAGAGCGAAAGTCCAGAGCCCCTACTCAACGAAATCTCTGGCCCTCAGGAGTACTCGCAAGACTAAGCTCACAGTTTGAAAACATCGGCCAAAACGCCGTTTAGATCTCGTTTGCGGGTTTCTGAAGGCGCATCATAAACCACCATCAGTGAGGGAGAGTTGCTGATACAGGTAAACAAGGTCATGCCTTCGGCGCGATCGCACCCGATGCCGTAGGGAATATCAAATAAGAGTTCTAGCTCTCCCTCTGCTTGTTCACACAGACTGTTTTCATCCAAATCTAAAGCTTTGGTGAGACGAAACACTCGAATGGAGCCGTCGAGTACCATCGTTGGGCCAGCCAAAATCAACAGATCTTTGCCTTGAAAATGGAGATCTCGAATGCCTAATCCACCTAAATCAAAAAAGTGTTTTTTATAGAGTTGTCCTTCTTTACCAATGGGTTTTAGGGATAGAGTTTCGGGATTTTTCTGCTCCACGGCGATCTCTAAAATAATTGCCCAGCCGCGTAACACTGGCCCTCGCAACCCAACGAAAATGCGATCGCCATAAACTGCTAACCCTTCAACATCAAAACCATTATCTTTTCCTGGCAATAGTAGAGGCTGGTCCTGAGCTTGGGTATAGGTGGAGAGAAACGGACCCAAGTGAGGGTCAGATTTGAGGGCATCAATCAAGACATTGCCGCCCGCTGTGAGTTCTAAGATCGCAGCAGTTAACTGTTGGGCCGGGTCTTGGGAGTGGGGACAGGACTTAACCAAATCTCCATTGCAGAGCGGGATTCGAGCCAGAATGTAGCGATTAGGGTCAAATTCGACTTCAGTTAAGCGTTGCAGATTTTCTTCATCAGTTTTTTCGTCTTTGACTTTCTTGCGTTTGGTACCGTGGGAGCCGACGACCCAAAGATATTCATCGGCATAATCCATGCCCTCAACATCTACTTCAACCTTTTTGCGATCGGGTAGATTGATCAGATCAGCAAGGGCGAATTGCTTGTCGTGTCTGTAAATATAAGGCTCTGCAAAAGACAAGCGATCGATCGTGGCCGCTTCATCGGAGGCAACCCACAGGTGCCCATCTTTTGTGTGAATCACCGCTGAGAGGTCTTCAGAAACCCCCTGAAACTTAGAACTAAACTGCAAAACAATTCGACTCAACAAAAAACCGTTCGTCATCGTTTTGCTCCTTCGGCACACTAGCCTTTGTTCCAAGCTAGCTCACTTTTAGCGATGTTCAGGCGATGTTCAGGCGATCGCGTTTTTGGTTGAGTTTAGCGATCGATCTCAGGCAATTTATCGAGCTGACTGGCGGGAATCAGAATGAAATCTAACCCCTAACCCCTTCCCTGCTGTAGCTTGCTTCCTCAAAGGGGTGGGAAGGGGAGAACTATTCAAAGTCCCTCGCCTTGTAGTAGAGGGGTTTGGGGAGAGGTTAACTTACTTGAGACAATCGAGCTTTGAGGATCTCGGCTTGTTTCTCCGCTTCAGCTAAAGTATCTCGTGCACTTTGGACAACATCGGCAGGAGCTTTATCCACAAACTTGGAGTTGCTGAGACGACCAGAGAGTGCGGCGATCTCGGCTTCTACCTTTTTGAGGTCTTTCTCCAGCTTGGCCTTGAGTGCAGCTACATCCACTACACCTGCGAGCAGCACAAGAACTTGCACAGTTCCAACCACACCTGCGATCGCTTCTGGGGCAGATTCTAGCTTCTCCACAATGCTGAGAGTTTCTACCTTGGCGAGGTTTTGGATGTAGGCTTGACCCTGGTCAAGGATTTGGCGTTCGCGATCGCTCTCACTTTGCAGAATGGTTTGTACCTTAGCTCCTGGCTTGACATCCGCTTCCGCCCGGAGGTTACGGATGGTGCGAATGGTGCCGATCAAAAGATCAAACTGGTGCTCTAGTTCAGCATCAATTTGGGCGGCATCAACTTCCGGATAGGCTTGCACCGCCAAATATTGGTCTTCGCCTGCTTGAGTCAGCGTGTGCCAGATCTCCTCGGTGATGTGCGGCATAAAGGGATGGAACAGTTTGAGAATCCCTTCTAAAACATAAGCTAAGGTTTGCTGAGCTGCTTTGCGAGAGGTTGCATTCTCTCCTAGTAGGCGAGGCTTGACGAGTTCGATATACCAATCGCAGAAGTCGCCCCAGGTGAACTCATACAAGCCCTTGGCCGCTTCGCCTAACCCGAAGTTGTCGATGTCGTTGCGGGTTTGCTGCACTACTTGATAGAAGCGGGAGAGAATCCAGCGATCGCTGAGTTCTAAATTCTCACTAGGAACTCCTAACTGTTGCGGGGTTTGACCTTCCAGGTTCATCATCACGAACCGAGAGGCATTCCACAACTTATTGGTGAAGTTGCGAGACGCTTCTACCGAGGCGGATTCATCGGTTTTGCGGTTGTACTCCAAACGGATATCTTGGCCTGCACCTACGACCTCCCTAATTAACGTGTAACGTAGGGCATCGGTGCCGTATTTGTTAATTAGCAACAGGGGGTCGATGCCGTTGTTGGCTGACTTCGACATCTTCTTATTGTTTTCATCCCGCACCAAACCGTGGATGTAAACGGTCTCAAACGGCATTTGTCCGGTAAAGTGTCCTGCCATCATCGTCATCCGGGCCACCCAGAAGAAGATAATGTCAAACCCAGTCACGAGTGTTGTGGTGGGGTAGTAGCGTTGCAAATCTGCCGTTTGTTCTGGCCAACCCAAAGTCGAGAACGGCCACAGACCTGACGAGAACCAAGTATCTAGCACATCCGGATCTTGTGCTAGTTGGACATCCGCGCCAAATTTCGCGATCGCCTTTTCTCTCGCTTCTGCTTCGCTATGGGCAACCACAAAGGGCGTGTTGTCCATAATCTCGCCATTGGTTTCACTCACTGCGTACCAAGCAGGGATTTGATGCCCCCACCAAAGTTGCCGTGAGATACACCAGTCGCGCAAGCTCACCAACCAATCCCGGTATACCTTCGTCCAGCGATCGGGCACGAAGACTGGCTCTTGTTTTTGGTTAAGAAACTCCAGCGCCCGCTCGGACATCGGCTTGATCTTGACAAACCACTGGGTCGAGAGTAGCGGCTCTACCGGAACTTTGCCGCGATCGCTGTAGGGAACCGAGTGCTTGTAGTCCTCAATCTTGACGAGGACCTCTAATTCTTCTAGACGAGCGATGACATTCTTACGAGCCACAAAGCGGTCTTGTCCCTGGAATGGCCCTGCATTTTCATTCATCGAGCCATCTTTGTTCATGATGTTGATGAAAGGCAGGTTGTGACGCTTGCCCATCTCAAAATCGTTGGGGTCGTGAGCAGGGGTAACTTTGACGCAACCCGTCCCAAAGGTGGCATCGACGTACTCATCCCCAATGATCGGAATTTCCCGATTCATAATTGGCAGGGCGAGGGTTTTGCCAATTAAATGCTTGTAACGATCGTCATTGGGATTCACCGCCACCGCTGTATCACCCAGCATCGTTTCAGGGCGAGTCGTTGCCACTTCCACATAACCAGAACCGTCGGAGAGCGGATAGCGGAAGTGCCAGAGATGTCCATTAACTTCTTGGGGTTCTACTTCCAAGTCAGACACCGCCGACTGGGTGGCGGGGCACCAGTTGACCAAATATTGACCGCGATAGATTAGCCCTTCTTCATAAAGCTGCACAAACGCAGTTAAGACCGCACGCGACAGCCCTTCGTCCATCGTGAAGCGTTCCCGTGACCAATCAACCGAGACCCCCAAGCGCCGGAGTTGGTTAACGATCGTGCCGCCAGATTCAGCTTTCCACTGCCAAGCTCGCTCTAGAAACTGCTCACGGCCCAGGTCGTAGCGAGTTTTGCCTTCTGCCTTGAGTTGCTTGTCTAGAATCGTCTGCACCGCAATACTGGCGTGGTCAGTCCCAGGCAACCAAAGCGTATTGCGGCCCAGCATCCGGTGGTAGCGCACCAAGGTATCAATCAGTGAGCTCTCAAAGGCATGCCCCATGTGCAAGCTACCCGTGACGTTGGGTGGCGGAATCACCACGCAGTAAGGCTCTCCACCATGATTGGGGTCAGCCTTAAATACTTGGTTTTGCTCCCAAGCTGTTTGCCACTTAGATTCAGTTGTGGAGGGGTCGTACTGGCTGGCCAGGGTCGGGATAGTTGCAGTCATGAATGGCAATCTACAGATAATGACAACTTTAAAATCTAAAGTTCTCTTAAAATTTTGCCACATCTACACAAACATTCGACCAACTTAGAAAAGTAGTGACTGAGTTGGCAAGCAAAAGATGATTTAAAGAACTGCTTCTTTATTTTGAAGAGGAAGTAATTCAGTAGACAGCAAAGGCAAACATAAATTATACAAGGAAACCATTTTGCAAGATTATTTTCAAAAATCTGAATATGTTATAGAAAATCTCTGGTTTGACTACCTTGAAAACCGATATCAAGGTCGAGGCATCTTATCTTGGGACCCCTCAATAGGTCTTCATCTTGAAGCACTATTGAATAGGGAAAAAATGCGCCAGATTGAGAAGATTGAACTGGGCAGAGTTCGTATTATTCGCAAAAGTGATACTAGCTCGATTTGTATGAGACCTTGGAATACAAATTGCGCTATAGCACCAGAAGTGATTCTAATTGATCGTGAAGATATCCTGTTCCAGCATCGTCTTTCCATAAACTTAAACAGAGTAATTTTCTTTGAACCCACTAAAAAAGGGCTAACTGACGATGAGCGTCGTCTCTGGATCGGACATGCAATTTATCGAGTTCAGGACATAGAGATCTTATCTGATCAAGTATCAGAAGAAGTTAGGATTGATGGCGCTCTAGTCAAAAGCAACAATCATTTCTGTGGAATTTCTTATAAAACTGAAGAGCAAACGGTTCTTGGTCGATTAATTGACAAACATCATCTTCAGATTGATTGGTATTTTTCTAAATCTAGTTTTTCGAAGTCTTATAGCTGGAAGTGGGCAGAAGCAGCGCAAGATGCACTGTCTATTCTTTTAGGCCAAACTGTTCAACTGGTGTATCAGAAACTAAGTGATGGCTTGCATGGAAGAAGAGAAATAAGAAACATGCCCAAGGTGGAAAAACTAGGAATTTTATCACCTTTTTATGGGAAGAAAACCTTGGACAAAAATTCGTTTATTAAACTAACTGATTTTTTTATAAAAAATGAATTCAAAGCAGGAATTTGTCGTAACATTTTTAGACAAATAGCAGAGGCATCGCGCCAAAGGAGCTATCAGACGCAAGAGCTACTTGTATCAACCATTTTAGAGGCAGCTTTACGTAATATTGACCAAAATCCCTTTAAGCATAAAAGAGACGGATGGAATGTTGGCAAAAGCTTAAAAAGGTTTCTTTTAACTCATTTATCTGAGCAGTGGATACCACTTACTGAGCCATTGATGGTATCACACGCATACTTACGTGATCGCAATGCACATCCAGATTGGCTTTTTGGCCAAGGTGGCTCACGTTCGGAGAAAGACAGAGAAAAAGCGCTAGATAGTATGGTTTTTCTTAGTCAATTCTATGGCTATATGATACTTGCACTTGCTGGCTTTGAGAATTTAGAACCGTATTTCCCTATCTCTCATAAACAATGGGAAGCACCAGTCATAATGACACCTGCCAAATAACTTTAGAACATAAAAGCTTCAAGGTCAGTTACAATCACAAATCACGAGAATAATTAGAGGAAATCTGAAAACCATAGTTCTTATCGCTCAAACAAATGGTACTTTCACTTCATAACTGACTGTTCCCAACCAAGGTACCTTGGGCAATTGATAAGGTTTGAATTTAAGGGGTTCTAGTCCAGATTTCTTGACTAAATACGTCAGAAAGTGCAGTGACCCTTGCAATAACTCAGTTGCGTTTGGGTGCTGAAAATTTTCGCGTTGTGGTTGTGTTTGTGGGTCCAACTTCAACAAATTTTTGACCGATTTAAACAAACCTGAATCAGGTGACAGGCGAATATAAGTTGAGATCGCACGGCGGATTTCTGCTTCTACTTCTGCCGGATTTTGCAGTTGATTGTTGGCGATCGCTCCCTTAAACCTTTCCCGCAGATACCATTTCATATTCTCGGCATAAGGCTGAGCATCATATTGAGCGATCGCTTGAGAAATTGAAACTTGTTTACCAGAATTCAGCATCACTCCAACCACATAAGCCGCTACATTCGCGGCGTAGTCTGAATCTGAGGCATAGCGATTCAGTGCTTCTGGTACCGTAGGAATTTTGGGATTGCTGCCCTGGGCATGAAAGGTGGCGATCGCAGAACCAATGTCGCCTGCCCAAGAGGTGTGGTCTGCTGTCCAGCTCGTCAAATCAGACCAACGCACTCCCGGCTGATTAATTTGGTCCGAAAGTGCCGCCACAAAATGCCCAAAGTCCGTTTTCTCGCCGCTGAGCAGCAATTCTTGATTTAGCTTGCCCTTAAACTCACCCTCCAGGTAAGGCTGCTTATAGCCTGTGGCTGTACTCCACATCGGCGTGGTGTAGCTAGGCTTGGTGTAACCGCGCAGTTTGTTGGCCACCTCATAGACAGACTGCCCCACATTGGCTCGCTCAATTTTTTCGATAAATTGTAATGCTGCTGTTAACTCAGGAGTCATTTCTTTTCCATCCTGGGAATTTTAGAAACGCGATCGCCCACAACCAGGAGAAACACTGACAATCTCAGGAATTCCTCATTCCGTAAACTTGCACGCAAATCTTGTAGCTTTTTCTCACTTAGTCCGATGGGACACTGGCATGAAATTGAAGCCTAGCTTATTACAACTGATTACTCTCTTGATGATGTCGTCCTTAATGGCATCATTTCTGGCAGCTTGCACGACGAATCCTAGTGCCACCAATCTCAACTGCAACGACCCTGCTGTTAGACAAGCCAACCGCGAATGCACCAACTCTTCAAATGGCAGCAGCCGAACTTATGTGGGCGGTGGTTCGGGAGTTTATACTTCCGGTTCTGGTAGCACCTTACGGCAAGTGCCTGCCACCACTGGCAGCAAAGGCTCAAGTGTCGGCAGCAGTAGCCACTCTAGTTCCAGCAGTGGCAGAGGTGGATTTGGTAGCTTTGGCCGTTGGGGCGGTATGGGCTAGGCAGCCATGAATAGCAAGATTTTCGACAGTCCAGAACGCGATTACTTGTTTAAGTCGATGCGGCTCAACTGGTATAACCTGTGCCCAATTGACGGCGAAACCGGTTTGCCGATCGCTAGTGAACAAGTGCCTTACGCGCTCTACCACTGCCACCAAGTTTCACCCAGTTTTGTGCAGGAGATGCGACAAGCTTCTGAATCGGTGGGTCGAGTATTCATGAAGATGTGGTCGGTGATTCGGCAGTTGGATGGCGACACATTGCTCGACTACGGCTTCCCAGTTGAGACTATTCGCTTGGTTAAGTACGATCCACTGCCTCCCCTTTGTATGCGGCTGGACTGGTGCTGGAATCCCGCTGTCAGCTTGAAAAAAGTCGTCGAAACCAATCCGCAAACGCCCAGCTTTTGGTTTGAATGTACCGAAGGCAATGGCCATGTCGCCCAGCATTTTGGCTTGCAAGACCCCGTCCCCGGTGCCCAAAATTTGCTTCGTGCCAGCTTAAATCAACACCTCAAGCGAGCCGCAGCTTATCTTAAGAAATCCCTCTCAGATTGTCATGTTGCTTTTACTGCTCTCAACAACCCTGAAGATGTCGGCACCATGCAATGGCTGAGCCAGCACTATTCTGGTAAAAGCACCGTATTTCCGTTGGAATTTCTGCGAATTCAAAACGGCGATCGCCTCTTCTACGAACGCACTGGAGAGCGCATTGACATTTTGTTTATGTGGTATCCGGTCGAGTGGGCGATTCACGATACCGACGAAGCAGGAGAGCGTCTCTGGCCTGCCCTAGAGCAGCTGATTCTGGAGCGCAAAGTCGTGATTGTGAACTTTGCTTCAGCGTTTCTGCTGCAACCCAAAAGTGTTTTTGCCCTGATAAACGATTTAGGATCAGAATTCTTTGACGATCGCGATGCTGCCACTGTGATCGACTATTTCCCCAAAACTTCCTTAACCACTGAGGCGCTGGGCAGCGACTACTTTGCCAAGCCAATTTTGGGCCGCCAAGGGGAAGGGGGATTTGCCGTTGAAGCAGGGGCGATCGCCAACCGTAGCCACAACAACGACCCTTGGTACACGGAGCAACCCTATGTCTACCAAGAACTCTTAGAGTTTCCTCAACTCACTATTGCTGACGAATTAATGACTGCCGTTTGGGGCGCGTGGCTCTACAACGATGGCCGCGATCGCCTCGTGGCTGGAGGCTTGGGGATGCGGGTTTCAGAAGGCGAGATTACAGACGACTATTCTTACTGGTGCCCGAGCGGTTGTTAAGGCCATAAAAAATTCCGCAGGAGGCTCAACCAATAACCCCTGCGGAACTGTCTGGAACACAAACTTGCTGTCACGAGTTTAATCGATAAAACCCATTGAGTCTTCCTCTCCTTCATATTGGCTTACCATAATGGGGCGATGGTTGGGGAGGGAATCTAACGCTGAAATTTCCAACTTGCTAACTGCAATCGGTCGGTGATTGGGGAGAGAGTCGGAGTCGGCAACCTCTAAGGTGCTAGCAAAAATGGGGCGATCTTGATGGAGTCCGCCAAACTCTACAATTTGCAGGTCACTTTCAAAAATCGGACGGCCACCTGGCAAAGAACCTACATGGGCCACTCTTAGAGTGCTGGGTCCAATGGGGCGGTTATTGGGCAAAGGGCTAGGATGATAGGTTTGCAGCGCCAATCCTGAGGTTTTAGCCTTAGTCACACTACCCGTTTTTTTCTTGTCAGCAAGTTCCAAAGTTGCTGGTTGATCACTCTTAGCTTTGCTCTTGCTAGCGCTGGAAGTCTCTGTTGTGCTCATAGCCGACACCTTATCTGACCTAATTAACTGAATTTTTTATTCCCTACCAAGCTAGCGATCGCGTTGATCCTTATACCCCTGATCTACCTGCGATCCCACGCTTCGCTGATTGTATTGTAGGGGAAGATCAGCCCCAACTCTAAGCAAGACTGCTCAGTCCCTGTGATGACCCTAATTAGCTTTCTTGATGGCTGCAGCTTCAAAATAGGCGATCGTCCTTCACCTCGCTCCCAGCTAGACTACCTGATTAAATCATTTATACTTTTCTAGTTTTTCTCTGAATTAGGCCAATTTTATGGATGCTTACGCCATCATCAAGCAAACTCAACGTCAAAGGGTAAGCGATGGAGCGATCGCCCCAATTCTTAGCGATTGTGAGTCTGCCACGCGACAGTTGGTTTTGGTTTGGCCGCAACTGGGAGACTTTGACAGTTTGGAATATGCCTGGTGGCTGCAACGAGAAGCAGAACAGCTCCAAGCTCAGAACATCACAATTCGAGCCGTGGGAATTGGCGATCGCGATTCTGGTCAGAAATTTTGCGACTACACAGGTTTTCCCGCTGGCTGCTTATTGATTGACCCGACCGCAGAACTGCACCGTCAACTCGGCCTCTATTCGGGTCTCTCGCTCAAGGTACCTAGTCTCTCCTCGGCTCAGAATGCCTGGATGAACTTGATGCTGATGTGCGCCGGGATTGGTAGCCCTGGGACACTGGCCGAAGTGTTTCGGGGTTATCGAGGCGATCGCCAAGCTCCTCAGCTGATTGATGACGAAGAAGTGGTGCAAGCTAAACCACTCCCACCATTTAAAGGTTCATTTTTCAAGCTGGCAGGCGGTACAGGATTTCAACGCCCCTTCGAGCTGGCTACCCTGCGCCTGCGAAATATGACAGAAGTGCTGAGCCACTGGAAAACTTATGTGCCAGATGCCGCTTATATGACGCAACGGGGAGGTACTTTTCTCTTTGATGCTCAGGGGGAATTGCTCTACGAACATCGCGATCGCGGTATCCTCGGCTTTGCAGAAGATATGAGTAACCCGCTGTCGTTTCTGGGCGATGGCTCTTGTCTCAATGTAGGTTCTTAGGCAGGGCATTTCTCACATGCGGGTAAGAGCTGCTATTTTGGTCAGCTTATCTTTTTCCAGCCCCTCTAGCTCCTTGAGATGCAACCAACCCTCCTTAACCAACTGAGCAAACACAAAGATCAGCACTGAATATTTATAGTCGTACTTGCCATCGAGCTGGTGTCTTCTTGCACTTAAGAAATCATGTAACAGCCAAGTATCATCCAATTCTGTAATCGTGCTGGCTCTCTCACGAACTTCTGTTATCAAAGCATTAATTTCTCGTTCGTAGGCTCTCTCAAAAGCTTCCTGAGCTACTTCTTTCTCTACTTGAGACCACTCAACGTCACTCATTTGCACTATTTCTATATCATCTGGTCAAGACAAAGCTGAGCGCCCTTTAGAAGAGCGCTCACAATCGTTCAGAGCTTATCTACAGGGTCACTTCTCTAACGAATCAAGTTCAGCAATTCTTTAGGAGAAGCCAACAAATCAATTGCGACAAAGAAAATCTTGCCTTTGGGATTGATCAAGAATCGCCAAGCCATATTCATGCCCACAGCGGCACCAAACCAAGGAGTTTGGACTTTGCCAGTGACTTTTACTTGGGTGTAACCGTCTTCTGCGGGTTCAGAAACGCCTCGCTCTGGAATCAGATTCAGATTTTGACATTCTTCGTTGAAGAATTGCAGGATGCCATCTCTGCCAACGATGGGTCTCTGAAAAGGAGGCTGAAGGGCACCATCGGGTGCGAACAACTCAATCAAAGCGCCAAAGTCGTTGGCATTCAAATTGTTCATGTAGCTCAGCACCGTCGGGTTATCAATCCCTTCAATAGTGACTTGAGTGCGCTGTGAGATGTCTTTGGGAGTAACAACAGGTTCAGTAACTTTGGTGTAGTCACCCAACTTACCTGGGTCAAACCCCATATCAACTACAGAATTGCGTAGGACTGTAATTTGTTGGCCCTGATCTAATTCTCTAACCGCTTGCAGTACTGCTGAGGCGTTGGCGGAAAGTTGATAGCCTGCTGGAATGGGAGCCACAATTCCTTCATCCATCCATTGCCCAAGCTTGTACCAAAATCCTAGCTTGATGTTTGCAGACCAAGCAGCATAGGTGCGACAAATTGGGGTGTCGGCATGGTTTGCCAAGTCACACATGACTTGCGTTTGCTCAGCAAAAGTCATTTTTCGAATTTGCTCTAGAGTCGCTTCTGCAAACTGCATGCTGGCAGCGCCAGGAGCGGCAACGGTAATGGTCTGGCCCATTTCAAGATAAGCGAACCAAGTCCATGCTAGTTGGTCTTCGGCGTTGAGTTGTTTGAATCTAGCGATCGTAGCTGGTACTGCATCAGCAAATAGAGTTTGAGGAAAAATTCCGCGAGCTGAGTCAATCGTAATCGGCATAGTACGGGCCTAACCTTGATGAGATTTACAACTGACAAAGAGATGCACTCCAGAGCGTTTCCACGCTGAAGCTTCAGCAATCTGTTAAGAGAATAACACTAAATTTCACAAAACTTAACAAACGCTTACGTAAAGTCACGGGTCTGCCTTGAGCTTGCGAAAGCAGCACCTAATGGGTTTACTCAGGTTTGCGGAGAGGCGATCGCGAATTAGTGCGAATCAACTAGGATTGCCAATCACCCCTTACAAGAATTCAAGCGAACTGTCAGCCAGTGCTATTGAAATTGCTGGATCATCCACTAATGGGCCTAGCACGGCGATCGCGTCCTGGCGATAGAGTTGAACAAGACTCTCTGTGGCAGCTGTCTTGACTTCAGCAGACTCATGCTTACACAGCTCCAGCAACATGCGTTTCGTCTTTTCGTGTCTAAAATGTGCAAGCGTGCGAGCCAGCACTTCCTGAAGTTCGGCGTCCTCAATAGTCAGAAGATGCTCAAGAAAGGAAGGGTCGGCAGTTCGGCGCTTATTGCACAGCGCCCATAAGCAGTCCAACAAAACATCTATCTGACTAGACTCTGCAATCCTGGCCTTAAGTGTTTCGTAGGGAACTGGAATAGACGGAGAATCATATTTCTCACGAATCTTTCTTGACCCGTAGGAGCCGTAATCCAGACATGCTGGACATCCGCATGGTGGCTTTCTATGAGCGTGGGGCTGATAACGCCAACCAATTTTTTGAGGTAAATGACGAATCTTGGTGATTTCTGCCGCATCGATCTTTCTCTCGATGAACATCTCATAACCCAATGGATCTGCAAGTGCAGAAAAGTCACGGATGGCTTGCCCTAAGGGTAGACGTTGGTGTTTTGAGCTGTACTTCCCTGCCCAAACAAGCTCATCTGATGGCAAGCGAAAGTAAACACCAACCAATACCCGTGCACCCCTACGCCGAAGTTCCCGTAACCACTGATGCGATATAAAGTGATCCTGTACAACAGGCATGAAGTAGATGACGCTACGATATTTTCCTAGCGCAATGCCAGACTCTTTGATTCGGGCACTATTTTTTTCGTCTGTGATGTGAACAAGCGTGGGCATTGTCTTAGCCAACTAGCTTATTAATTCAACACCAGATCTACTATCTAATCCCGAATTGCTTCATTGTGTGATCGGGCTGAAGTTACAGTTTTGACAAGTTACGACGAATAGCTGTTTTCACAATTCCTGAGATGTAAATCGAACCTTCAGTACGCCTGATAGGTTTGTGGTTCTCGTTCTCTGATACCAGAACTACCTCTCCCTTTTCCCTTCTATAGCGTTTAACTAAGGTTTCATCATCAATGGAGACTATAACAATGTCTTCCTCTTGAGGTTTCTGATATAGAGGGTTAATTTGTTCAACAATCAACCAGTCACCTGGATAAATACCAATACCTATCATTGAGTCGCCTATCACGGGCAATATGATGGTTTTGCTCGGTTCTTCGATCAGTGCGTCATAGAGGTCAATTTCCTCATAATCGGTGTTCATTGAATCCCCTCCGACGCTGGATGTACTGTTCGCACCCGCTGACACCGAATAATCGTACTTTCTAATCCGGTGTAACTTCGCTGAACGTAAGACCTGGACTAGTTCTTGCCCTCGTATTCCCTGTTCCCACAAGTACTCTATTGCTACGGCTAAATCATTACTAATTGATCTAGGAACACCAATATCCGCAGATGGTTCTCCAAATTTATATTTTCGACCTGATCCTTTTCGAGAACCGCCGCTTGGCATAAGTAATCATCCTCTGTACAAATTTTTGCAACTTCTTGAATTTCCCTTAGATCAATCAACTAACTTTGTTTATCTTGCAAGACTCTCATCGGAGCTTGTTGACTAACCGAGCTTCTAACTTGTAAGTGAGCAACACCGAGAGTCAGAACCACAGACAACAGTGCAATAAGGGCTTTTTCAGAGAACATAACGCTGAGTCCAGTATTAGAAATCGCTTCTCTGCGTCGTTTACGATTGCTTTTCATGATACATTTGTACCAAAACCTTGCTTTCAAATTTATTACAGATAAACTGCTCTGCAAAGCTTTTTTTGAAAAAAGCCTGGAAATCAAATTTGCAGAAAAGTATAAGGCGTGATATCCAATGCAAGTCAACCAAAGCCCTGCTAGCATCACAGCTGACATAGCATCTTAATTGCCCAGCAGCAGAAACTGAATCTGTATTCAATTGCAATAAATTCTTCTGCATGCACGTAGTTCTTTAACAGGTTTGTATAGCGATCGCTTCTCCTGCTCCCTTCACAATCCTTACTTAGAGCCAAGCACCAGAACTTTTGGCTTAGCATAGGCTTTAGGAGCAACTTTTGAGGTCAGCGTGGTCACTTCTTTGCCTTGGCATCAGCGGGTTGGTAATCAGCGAGATTGGGTTTGGCGGGGGTGGCAAACTCGCTACACCTACATGCGAGCGGCACAGGGAGCCACTAGCAATACGCCCATAATTTTGCTGCATGGGTTTGGCGCATCGATTGGGCACTGGCGGCAGAATCTAGAAGCGCTAAGCCAATCCCACACCGTTTATGCACTCGATATGTTGGGGTTTGGAGCTTCTGAGAAAGCAGTGGCTAACTACAACGCAGCTTTTTGGGTCGAGCAAGTTTATGACTTCTGGAAAACCTTTATTCGTCAGCCTGTGGTGTTAGTGGGTAACTCCATTGGCTCGCTGATCTGTATGGCGGCGGCAGCAGCTCACCCGGATATGGTCGCGGGGATTGCCATGCTCAGCTTGCCCGATCCTTCTGCCCGCGAAGAAGCGATTCCTCAATTTCTCCGACCCGCGATCGCCACTCTCGAAGGTCTATTTGCCTCCCCGCTGTTGCTCAAAACCATATTTCGAGTAGTGCGACGGCCTCAAGTCGTAAAGCCCTGGGCCAGAATTGCTTATGCCAACCCAGAAGCTGTTACCGATGAACTCGTAGATATTTTGACTGGACCTGCCCAAGACCGAGGCTCTGCTCAAGCATTTTGTGCCATCCTTAAAGCCATGACTAGCACCAAATTTGGCCCTAGCGTCAAGTCTATGCTGCCAACCCTGCAAATTCCCATGCTGCTGATGTGGGGGAAGCAGGACCGGATGATTCCTTATAGCTTGGCGCGGCAGTTTATCAGCTACAACCCCAACCTCAAGTTTGTCGAAGTAGACAACGCTGGTCATTGCCTGCACGATGAATGTCCAGAAGCAGTGAATCAGGCGATTCTGGAGTGGATTGATACTTGGAGTGTAGCTAAAACGGCTGAATTTTCAGCGCTACCAGTTGCTGTTGAGGAGTAACGGCTCATAAAAAAATCTCTACTGACTCCAGTAGAGATCAAAATTAGGAGAGATAAAATCAAACAGCAGTACAGGATAAATTTTGAATTTGTCACGCTACCATGACTTAGCCTATCGTGACTTGGTCAGTTTCTACGCCAGTCGCACCGCTAACGTTTCTAGCGACTGAAACCATTCTATTGAGAATATCTTGGCTGGGTACTTTGCCCTTCAGTACGACGGTGCCGCCAGTCTGAGCGACATACAGCGTCTCAATGTCATCCAATTGGTCATCTTCGTCAAATGCTAGAGCGACACGCTTTGCTAGACCACTCTGGTCGTACTCGCCATTCAGGCCCACTCGCTCGGGGGGAGTTGCTTCAGTTGCAGAAGGGGCAGCGTAGGATTGTCCTGCGGGTGCGCTTTGGGGCGCTGCTTGGGGTGCAGGAGTTGCATTAATTGCCTGCTGAGGATTTTGAGGCTTCTTAACGCCAAACAGTCTTTGTAACCAACCCATAATCTTGCTCCGAATCAATCTTTACTTAACTTGATTAAAAACATTTCAGGCCAGTCAAGCATCTGCCCAGGAAAAGAGGTCCGCAAGGAGCAGCGCTAACCCTATTGACAGAGACATAGTTAGTTAATCCGGTCAGAAATCCTAGCTGGTTGGGCAAGTTTCATCAGCTCAAGACAGCCTTGCAAGTCTAGGCATTGAGTTGCTAGTTGGGTGGCAAAGCCTGTTCAACACGACCTTACAAATCTAATTTGATGAATTAATAGTTTTCCAATCGAGAGAGAGCGCGATAAAATGGCGGTCTACTGTGCTGTTGCTACCAGCATTTTGGTTAGACAATTACTGCGATGAAACATACCCTTTCTGTTCTGGTTGAAGATGAAGCGGGAGTTCTAACCCGCATTGCTGGTCTGTTTGCCCGTCGGGGTTTTAACATTGAAAGCTTAGCCGTAGGCCCAGCCGAGCAGATGGGAGTCTCTCGAATTACGATGGTGGTTCCGGGTGATGACAACAGCATTGAGCAGCTCACTAAGCAACTCTACAAGCTGATCAATGTCATCAAGGTGCAGGATATTACCGAAGTGCCTTGTGTTGAACGAGAGCTGATGCTGCTGAAGGTGAACGCGGTTAGTTCCAATCGTTCGGAGATTGTGGAACTGGCGCAAATCTTCCGGGCGCGGGTGGTAGATGTGGCGGAAGATGCCATCACCTTAGAAGTTGTGGGCGATCCGGGCAAAATGGTGGCGATCGTGCAAGTGTTGAACAAATTTGGCATTCGCGAAATTGCCCGCACCGGAAAAATTGCCTTAACTCGCGAGTCGGGAGTCAATACTGAATACTTGAAGTCTCTCGAAGCCAAGCTTTAGGCATCCGCAGCCACGTCCTGAAGCGGAATTTCGATCCAAAATTCTGTGCCTTGCTCCGGTGCTGAAGTACATCGGAGCGTTCCTTTGTGTTTATCTACAATAATTTGGTAGCTGATGGCTAAACCTAAACCAGTCCCTTGCTGCGTGGGTTTAGTGGTAAAGAATGGCTCAAATAGTTTTGCCTGAACTGCTTCTGGGATGCCTGGGCCATTGTCATGAATTTGGATAATCACGCGATCGCTCTGATCGCCCAACGGTTGAGTCTTGTCAGGTGCAGCCGTTGAGCTTACTGCTGAGGTTTTGATCGTGATGACTCGCGGTTCGGGTTGCTCTTCTAAAGCATCGATTGCATTACTGAGCACATTCATAAATACTTGGTTGAGTTGGCTGGCGTAACACTCCACCTCAGGCAATTCGCCATATTTTTTAACTACGGTAATTTCTGGATCGCGTCCCTTGGACTTCAGCCGATTTTCCAAAATCAACAAAGTACTGTCGATTCCAGCATGAATATCCACAGCCTTGCGTTCTGCTTCATCCAGTCGCGCAAATGTCCTTAGTGACAAAACAATTTCCCGAATCCGTTCGGCCCCAATCTGCATCGAAGCTAAGATTCTCGGCAGATCGTTGATTAAAAAATCGAGTTCGATCGCTTCACTAAATTCGGTAATTTTGGAGTTAGGTTGGGGATAAGCTTGCTGATAAAGTTGCAGCAAAGCCAACAAGTTCTGCGTGTATTGATCGGTGTAAGTTAAGTTGCCGTAGATGAAGTTGACGGGATTGTTAATTTCATGAGCGATGCCAGCCACCATTTGGCCCAAGCTGGACATTTTGGCACTTTGAACAAGTTGGGTTTGAGTTTGCTTCAGTTCCAGTAGGGTTTGGCTGAGTTGTTGCGCTTGGAGGGTAGCAGCTTCTGCTAAGGCGCGATTTTTAGCCTCACTTTCGCGTAAGACTGCTTCTGTGTACTGGCGATCGCAAACTTCCTGTTGCAGTTGGTTGTTAATAAACGATAAGGTTGCTGTTCGCTCTTCTACCAAGTCTTGCAATTGTTCTTGGTGTCGCTTTGAGAGTGCTTCTGCTTGTTGGCGTTGTGTAATATTGCGAATCGCGACTACAACACCATTGTCTGCGTCTTTGAGATGAATACAAGTACAAGAAATTTCTATAACTAACGTGGTATTATCCTGCCGAAATTCATAACAGGCAGTCGAATCCCTCTGACGTTTGAAGGCCATTGTGACTGGATGGGTCGCCACAGAAACAGGTTCGCCATTTTGGATTAAAGGCAACAAATTGATTAGCTTAGTGCCTAAAATGTCAAATCGATTTTTGGCAATTAGGTGATCGAATGCAGTGTTGGACCACTGAACTCTTCCTAGTTCATCAGTCCAGGCGATCGCTTCTGTAATTGCTCCCAGCGCCACCTCCATCTTTCCCAGAGTTGTGCGCAATTTGCTGACTAGGTCAGTTGAGTTAGCCACCATCTGTATCCTTGGAACTCAGCAATGAGGTGATTAGGCATCCAGGGGACGAAGTATGGCTGCAAAAAACCAATTTCCTGCTAATTTTTCAGCCGTAATAAAATGCTCAGCCTCAATCTCTGTGCCATCTTTTTTGACTGCTTTTAGTTTCAGGGGGTGGTTGAGAACTTTTGACTGTTCAGTCATGGCAAAGCGCGAAAAGCCCAGATGGTGGGAATCGTGGAAGCTTCTTGGAATTATTACTTCCAGTGTCTGCCCCAACACTTCGTCGTCATCCCAGCCAAAAACCGCTCTAAAAGGCTCGTTTGCGTAAATGATTAGTCCCTGCTCATCAGTTACTAGAACAGGCAATTCCGCTTGAAGCTTGATTTCTTCGATTGTCTTCATCTATGGCTCGGAGTTGTTATAAAAACAGCTAAGAGGTGAGGCAATAATTGCTACGGAAATTGCTTCTAAGGGAGTTGGAGTCATGGTGGTGGAAAGTTTTGGATGAAATCTTTCCACTCTGAAGATGCACGCCTGATTTAGCACGAAACTCAGCGATGTTGCTAAAGTTACTTATGTTTAACGGAGATTAATGAAAAAAATTAGTCAAAGCTAGAGTACATCGAACTACTAACTTTGTAAGTTGACGTTTTTCGCTTATGCTTAGTGCCGCATTTTTATAAAGCTTATTCGTGATTTGTCTAGGAAACAATCACACTAAGGTAATATTTGATGCTAAGTACAAGTATGGTAAGCGCTACAGATTCTTGCTATTTGAAGTAAATCAATAGGTTTAGCCCCGGAATGGTACGCGATAGGGTCCAAAGCAGCAAGGCAATGAAGAGGATGCCTAGGCTCCACTGATACCAAACGAGGGTCGTAATTAAACCAGGCATATCGCGATCGCGCAGACGAATGTCATTAAATCCAAAGCGCAGCAGGTTGTTGAAGCTGAAGTCGTAATAGTTCAGCCAATTCCAGCGGCGATCCCAGAGTAGCGGCACGTAGCGCTCCTGGAACAACGGGAAGCGGGGCATGATTGGCATCCGCCCAATTAGGAGGCGCAATTGCCGCAAGCTACCTTCTTCGACAAAATAGCTGACATCCATTAAGTTGTGGTAGCGTCCCTGCTGGTACAACCGTCCCAAGAGCAAAAGAGGAACTGGCACAATCACGACGGCGAGGCAAGCTAAGGTGAGCCAAGGGCGATCGGAGGTTTGAAAAATCGTCACCAGCCCGCCTAAGGACAACACACTGAAGCTACTGAGCACCGCGATCGTTTCGTAAAGAGTTGGCACGATGGGTTTGGGCCGCAACCGTCGCAAGCGATCGATCAGCCAAAACAGCACGCCAAAGTAAGCGATCGCCACAATTTCGACACCAAACACCAACCAGAAATTGGTGCCATATCGGCTCAACAACAACAGCAAGCTGAGGCAGAGCCAGTGCAATCCATCTAACACCCACCCCACACAGTTGCGGGAATCGGCGGCTATGGCGCGATCGCGAATCTTGATATAGTCAGCCAGGTCAATGCTGTCGAGGGTGAGCAGTTCTGTGAGGGCGCGGAAGGGTTGCTCGACTCGGCGTTGGACGATCGCTTCGGCTTGAGCCGCAGAAAAACCAATCTTGACCAGACGGGGCACAGAGGCAGTGTTGATATTCGTCCCTAAAAGTCGTTGCCGTAGTTCTTGCAGTCGCAAAGATTCGGTTTTGTATTCAATTTGATTGGCATCACTAATTTGTTCTAGTTGGCGAAAGTTTCGCACCAAGTTCCGCAATAAGCTTTCATTGCCTTGCAGCACTGGAACCGAGAGCGATCGCCCAATCTGGCCCGGATTACCGAGAAACTTGGCATGGTCGGCATCAAACTTTAACCCTGGCACATTCAGGTAAGCCGCTTTACTAAAGCCCGCATCGCTAAAGTCGGCTTGCTCCAGAATACTCGCCCCCCGCAGATTTACAGGACGACTAAATTGCACTTCCCGGAAGCTCACAGGCTGCTCAAATTCCGCTTCCGTGAGAAAACAGGACTGCACGAATCGACCTTTATTAAACTGAGCCACTTCTTGCCAGCGAGTTTGGGCCAAGTCTGCATTTCCTTGCCACTGCACACGACTGAAATTGGCAAATTGCCGAAACATGGCTTGGCTAAAGTTAGCTGTGCCCTGAAATTCACTACTTTGGAAGTTAACGAGTCCTTGAAACTGCGACTGATTAAACCCAGCGCGCTCGAAAAAAATACTGCTGCGAAAGCGAGCTTCTTGATTAAAAATAGTTCCGGCGAAACTGCTGGGCTGGCTGAAACGGGTGCCCGACCAATCAGCTTCTTGACCAAACCAGGTGCCTTGCGCCTCCACCCGGTTGAGAAAGAAGGTATTACTAAAATTTGCCGCTCCCACAAAGCGAGTCTGAGCCAGCTTCAGTGGGCCGCGGAATACGGCAATTTGTAAGGGAGCCAGAGCTTGGGTGCCAACGTTGGGAGTGGTGATCAGCGATCGCGACAGTTCACTCAATCGAGATAAACGACGGCGATCGCGTCGTAGTTGCTCTTGCTCAGCCGTAGTAAAAATGGGAGATAACGCCTGCCCATACATCGGCGCTCTTAGCCCCAACTGGTTACCCGCAAACTCTCCTTGAATCACGGAATAGCTCAAATCCAACCCTAAAGGCGATCCAGCCCGCTGCAACTGAGTTTGCAACAAACGGTAAAACTGATCGCGAAACATGGCATTTTCTGGTCGCAGATCAATGTCGAGGCGGCGCAAATCAATTGTGCGAATCCCCTCACTTTGGGCTGGCGATCGCAACCGTTCCTGCAACAGATCTAAGGTTAGGAGGGTTCGTTCTAGTGGGGCAGCGGCCCAACTTGGCTGCGGCCAGAGCAGCCCTAGCAACAGACTGCACAGCAGCAATAAACAAATGATTTTACGAATGAATCGGGAGGCGATCGCCCTTTCAGAACGATGCTCCCAGCAATTCCCAAATAGCCAGCGCAAGAATTATGACCCCAATTTACAGCTCTCGGTTAGGCTAAATCACCAAAACTAATTTGCCTGTCATGGAGCCAGCTTCCAGCAAGCGGTGAGCCGTAGCCGCTTCAGCCAAAGGCAAGGCTTGTTGCAAATGAATTTTCAGCTTGCCCTCATCAAATAAAGTCGCACAGGCTTCTAGAATTTCGGCTTGATGTTGCTGAGCCGCTACTAACCCTTGCAGCATTGGGGTCAGCATCAGTTCTTGGCTGACCCGCAAATTCCGCATTCTGGCTGTCTTCCAGTTAGCGTTGGCAGTGTCAAAATCCAGAATCGTCACGGCTTCTCCATACACCTTGACCGCCTCTAGGGATTTGAAGAAGTTGCTGCCTCCCACCGTATCAAAGGCAATATTTACTCCTTCGCCCTCGGTCCAATCCATCACCGCTTGGACAAAGTCAGTCTGCTGATACAAAATTGCCAACTCAGCCCCCAACTGCCGCACCAGACGAGCTTTTTCTTCGGTGCCTACTGTGCTGCAAACTCGCGCTCCCTTAATTACCGCTAGTTGTACTGCCACATGACCAACGCCTCCCGCACCTGCGTGCACTAGCACCCGCTGCCCTGGTTGCAAATTGCAGCGATCGAACAATGCTTCCCAAGCCGTAAGTAGTACCAAAGGAGCCGCCGCTGCTTCTTCAAAACTGAGTGAACGAGGCTTGCGAGCCGCAAATTTCTCATCAATCGTTGCCAACTCCGCATAGTTGCCCGGATGCCCACCCAAGCCGCCGTTGCAGAAGTACACTTCATCGCCCACCTGAAACCGTTGGACTTCTGCACCCACAGCCTCAACCACTCCAGCGCCATCGCATCCCAAAATTGCGGGCATTTGGTCTGGGAAAAACGTGCCTCGTTGTCGCAATTTGGTGTCGATTGGGTTGATGCCAGCAGCTTTGAGCCGCACTAATAGCTCGGTGGGTTTTTGAATTGCTAAATCAGGCACTTCCTGAAGTTGCAAGACCTCCGGGCTTCCAGGGGCTGTCATCAAAATTGCTTTCACGGTTGCTCTCTTAGTAAACAGTTAGGCATCACTGGAGCTAACGGCGGAATAGGCAAGAATTGCTAATCTACCGCCTTAGATAAATGTTACTCAGCTCCTTCATCAGAATACTAGAGAAGGCATTGATCAGGCTGCTCCTCTGACCCATCGTTTTGGAAATGAGAGATTGGCGATCGCTCCCTCAATCCCACACCCAATTTGAGTTAGACTACGGCTGTGATCTTGGTTCATGAATTAATAGTTATTTTTGTATTTGTAGCTGTGTCAGTGATTATTTTCGATTTCGATGGAACTTTGGCCGATACACTAGAGGCGATCGTGGCAATCACTAATCGCCTAGCCATAGAATTTGGTTACAAAACCGTCAATTCTGAAGAAGTCAAAAAACTTCAGAACTTAAGTTCTCAAGAAATCATTAGATATTCAAAAATTCCGCTCTTAAAGCTGCCTTTTTTAATGCGTCGAGTTAAAAATGAGCTAAAACAAGAAATTCCTCATCTAAAACCAATTCACGGTATTCAAGAAGCTTTATGGGCGTTGAAGCAAGATGGAAATCGGCTTGGCATCGTCACCTCTAATGCTGAGAGCAACGTTTTAACCTTCTTGAAGCATCACGGCTTATATGAGCTATTTGATTTCGTGCATTCAGGAAGCAGCTTGTTCGGCAAAAATAAGGTTTTAAGTCGGCTGCTATTACAAAAACAAATTAACCCCAATACTGTCATCTACGTGGGTGACGAAACGCGAGATATTGAAGCAGCCAAACAAGTCAAGATTAAGTCCGTGGCTGTAAGTTGGGGATTTAATTCCAGGCAAGCTTTAGCGAGACAAAATCCTGATTTCTTGATTGGTCAACCAGACGAATTGTTAGCGATCGCTCAATCTTTACGAGCCTCAAAATAGCTGTGAGCGTTAGCATCACGCACCGAATCCACAATTAATTAAGACTGTGCGTTACGGCTTCGCCTAACCCACGCTACAGATTTGGGTTAATTGGAGTTAAAAAGGCGACCGCTCCAAACTGAAAAGCGATCGCCTCTTAATTTTATTTAGGTGTCCTGCTTAGGTGAATTCTAGAGCGTCAACGACTGAGTATTGGTCTCAATCAAGGTTGCCAAGTCTTTCAAGAAAGCAGCCGCATGAGCGCCGTAAATGATGCGGTGATCGCAGGTGATATTCACTTGCATCTGCCGTTTGACACCGAACAAGCCATCATCGGTTGCTACCATTTGAGGTCTAGAGGCTCCGATCGCCAGGATCGAACCTTGGCCCGGAGGCAGAATCGCATCAAATCGATCGACCCCAAACATGCCCAGGTTAGAAATGGTGAAGGTGCCGCTATTGTATTCATCGGGCTGGAGTTGCTTAGCACGGGCGCGATCGACCAAGTCTTTCCAGGTGCGAGACAACGAGTAGAGATCCGCTTGATCGGCATTTTTCAGCACAGGGGTAATCAAGCCACCATCTTCCATTGCCACTGCAACAGAGATATTGATCGCAGAAGGATAGCTAATGCCTTGCTCGGTGTAGCTGGCATTCAATAGAGGATGCTTTTGTAGTGTCACTGCCACTGCTTTGGCCAGCAGAGCCGACATAGTGACACCTTTGGACTTCACTTGCTTATAAAGCTTGTCTAGGTTGTCGGTGGTAATCGTGTAGCCAACATGGTAGGTGGGGACGCTGAGGCTCACCATCATGTTGCGGACGACCGCGTTTTGCAGCGTGGTCAACGGCACCACTTGACCGGGAACTACAGGGGCAGGTGGAGAAATTGGAACAGACTTAGGCTTAGAACCTACACCTGGAGGAACTGGATCTACGAGCCTGTCTGGAGAAGGTGGAACTGTGCCCCCACCAGAAACAGGAGGTTGAGATTTACCCGCAGCCGCTTCCACATCTTGAGCGACGATCCGACCGTGAGGGCCACTGCCCTTTAATCCGGCGAGATCCACTTTTAAGTCTTTTGCCAGTTTGCGAGCACGAGGAGAAACAATGGTGCGGCCACTGCTAACGCTGGAGCCGTTACCGTTGGTGGCGGTTGCAACTGTAGCTTCTGTCGCGATCGCTGCTTGGCGGGCTTGGGTGGAGGCATCCGCAGGCGCAGACACAGCCGCAGGGTTTGTCGTGGTCGTCGCTGACTGACCCCC
Source organism: Trichocoleus sp. FACHB-46 (assembly GCF_014695385.1). NCBI lineage: Bacteria > Bacillati > Cyanobacteriota > Cyanophyceae > Leptolyngbyales > Trichocoleusaceae > Trichocoleus > Trichocoleus sp. FACHB-46. Next base: position 186,859 of record NZ_JACJOD010000022.1, on the reverse strand, counting down.
GGCTTTCTGTTTCGCTGTCTCAATTTCAGCTTCTGTCTCGGCAATGAAGGCGATCGTTTGTCCCACCGGAGCGCTTTCACCCGCAGGCACCATGATCACAGCGAGATAGCCTTCATAGAAGGACTCCACATCCATGTCTGCCTTGTCGGATTCGACAACTAGGACGGTTTCGCCTCTCTCAACTTTGTCACCTGGCGACTTAGTCCAGGAAACAATTTTTCCTTCAGTCATCGTAGAACTGAGGGCAGGCATGAAAACTTCGTTGATCATGGGCTGGGTTCTGAATCAATAAATCGTTAAAACTGGAGCAAAGCCAGATCGCATTTTATCCTGACAGATGCCACCAGGGCTATCACACAGAACAAAGTTGACTAGAATTGCTGCGATCGCCTCACCGACCCTACAAAAATTCCCACCTGTAACAGTGGGAAACCTCAAGAGAGTTAGAAGTCGCACCTAACCTGAGCGCTTTGAGCGATCGCACCCATCGTTAGAGAGTCAAGCTTTAGACATCGCCCCGAATTTCTTCGACGATGCCATCCCGCAATAAAACCTCAACTTGCATCTTTTCAACCAAGTTATCACCCGGCTCGATCCGGAAGAAGCTTTCGATTTGGCCTTGGCTCACTTCTTGGTTGAGTTCTAGCATTTGCACTTGCTGCAACTGCTGGAGCACTTGGTTTTTTTGCTCTAGCAGCTCACTTTTCTTTTGATTGACCTGAATTTGAATATTGTCAATCTGCTGCACTGTTTGAGGGCCAGGGGGTTGCAGACTTTGCTTTTGAATTTCAGCAATCATCCGCTGCCCTTGCATTTCCAACTGTTGCAATTGGCTGTCAAGTTGATTAATTTGCGCCTGGAGTTGCTGCTGAGCTTCCTCCTTCCACCGGGGGGTGACGATCGCTTTAACTGTAATGGCTCGTTTCAGGAGTAATTGTGAATTGGAGACGTCCATAAACATTTCACTTGGAAAATAGTTTGAGGATGGGCAACGCTTGGGAAACAACGCGTACTTGCGCCAACGTTTTTGCAAGAAACGATTCTGTCAAAAACGATACTGCGTCTGTATACGGTGCGTCAGCCCAGCGATCAGGCAAACATCCCGTCGATCATACCTTGATAGCGCTCCATCACAACGGGTCGCCGAATCTTCAAGGTTTGCGTCATCATGCCATTCTCGACCGAGAAGGGTTCCACAATTAGGCGGAATGGCCCCACTCGATCATCAGGGCGATACCCTGGGCGGTTCTGCACTTCCCGATTCAGTTCTTGGCGGAATAAATCTTGAATGCGTTTGTCGTCGAGGGCGATCGCCGAAGCCCCGGACGGATTGGTGCTAGCGGGTTGATCAGGCAAGTTGAGAGATAGGTTTTGCTGAGTGGCCCATAGTTGTAGAGCATCCAAGTTAGGCACGACTAGGGCACCCAGCGATCGCTGGTCTTGTCCAACCACCATAATTTGATCAATGTATGGGCTGCGGATGCAAGCATCTTCAATCGGTTGCGGTTCGATGTTTTCACCACTAGTCAAGACAATCGTGTCTTTGGCGCGTCCCGTCAGCACCAAATCATTTTCATCCGTCACCCAGCCTAAGTCGCCGCTATCAAACCACCCTTCCGGGTCAATCGCTTTAGCGGTCGCCTGCGGATTGTTGTAATACCCCTGCATGACTTGCCGCCCCCGAATCAGCACCAAACCCCGCTTTCCAGGAGGTAGAGGTTTACGAGTTTCTGGGTCTACAATGCGAATCTCCGTCCCTGGTACGGGCTGACCAGAGGCACCTTTAAGATTGCGCCAAGGCCGCCGCACATTGGTTACAGGTGAGGTTTCTGTAAGGCCATAGCCCTGCAAAACGGTGACTCCAATAATTTCAAAGAAGTTGTCAAGGTGCTTGGCAAAAGACCCACCTCCACTCACCAAAAACTCGATTTTGCCGCCAGTGGCCTCTCGAACTTGGCGATAAACCAGGCGATCGCCCAAGGCATGAACCGGAGCCAGAGCGGCAGCTTTTGCAGCGGCTGCTAAGCGTTCAACCGCCGAAGGATGGGGATGCTCTAGGCTCAGGCCCTGGATAATGCGCTGAGCGGCAATGTATTTTTGGCTAGCCGCCAGGAACGAGTTGATCAGCCTTTGCTTACTCGCTGGTTGCTCGCGAAACTGTTTCTGTACCCCTTCATAAATCGACTCCCACAGACGGGGCACTCCCACCATATATTGGGGTTTGTATGTTTTCAGATCTTGCTTAACGTGACGGATGCTGGTGTAAACCTGAGTGCAACCCTGAGCTAAAACAAAGTACTCAAAAGCTCGCTCATAAGCATGCCAGCTAGGTAAGATGCTCAGCACAATATTACCGGGCTGTGGCGGCACAACGGCCCCTAGCATGGTGGCTTGATGCAACAAATTCCCATGACTGAGCATGGCTCCCTTTGGCCTGCCTGTCGTACCGGATGTATAGATCAAGGTAGCCAAGGTTTCGCGATTTTGCTGCACCGGTTGTAACGAGTGATTGGCACCCAGCTCTAGTAGTTGAGAAAAGTTCAAGACTTTGAGCGTTTCATCAACAGGTGGCTCCTCGTCGGAAAGTAGCACCACGGTTCGAACTGCCAACCCATCCAGTCCAGAGCGTAGTTTCTTGAGAGTGGCTTGATTCTCAACGACCAACGCGGTGCTGCCGCTATCAGCCAGAATAAACAAAAGTTCTTCACGGTCTGCTTGAGAACTCCGCACGGCATTGGCTGCTCCAGCCGTCATGATGCCTTGATCCGCCACAAACCAACGGGGGCTGTTGTCGGAGATTAGGCCCACGCGATCGCCCACTTCTACCCCTAATGCCTGCAACCCTGCGGCAAAGTGCTGCATTTGCTGATATACCTGCGCGTAAGTCAGCGACACTTCCGGTTTGGCATGAGGATCTTTTAAGGCCACAATTGAGCCAAATTTCTGAGCCACAATTGGCCAAATCGCTGGCAAAGACTCAACAGCTTGATAGTCCACTAAGCGCTTGAGGTTAGCTCGCTCTGGCTCAGTTAGATGGAGGCTAGGTGCATTAGGAGGGTTCATAGTAGCTCTTTACCTCAAAAACGATAGGAAATTAAGCATAAATAGCTGGTAATCTGCCAATTTTTAATTGAAGGGTTTGATTGAATGATGTGTAGTACATCACCGATCAAAAATTGCTTGATACAGCACTAAGCATCATGGCTATCAAATATAGGACAAAAAGATACAGATAAACTTTCCTCGCACAACCCGCTATAGTTCCACGCTATCCTGACTAGAGTCTAGAGAAAGACTGGTTTAGGACAGGATTCAATCTGTCCGTTCTTAACCAAAATTGACCAAACAAGCGAACTTGAATAGAAACGAGGGAAGTGAATCATGGCAAAAGCAGTTTGGAACGGTGCAGTCCTCGCCGAAAGTAACAATTGCGAAGTGGTAGAGAACAACTACTACTTCCCCCCAGATGCCATCAATCGCGAATTCTTTAAAGAAAGTTCAACTCATACCACTTGTCCTTGGAAAGGTGTAGCCAGCTACTACAACGTTGAAGTAGAAGGCCAAGTGAACAAAGACGCGGCTTGGTACTATCCAGAGGCGAAGCAGGCTGCCAAAAATATTGAAGGCTATGTCGCCTTTTGGCGCGGTGTCAAAGTCGAGGCGTAACTTTTGCCTCTCGGTTTTGCTTGCTTGGTGGGTTACGGCTAGCCTAACCCACCCTACCGAAAATACTAGACCTAAGCCCAACCGTCGGCAGTGTTTCGACTGGCTTGGTCGCCAACACTTCATGCTTGATGTCCCCCCACTTTTGGCCCGCTTGCAATTTCTGTCGCAGCACCAGGTCAGGCACATCTGGCGATACCCAAACTTGAGCAGGTGCTAGTTGTCCTAAAAGCCGAGCATGTTCATAGTGGGGAGACTCGCTGAGGGCAGCATCTAGTCGTTGGGCGATCGCATCTCCTTCCCGATCAGCCTGATTGAGCAACAAAACATAATGGGGCTGAGGTTGAGTGACGGGAACTAAAGTTCTAAACGTTGTGCCCCCCAAATTTAGGTGATCGAGGACTTGAGCCACAAACGCAGCATGTAGTTTTTCGCCAACTAAATCGCTGGTCATCTGGTCTCGGCCCAAGAACTCCAGGCAAGGCGTGTTCAGGTAGGTGTGAGTCATCCAGACGCGATCGCCCATGCGATACCGATACAACCCGCCTTTTTGGGACAAGATGATTGAGTATTCTGTGGCTGGCTCTAGCTCGTGCAAAAGATGAATCTTGCCAGTGGAATCCTCAAATTCAAAGAAGACTTCATTCAGCAGCGGCACAGATCCCTGAGCGGCAATCAGTGGCACTGTCATCGGGGCTTCAGTCGCCAAAAGTCCTTTACCCTGCACCATCACACCAGGAAAGTGCGATCGCAGCGCTTGAGCTTGGTCGGCAGCATTGACGCTATCCCAACAGGAAATCAGCTTTAGGTGGGGCCAAATTTCTGTCCAAGTCGTTGTGGGGTCTGAGAGTAAGGCGAGGCGTCGGGGAGAGACGCGATCGCGCAGTTGCTCACAAAGCTTTTGGCGGTGTTGCTGGATGTAATCAAGATGGACACTGAGAAAGCTAGGACTCCAAATTGAGATAATCTCTAGTTTTTCTGATTGCAATAACCCTAGACAGAGCTGCTCCTTAAACGCTTCTGGATCGCGGAGACGACTTAAACCCGTAGGAGCCAATAAAAAAGGTCGTAACGCCCACTGCAACCACCCATCTAGATATTCGGCATCATCTGCTAGTCCAACCTGTACTCCTGTATCTGTCTGTGTGGGTTGAGTGAGTTGCGGCGAGATACAGAAATAGACTTTTCCTGTGGAGAACTGAGGCCCATTTGTGATCAGATCATGTGCCCAGATGCAAAACATTTGGCTAAAGGAGCGGCGCAGCGATCGCGTGTAGGGAACCCATTTTGCAGCCCCACGGCTCCCAGAAGTTTTCTCGTAAAAGAGAATGGGTTGCGGGGTCAGAAGAGCTTGCTGAATCTGCTTTTGGCGCTCAATCCACGGCTCCAAATCGGTGTAGTTCACAATCGGGATTTTCTGCCAGTCGGTCAGCGATCGCACCCCTAAAGATCTGCCATATTCACTGGCAACGAAGCACTCAAAAATCTTCTTTTGAACTTTTTGTTGAGCGGCTTGTGGGTCTTGCAGAGCTTGATGAAATCTGTGGGCCTCCGAGCTTAACAGCTTGGCAAAGAGTTGAATAATGGGGCGCATGGTTCAGGTTTAGGTTTGGAGAAATCTTGAGTCAAGACAGGCTTGCCAGTTGCGATCGCTCGTTCCACAATGTCCGCAGCCCGTGTTACTCCGCCAGCTTGGGCGGTCGCTTGTCGTAATCTGACTGCGTTTTGTTTATAAGTTTCGCAAGTTAAGACTTGTTGAACCGCAGTTCTTAAACGGGCTGTGGTCAAGCGAGATTTTGGAACTACTTCTCCAGCGCCTGTCCATTCGATCCGAGCTGCAACTCCTGGCTGATCATCTGTGACTGGGAGCGCCACCATCGGCACTCCTGCTTGTAAAGATTCTAGGGCAGTATTCAAGCCTGCATGGGTGATGGCTAGAGTGGCGCGTTGCAGAAGTTCTAATTGGGGAGCATAACCGACCACAATCGGATCGCCAGGGAGAGCCCCAAGAGCTTCCGGAGCAAGACCTTTCCCTAAAGCAATTACCAACTGAGCATCTAAGCCAACACAAGCGGCAGCAATTTGCTCAAACACCCGATGCGAACGGTTTCGTAGCGTTCCCATTGAGGCATAGATCAAAGGTTGACTTGTTAGCTTCTCAAATGGGAAGGAGACGGTTTCTCGACTCACAGTGCTGTGGAACGGCCCAGTAAAGTGGAAGTAGGGAGCAAGATATTGACGAGGATATTCAAACTCGGCAGGTTGGTGGCTGATTTGAGCGAGGGGGGAGAGTGCATCACTGGGATTAAGATATAGCGGCGATCGCCACATTTGGCGGTACTCATTCACAGGTTGATGCACCATGCGCCAATACTGCACCAATAGAGCATGGCCAAACCGATTTCGTAACCGTGTCCAAGGTGCTGGGTCATAAGGCCAACCTGCAAAGAAAGGAGGCACACTGTCATCGGGCTGCATTAAGAGGGCACTACAGAGAGAAACAAAGGGCAGAGATAGTCGTTCGGCGATCGCTCCTCCAGCAACAATCACATGATCCACGAGCAGAGCTTCTACCCCTGCGGCTTGAATTGCAGCAGGAGCTTCTTGCAGAAACACAGTAGCCCAAACTTGTTGTCTGAAGTTCAGGGTGGTCTGAAAAGCCGCTAAACCTCGTAATGTGCCCAAATGATCATAGAAATTTCCCAAAGTTCCTAAAGGAAACTCTTTCCTACCAAGGGGCCAAAAGTTAATTTCAACCGCTTTTGCCTTTGCTGCTGTATCGAGGATATTGAAGAGAGTGACTTGATGGCCTCGTTGTTTCAGCTCGCAGCCTAGAGCTAGCATGGGGTTGAGGTGCCCAGTTGTGGGAGGGCATAACAGACCGTAATGAGTCATAAAATTTTAGGATTACTCAAGTTTTGAGGGTTGATGTTGCTGTTTGGCTAAAAGAGTTTGAACTTTGCTCTGATCAATCATTTGGTTAGGGTACACATGCGTAAAAACGGGGATGTATGTTTCTGCTTGTACAACAACCCCAGGCCCAAGGTGATTCCAAGCCCCTAAAAACACACCGTCTCTGATTTTGATCTGTTTGACATACAGCATCAAATCTTGCTTTCGAGGCTTAATAATGTGCGGATAGAGACCCACCTGATGACCGAAAATGACGCGATCGCCTATCTCTAACAATCCGCGATCGGCAATCTCCAGATGGGGAGTCCAATAAACACCTTTGCCTATTTTGGAACCCCACAGCCGCAACCAAAAGGAGAAGGCACCAGGAATTAAACGCAGCACAGTTTCTAAAGCTGGAAAGGCAATATAGACAGCCTGAATTTGATGACTCCCCCACCAAGGCGAATACTCTTTTCCTTGCAGATAGCTAATGCCTTCTAACTGAGGATAAAAGTGATTATGGATGCGGTAAATCAATAGCGGCATGCCATAAAGCGAAAACAGCACCAGTAAAACAGTCCAAACGCTAGGAGAGATACAGATTGCCAGAAAAGAACCTCCTGCTAACAACATCACCAGCACCGGAAAGCAAGCCAATATAGCGCTAAGCCAAGTCATTCCCTGCCGCTCTACCTTCATCTGGTTCACTATTTGCTCCCCCTTCCCTGGCAGGGAACGGGGTTGGGGGGTTAGGTTTATCTCCGTTTGATGAGTCTCCATCGATCAACTCCCTATCCCTAAAAAGGCCAAAATAGCTTCTGAGATAACGTCAAATTCGTCTCAATCCCCAATGCTTCTGGAGCGCGATCGCATTCGTAATAAGTCCCATGCAATTGATCCCACAGCTTCAGATTCGCTCCATAATTGCAGCCCTGAGGTTGGGCATGATGCCAAGCATGGTCTTGGGGCAAAACAAGCCAAGGTGAAAGCCAACAATAAATCAAACTCTGAGGATCAGGAGCGATCGCACTATGTCGCCACAGATCCAAAATTGCAGTTAAGGTGACTCCCAAAACATAACCTGCTGGATGCTGCAACAGAAAGAGAAACAAGGGATGAATCCACAGATACAGAATAAAAAAGCTGCTCCATAGCGTATTGCGAGAGGTGCCCAACACGTCCATTTGAGTAACGGTGTGATGAACTTGGTGCCAAGGCCAGAAGCGATGATGGAGCAGGCGATGGTTCCAATAATAGAGATAATCTACGAAAACAAAGCTGAGCAGGAACCCTAGCCCAAGAGGTAGCTCTAAACCTCCTTTCCAGGCAGGTAACAACCATTGATATAGTTGATAAACCAATAGTAGTTGTAGAGCAGGAATCACCACTCCTTGAACCAATAAACCTGACATATCTAGCAGCCAATCTTCTCGGTTCTTCTGCAAGAGGAGATTAAAGCAGCGATCGCGAGTTACGGTCAACAATAGTAAAGTAACAAAAGCAGCAAAGATCGCCATCCCTACACCCAGAACGTGACTTGAACCGACTGATCAGGCAACAGACGGGGATCTTCACCAGCAGCAATGCGATCGCGAATCGATTCCACGAATGTATGAATCGTATCCGCCGGAGTATTAGCAAATTTCTGACCGTATTTCTTAATCACTTCTTGCTGCAAGTCCAACGCTGCCACATCCTGACCGATGATGTGTTGAGCTGTCCAATGGATGAAGGGACGCGCCAATTGATTCCAAATGCCATAGTTGTAAGTAACATCGGTATAGACCAAGGTGGAATCTTCTGTTTCTGGGACGGATTGACTGGTAATCCACAGTTGGCGATACGGCCCCATGTCATACTCGACGCTGGTGACATTGGGCATGAAGAAATAATCTGTATGGCGAATCTTGCCGCCCTTGGGATTGAGAAATTTGGCGTACCAACCCAGATTCGTAGTTTCGTTTCGGTATTCTGCCCGCACTGCTCCTTTTTGCCGCTCTACTGTCATCTCTAGCTTTTGTCTGCGAGGCGTACGGAAAACACCAGGATGTACAGAAGCCGTATGCGGAATATCAATAAAGTTCTCAGCGCAGTTCGTGACATTATTGCGGAAGCGGTTGATCACTCGTACCGTTGCCCAGCCTGGCTCTTGGTAGTGAGGCATCGGAAAGGGCTCAAATTCCTCACTCGGCTGGTCGGTCAGGCGTACATAGACATAACCATCTTGCTCACAAGTCTCGTAATGCTTCACCCGTCGAGCTTGAAGCTGCTTGAAGTCATCTCCTTCTGCTGGCACTGCTACGACAGTTCCATTGTTGTCATATACCCAGCCGTGATACGGACAATGCACCTGTCCTTGGCATACCTGACCACTAGATAGCCGACTGTTGCGGTGCATACAGCGATCGCGTAGAGCGACAGCTTCACCATTCTCATCTCGAAAAACCGCTAGCCATTCTCCCAATACAGTCCGAGATAGAACTTTATTGGGTTTTAGTTGCTCACTTTGAGCCACCACATACCAGAAATCCTCAAATTTCATATAACCTCCGTCAGAGGCGCGATCGCGATTTCTCCCATCACATCGATTTGGCAAGCCAATCTGGCTTGAGGATTCCCAGGTGCTAGCATATCCAAAATCTCTTGTTCGGCGGCACTAGGTGGTGACAGCTCCCCGGTCACGGTAACCAAACAGGTTCCACAAAGACCTGTGCGACAACCAAACAGCACCGGAGAATTTTGGACTGTGAGCTGCTCGGCTAGATGCTGGTGGGGTTCTAGAGTAAGGGATGCATAGTTTGCATTCGGAAAGTGAACCACACAACAGGACGCGTTCATGATAAAAACCAGGAGTCAAATAATTATTAATGAAATATTTTGGGCTGCACCTGTAGAGGCGAAGCATTCGGTAGATGTTCTTCCGACAACTGCAAAGGCTATAGGTCGAATGCTCTGCCTCACTACATTAGATACAAATAAAAACGTTTAAACTTCGGATGATTTCTGCTTAGAAAAACATTTTGACCAGAGCGAAGGTTTGAGCTGATTCACATAGTTCATATATTTCACTAACGGTGCATCAATACCCAGAAGCACTTGCGGATCAAACCGGATGTTGTTGTAGATCAGGCCATCTTCATCACGAAGAAAGTAGTAGCTCAGGCGAGTGAGGAGTAGGAGCGATCGCGTTACGAACCAACCCCAAATTCCTGGTCTTTTCGCTGCTACATAAATCGGTTGAATCCGAGTTTTGTTAGGCGCGATCGGTGTGTAGGCGTAAATCATATGTAGCGGTGACACCAATCGCACATTTTTCATCATGGTTAGCAATCCCATACAGCCATCGGCGTAGCGCATGGAATACTCATACCTTTTACCTAAAAATCTCTGAAGTACGGTTTCTCGCCACGTCTTACCAGGAATCTCTCCGCACATGGTGAAATCAATCACGTTACCGATTGCATTGCGATCGAGAGATAATTCCATCTCAACATTGAGCTTGTGAACCGTTCGTAAATGTTGTGCATCGATGCCATTCATCATGCAGATGTGATGATGGCAGTGCCGCTCCAAAGGCGGATCGTGCCAAACAACCAAGGATTTACCTTTTAACTCGTCAAACTCAACTACAGGTTCTGGCGCTTGGCTGTCTGGATACACCCAAATAAAGCCATATTTCTCGTCGGTAGCATAAGCTTGAATCTTGGCTCTATCTGGAATTTGAGCTTGACAAGGGATGTCTTGGCATTTACCAGCGCCATCAAAGGCCCAGTGATGGAAAAAGCAACGAATCATATTGCCATCGACTCGTCCTAGGCTCAAGTCGGTGCCCAAATGAGGGCAATAGGCATCTAAAGCTCGAACCTCCCCATCTTCGCCCCGATATACAGCTATTCTTAGACCACACAGATCAAAAGACTTTGCTCGACCAACTGATAAATCACGACTCGCACAGATGATATACCAGCCTTGAGCTACGACATTTCCATTGTTAAAAACTGGAGCTTTGAGATCAGGTAAAGTGGAAGGAATGAATTGCATGTTCAACTCGCCTCCTCCAAAACCGCGTTAGCCACTTCCGCAGGCGTGGAAATAAAGGTTGACTGCGATCGCGGCACAGAAGCAACTTCTCCTGTAGCCAAAAAATTCTGCATGGCTCGTTGCTGAGTTGCTAAATATTTAGGAATAGAATTGGCTGCCATCAAAGACATTTCCCGATTACTCTGCCAGACATAATCGAGCTTATCGACATATACCTTGTACGATTCCATTGCCTCTTGATGCGTTTGATAGCTGCGGTGCAATCCTTCGGATTCTTGAGTAAAGCAAGCCATTATCATTTCTTTAGCTTCGCGATCGCTCATCTCAAATACAGGCGATCGCAGCACTTGATAGATCGCTCTATACAGAGCTGGGTCATACCAAAAGATGCCGTTGATGGCTGCGGAGAAATGATAATGATCGCGCTGACAACCCCGCAACCCTAAGTTTGCGACCGTTTGTTCAAACTTTGTCGGAGGCTTTAAGCACTTCACGACATCATGAGACAGAATCGTAGAACTGTTGAAATGGAAACTCTCATCCAAGAAATGATAGTAGGAAATTTGGCTGGGAATCGGTGCATTCTCTGGATCAGGATGCTTTTGGTAGTAAGCGCTGAGCTTATGCTGTACCAGTTTGCCGTTCAGTGTCCGCACTCCCCGAACCGTGAAATATTGGCACGCTAGAAAGGTGTTATCTGAAGACAACAAGCCAAAACATTTGAGCTGAACCTGCTTCCACCAGAGTTTTAGGGCGTTGGTATCGGCAAAGATCACTGTCTCTGCAAACGGTCCCCGCATGGGATACGTAAAAACCCGTTGACCGAACAAGGCTGCCTCTGTCTGACTAGCGATGGTTCTGAATGCCTGAATATGGGCTCGTTCTTGGGCTGACTCTAGATCCAAAGTGTCACAGACCAAGCGGAAATCTTCTTGAGCATAGAGACCCGCCGCGCTTGTCTGGTTAAAGAAAATCGTCGCGATCTCCGCTGAGACAATCTGCGAGTAATAAGCTACCCAATAAAGATGGTTTAATACAATGCGTTGGCTAGAGCTGGCTTGCTCCCACAAAGGAGTGCCGTAAAGCAGGGAGAACTCCTCCGGGTTCCAGTATTCATCTTTGCAGTGGTCATAGTTAAAGTTGGCAGCAGCGGCATCGATCGCGGCAGTTTGATCTTGTTGCTGGTTGCGTTGGTAGTTAATTTGCAGCTTGCGGTAAACCTTTTGATTCTTCAGCAAGGTATTTGTTTGAGGGTCGTCAAATAAATTGTTCATATACATTTCTCCGCTGGGAAGGGTTTGAAAGAACCACGTTCCTCTAATTCTTGGACAATGGCGTGAGCAGTGGTTTTCTGCATCAGGGAGCGTAAATAACTCAACCGCGCCCCGCTCTGGATCTCAGTTTCTAACTCTTGCAAAACTTGAATTTGTTGCAATCGCGATAGATCTCCTTTGACTTGAGCGATCGCACTTAAGACTCTCTGCGGCCCAACTTGTACCATACGAAGAAACAGAATCAATGCTTCTACGATGGCGCTTTGGCTTGGCTTAGACAAAGATATTTGGTTAAACAGCATCAAGCCAGAACCATGATGACGCGCTTCGGCTTGGAGAAATTGCTCAAACAATTGGCCTAACTCCAAGTGAGAGCATCCCTTGGCTAAACTGCGATAGTGGCTCAGCCCCCATCCTTCCAACACCACCTGAATGATAAATAGCAAGATGGCTTTGTCCTCTGTCTCTAAGAGATCTGACAGAAACCGGAGAAACGGATCGTCTGTGCTAGTCGACTCTTTTTCTTCCCCCTCATCCTGCGGAGCAAAGAAACCTCGAATCTGAGCTAAATGGGTTGCTTCCTCGGCAGCGAAGAGACTGTAGAGCATTCGTTCCTCTAGAGTTTCTGCCAGCAAGAGCATCTTAGCCATGTAGCCCATCCCCGCTTTTTCCACGAAGTAGGCTTCTAGCAACAATCCTTGGCTAGCAATCTGCGCGATCGCCTGTTGTTCAGTTGAACTAGCATCCTGAAAGATCGCCACCCGTTCCAGACCAAAATGCGTTGCATCCCAATAAGGTTGTGGTAGTTGCGAGATTGACTGGTAGGAGTAGGAAAGCTGTGTTGCTGTGGGTAGCTGATTACCTAAAGTGGAAGCCAAAATCCGATTGAGTTTGTCTCCTTCATCAAGCAGAGGTAGATCAAATCCAGCAATGTTCGGATTCATTAAGCTGGCCTCCGTAAAAAGATCCGACGGTAGAACCGATCGATCAAGGGCAGGCGAATCCAATCAGGTACGAGCCGTTGAAAGAAATACACCAATGTTGCATCCTGTCCGACTCGTACTCGTAAGCGTCGCGATCGCCCTTCTGCCAAAGCCACCGCTTGTTGAGCCACTTGGATTGTGTTGTTGGGGGATTTGGCCCGTAATCGCTCCTTCAGCAAGTGATAATTCTGCATCTGTAACTGATAAACTTCCGAATCTCCTTCTGCCCAACCCGGATCGTGACCAAAGTTAGTGTGGCTGGCTCCTGGTTCAATCAGGGCAACATGCACGCCATGCGGCTTTAGCTCGTAATACAGACTCTCAGCCAAGCCTTCCAAAGCATATTTACTAGCGCAGTAAGCGGAGGTCAGCGGGAAACCTGTATAACCAAACGTCGAGGAGACAAAAACAATCGTGCCCTGCGCTGTCCGGATCCCAGGTAGTAAAGCTCGCGTCAGCAGCGCGGGACCATAGAAATTTACCTCCATTTGTCGCCGCAGTTGAGCTTCGCTGAGATCCTCCAGGGGGCCGAAAAAGCGATCGCCTGCATTATTTACCAGACAATCTAAATCTCCTTTTTGGCGTACATACTCTGTAACTGTCTCTCGTTGAGTCGGATCGGTGACATCCAAATCGAGGATTGTTAAGCGATCGCCATACTTCTCTAGCGATTCTGCCAGTAGCCCTCGGCGTTGGTTTGCTTGCCGCATCGTGCTGATCACTTGCCAACCGCACCGGAGAAACTCATCCACCATGCCGCGTCCAAATCCAGAGGAGCAGCCTGTAATCAGGACTGTTTTCATACAGCCTCCCAAACCCGTTCTGGCTCAGGTTGCGTCCCAGAATTAGTCTGTAGTTTTTCTGTCACAGGTGCTTGCGCTAGTTCTGAAGTTGGCTCCCAAGTTCCCCAAGCCAGCGGTTGCTGTTGCTCGACATGCTGCATGAACTGAACGATAGATTGATCCGCTTTGGTCGGAGTTTTGAGGTTGAATTTAATCGTCTGAAAGACCTGAGTATCACCTTTGGCAAAGTAGTTGCCGACTAATTGGGTAACGAATAGAATTAGTCGATTCAACAGCCAACCCAGAAGCCCAGGTCGCTTTTTGGTGATTAAAACGGTTTGTCCTTCTGTTTTACCACCTTCCAACAGCCGTAGAGTAAACATGATGTAGAAGTGGAGAAAATCGGGGCCGAGGGTGACTGTACCCGTGCTGCCATACCAGTAGCACATGCTGTAGGTGCCCTCATTTTTATAAAACGGCAGAATCAACCGCATTAGCCAAGATTCATCGCCACCCCGTGTCGTGTTACTGAAGGTGATGGCATTGCGATGCAGCGTCTCTGTGCGGAACACAATCTGAATCGGAAAGTTATGCACCGTATTGAAATGCTGAGCATCGATCGCATTGATCAGCAGCACATTCGGATGGCAGTTTTTGAAAAAATGCGAGCCAAACATCACGTCACAGTGTGTATGTTCTAGCTCTGGGACAAAGGGTAGAGATTGCTGGGGTGTCTCTCCCGTCCAAACCCAAATCAAGCCGTAATGCTCGACGGCTGGCCAACTGGAGAGTTTGGCAGGAATCATTTTCCCTAAGCAAGGCACATCTACACAATGCCCTTGAGAATCAAATTTCCAGTTATGGAAGAAACAGCGAATGCCTGTGCCATCTACTTTGCCTTCCGCCAAATGTGCCCCCATATGTGGGCAGTATGCATCTAGGGCCACCACTTGGCCATCTTGGTTGCGGTAGATTGCCAACTCTCGCCCCAACAGCTGCACAGGTTTGACCTGCCCTACTTTGAGATCTCGCGATCGCAGTGCCCAATGCCACCCTTGGATAAAGCGATCGGGATGATTAAAGGTTTCTGTCCACGTCCCAGCTTTGCTACTCATGAGTCGTTACACCAGGGCCGCAGGTTCTAGCGTGGCGAACCACATCCGCCGTCCTGCTGGCGTTAAGTTAGTTTCGGTAATCTCTGCTAAGCACACCAACTCATCTCCTTGATTGTGATGTGGGTTCTGGCTGGCAAAAAAATCAATATGTGGATCTTTGCAGCGCTCTACTGGAATTCCCTGAAGCTGTCCCTTGAGCTGTTGCGGATGGGGAAAACGGACAATTCCAGTGGTAGCGTCATAACAGTCGCCAAACTGCCGCTGCGCTAGAAATTGCATCAATCTAGTCATTGTGGGAGAGGTGAGGGCATCATAGCGAGGATAAAATTCTTGCCAAAACGTGGGTAAAAAGCGGTAGGTACGATAGCCAGAGGAGATCAAGAGCCAATAAAGTTTGCCACGAGGATATTTGCGCCGTAATTGATTGACAGAGGCGATCCAAGCCCGTGAGAGCGCTGAACTAGACCAAGCGCTGGGGTCCATGATCGTGTCGCCAGAGTAGACAACGGTCAGATCCTCACCCTCAAACTCAGTTTCATACATCAGAATTGTGGAGAAACCCTTGAGGGTCTGCGATCGCTCATCTTTCAATAAGATCACCCAGTTTTTGGTACTCAAGTCAGCTTCAAAAACCGCTCGCTTGACTCCGGAAAAATGAGTGCTTAATAGGCCATACATAGCCTCGCGATCGGCAGTAGATAACTCCGCGATCGCCACAAGGTGACTTTTCATAGTTAAAATTCACGAGATCGGGCAGTTGCAATTCCTAGGTGACTGAGATGCTGGCTATTTGTTGATAGAGTTCCCCAGAACTTTTGAGGGCCACCAAATTCAGCCAATTACTTCTCTCTGCCAACCGTAAAGCAACGGACAAAATTTGCTAGCTCACTTTGTCTGATTCCGTTATTCTTAGGAACGAATCAGCACAGACTACAAGCTAGAAGGGTTGAGTCGTTAGGGTTGGAGGAATTTTTCAATCAGTTGGGTGCAACTGTATAAAGCGTAACGACACAACCAAGCTATTGAGTCAACCTATGTTCCACCTAATAATCTGTCCCCCTCGCTTTAATTCCGGTATTTAGTTACGGTGGTTGTTGCTGTAGCGAATCCTAGCGCCAGCCCATTGCAACTTTTCTCGCAGTGTTTGGTAGTAAGAATAGTTTTCTCGCAAAATAATAAACTTGGCTTGGCAGTCTGCCACGCGCACATCCACACGCTGCCCTGGCCAAATCGAAGTTGCCATCACTCCATCCATCCAGAGCTTGGTGCTGAGGTCGTTGTCTGCCAAGGGCCAAATACTCACCACCGATCCCGGCGGCAACACAATCGAGCGGCTGGAAAGGCTTAAGGGGCAAATCGGGGTGACGACAAGCGCTTCCATCCCTGGATGCACGATGGGACCGTTGGCAGCCACCGTGTAGGAAGTAGACCCGGTGGGCGTCGCTACGATCAGGCCATCTCCCTGGTACTGATCCACTACCTCACCATCTATCTCCATTTCCAAAATGGAAGTGATCATGCGATCGGCAGAGGCAGGCTTCACCGTCATTTCATTCAGGGCTAAGTAGCGATCGCTCACTGGATCAAGATTGGTACGATGTCCTTCATACACACTTGCTTGTACCATCATCCGGGTCTGCACCGCAAAACGGTCTTCTAGCAGCCGATCCCAAACTCGCTCTGAATCGCTCAGCTCCTCTGAAGATTCGGTAAGGAATCCCAAATGCCCACCCACATTCACCGCCAAGATCGGAATGCCATCGGCAGCCAAGTGTCTGGTCGCGGAGAGCGCTGTGCCATCCCCACCTAAAACCAGCGCCAAATCGATTGGATGAGTGGCTGAGGCCAAGAACACAGGGTAGGGATTATCCTTGGGTCCGCTTGGTCCCATCAGGACTTTACAACCTCGGTCTTCTAATTGCCGAGCACATTTTTCCGCCCAGCGCCGACTGGTCGCATCTCCTGCTTTGTGAGCAATAATGGCGTTTTTCAGTTGCACCTAAATACCAATAAACTTCAGGGTTTAGCGATGCTGGCTTTCATCCTACCACTTGCCTTTCAGCCATTTAACCAGCGCCAAGCCTTGAGTTGCCAGCCTGATCCTGCTACTGCGATCGCACCTGCATAGTTAAGCGCAGGGCTGAGGTGCTGCAAAGTCCAGTTGTGGGCGTTTGACCAAGTCCCTCTGACTTCTCGCAAAGCCGCAGGTTCGCCAGGGACGAACGCTACATCAAACTGATTGAGCGGAATCGACAACCCTTGCCCCAAAGCTTTGATATAAGCTTCTTTACGAGTCCAGGCATTAAAGAATGCTTCAGGTTTGAGGGCGTCAGGCAGCGATCGCAAGATATTTTGCTCTGAAACTGAAAAGACAGATTTAGCTACCTGATCAACGGGAAAATCCGTGCGGATATATTCGAGGTCGATTCCTAGTTCGCGATCGCTCGACACTCCCAATAGAGCCAATCCCTTCGAGTGAGATAAGTTGAAATGTAGCGATGGAGTAGCTTCTAACCTGGGCTTGCCGTAGGTGTTGTAGGCAAAATGTAGTTGAACGGGTGATTGGTTGAGGTAGCGGCCCAAGATTAGGCGTAGTAAGCCTCGCGCCACAATAAAATGCTGCCTATCTTTAGGAAAATAGAATTTCGCGGCCCGTTCCTGTTCGTCGCTGGCTAGGGTTGCATGAAACTGCTCAACCAACGCTGGGTCTTGGTCTAGCACCATACACCAGACATGTACTTCATCCTGAGCCAACTTCAAATCGGCGGGTGGCGGCTGCCAAGGATTGTCCTCACAATGCTGCATTTGGCCCCCCTAACTCCTTAAATCTGGAGGGAATTTGAGAGAGGCATACTCAAGTAGATAGCTGACAACTTGAGTGAGTTCTTGGGCTAAAAGTTCTAGGAGCAACGTTTGGTCTGAGTGAATGAAAAAGTGATTACCTGGTAGCATTCGGTGAGAAAAACTAGCACTAGTTTGGGTTTGCCAAGCTTGTAACATCTCCGGAGACACATCTATATCCTGCAATCCTCCAAACGCTGTGATTGAGCAAGGTAGGGGAGTTTGAGGTGAATATGTGTAGGTTTCTAGCACCGTAAAGTCAGCCTGGAGAATCGGCAGCATTAACTCCATCAGCTCCGTATGCTCTAAAACTGCTTCTGGAGTGCCTTGTAGCCGACGCAACGCTGCGACGAATTCCACTTCTGGTAACTGGTGTAGTGGCGATCGCAAGTTAGGCAATTGAGGAGCCCGTGACCCAGACACAAAAAGATGCACCGGACATAAGTGCTCATGGGCTTGTAACCAGCGAGCTACCTCAAAGCTGACCCAGGCTCCCATACTGTGGCCGAAAAACGCAAAAGGTTTGTCTAGGTGGGGCAGGAGATCTGAGGCGATCGCTGCTACCAACTCAGGCATCCGAGTTAATAGCGGTTCGGCCATGCGTGTGCCATGCCCAGGTATCTCGATCGCGCCTAGTTCAACATCTGATGGCAAGTGATTCAGCCAAGGTCGAAAGATGAAAGAGTTGCCGCCCGCGTAGGGAAAGCAAAATAGCCGCAAACGAGCCTGAGGATTGCGCTTGGGGTAGGTAACAGAAGTCGTAGCAGTTGGCACCAATTTTCTACTCAACCAAAACTTGCCGATCTGAGTTTACAGGCTACCGCTTCCGTCATTCAGCAACGCTAAACAAGCATTGGCGAAGATAGCTGCTTGAGTGCGATCGCGCAAATTCAGCCGATTCAGAATATTAGTGACGTGATTTTTGACCGTACCTTCTGAGATAAACAAAGTCTGCGCAATTTCTCGGTTACTAGAACCCGCCGCAATCAGGCGCAACACTTCCCGTTCTCTGGGCGTGAGTTCGCTCAATCCTGGAGGCAACGGCTCAGCAGGTGAGTTAGCACTCGCACTCGGTTTCGGCCCCATGTGAGAAAGCACTTTCTGAAAAATACCTGGGCCAAATTGGGCGTATCCCTTATAAACAGCTCGGATCGCCGCAGCCAGCTCCTCCGAAGGCGTATCTTTAAGCAGATAGCCGATCGCCCCCACTCGCATGGCTTCAGCAATGTATTCATCGTCATCAAAGGTGGTCAATACCAAGACTTTAATTGCTGGAAAGCGTTGGCAGATGCTTCTGGTAGCGGCAACCCCATCCATTACAGGCATCCGCACATCCATCAGCACCACATCGGGTTGCAGTGCTTCTACTTGTTGGAGCGCAACTTGCCCGTTACTGGCATCTCCCACCACATCCAGGTCTGGCTCTAGCTCCAGCAGTGCTTTCAAACCCTGGCGCAGAATACTTTGGTCATCGACTAGTAGAACGCGGATCATGAGGGCAGTTTCGGTAAAGGCAGCTTGGCTAGAATGCGACAACCCGATCCTAGTTGACTTTCAATGGTAAAGTGACCGCCCAATGCCAAACTCCGTTCCTGCATCCCCTGAATTCCAAAGCCAGTGGTATTTTCATTCACTTCAAAGCCCTTGCCGTCATCCTGAACCTGTAAGAGCAGGATGTCTTTCGCCGTCCTGAGCTGAATTTGCACCGCACTGGCCGCAGCGTATTTGCAAATGTTAGTCAAAGATTCCTGGACAATTCGGTAGACCGTAGTTTTGACTTCTAGCGGCAGCGATCGCGTCAGTTCGATTTCGCAAGTTGGCAAAATTCCGGTTGTACAGTGAAATTCTTGGGCTAGGCGGGCGATCGCCATCTCTACAGATTGCCCTTGCAGCGGATCGGAGCGCAAAGCTGCTACAGACTGTCGGACTGCTTGCAATGCTGTTGATCCCAACCGTTTTGCTTCCGCTAGAAAGGCTTGCGCTTTGGTGGGGTTGGTTTGCCAAAGCTTTAAGGCTCCTTCCAGTTGAATGTTCAACCCTGTCAAAGCGTGACCGAGGGAATCATGAATATCGCGAGCAATGCGGTTGCGTTCTTGCAGGGTGGCTTGGTCTTCAATTCGCAGGGCATATTGGCGTAGTTGTTCATTCGCGATCGCCAGCTTTTCTCGGCTTTCGCGCTCTGCCAGCAGCGCATTAATCAAAAACAAAACCAAGATCAGAATCAACCCAAACAACAAAGCCGCATTCAACGTCAAATTGAGAATCAGAAACCGGATGCGGTCTTGCACCATCGGTCGTCCGGGCAGATTCAGCGTTTGCATGCGGTAAAGCAGCGTCAGTAGGAAGGCAGAAAACGCTAGCCCTGTCACCATCAAGCGTCCAGGCAGCTTAAACAGCAAACAACTGCGAATGACTAAAACCAAATAGAGAAACGGAAAAACCCGGATTCCCCGTGGGCTCAAGCCTCCCGCCAAAACAATTAGGCTAAACTCCAACCCTGTGTACAGCAGCTTCAGCCATCCAGCTTGGCCCACAGGCAGTCGTAGCCCCATCAGCCACAAGCCGCCAATACTCAGGAGCGTCATCAGAGGAAACTGACGCATCCGTGGCAGCGGCACAAAGAACAGCTCCGAAAGTGTCGCGACACCGAGCAGAGCCCACTCTAGATACAGCAAGAAGGGAAATGGATGAGTTGGAACTTTTAGCGGCTGACTCACGGAAGTTTGCGGATTAGCAAAATCAAGGGTGCTGCTTTCTACTGTAAGAGCACTACCTTTCCTTGAACTACTGCTTTTATGCCTGAGTCCTACGCCATCATCCATGACTAAAGTCATGCCGATTTCATGACCTTCTCCTCAGGTGTGTGGAGAACCAATTTTTTATGATTGGCTCATCCACGAATGACTGAGCTACCTCACAAAAGATTTCAACTATGAAACTGAAACTGATTCCTTTGCTAGCAGGCGCGATCGCCATGACTCTAGCTGCTGCTCCACTCGCGACCCAAGTCGTTCAGGCCCAGTCTGACACAGGAACACCGAGCCAAAGCGGTCCCCGGATGAAAGGCATGAACGCTTTAAATCTATCTGCGGAACAAAGGGCGCAGATGCAGCAAATTCATGCAGAAGCGAAAGCTCAAATCGAGCAAGTTTTGACCGCAGAGCAACGGCAACAACTGGAGGCAGCCAAGGAACAGCGACAAGCCACCAGGGCTGAAAGACAAGCAGCCAGAGCCCAGGGCCAAGCTAGACCCCAAGGAGAAAACAGAGAGCGCAGAGGCCCATTTGCCAACCTCAATCTCTCAGCCGAGCAACAAACTCGCATCCAAGAAATTAAGCAAGCGTCCCGTCAGCGCATGGAAGCAGTGCTCACCGAGGAGCAGCGGCAAACGCTGAATGAACTGAAGCAAACTCGACAGCAAAGACGGCAAGGGCAACAGCAATAGCTCCTAGCTACTCTAGCCCTGTAAGTTGGATTGTTAAGCGCTCTAAACCGTTAAACCTTTGTTGATTTTGCCAGGGGCGATCGCTGGTTCGCCCCTGCATTTTTAAGCCGACAGTCTTTGGAACACATCTGGAACACAAACATGAATGCCCAAACTGCTGCCACACCCGCATCGAATCCTAGAGTCGAAAGATTCTTTAAATTAATTGATCGCATCGCTGAGCTACGAGGGCGCAACGTCCCAACGATTGTGAATCTGACAACCTTGCGATCGCTGCCTGCGGGCACCTTTGGGCGAGCCTGGGCCGATTTTCTAGACCAGCATGGCCTATCACCACTCACCACAGGTTCTCGGCGCAAACAACTGCATGACGGCATTCATATTCTGACAGGCTACGGTAGTGACTCAATCGGGGAGGCCGAAGTGCAGGCCTTTCTGCTCGGAACCAAATTCAGCACCACCAACCTCCTGATTGGGTTAGGATTGCTGCGCCTGCTTTACCAGCAGCTTCCACAAAACCAAACTCCAAAATTTAGCCAAATGCCTTGGGAACGGCTAAAGCAAGCTTACCAGCGAGGACAACGATCGCGCCTTGAGCCTGATACTTGGCAACCAGAGCAACTTTGGCAATTACCTTTAGCCCAAGTGCAAGCTTTATTTGGCCTTGAAGCGCAACCCTCCCCAAATTGAGGCGGGTCCGAAAAAAATTAAGTTCCGACGCTAATGCACCATGCCTAGCTGAACAATTTTGGGTTAAGGAATTCTAAGCGATCGCCTACATTTTGCCTTTCTGCATCACTTCTCTAAAAATCTAAGGGAGCGAAGTGTAGGAGAAGACAAGCTTTTGCCGTATCGTTGATGGAGCAAAGTTCATTGCGACGCTTAAGCCTTACAGCAAGGCAGCAGAAGTTAGGGGATTGAGAGTTGGTTTATGGCCTGGTCTAAGCAGTTGTCTAAGCAGCCTCAGCTTTGGTTCATTCTAGGCACCGCTGGCATTTTCTTATTGGCGATCGTGCTGCGGTTCTGGGGCCTGAGTCGCTTCAACATGCTAGTCTTCGATGAAGTTTACTTCGCCACCTTTGCCAACAACTACCTGACCCAGCGGCCTTTTTTTGATGGACATCCACCCCTGGGCAAATACCTGATTGCCATTGGTATCTGGCTCGGCAACCTTACTCCTTGGGGCGCGAATGCGGTTAAAAACTCCCTCACAGGTTCGCTGCTGTCCCCTTTTAGCTACCGTTGGCTGAATGCCCTAGTGGGTTCATTCATTCCCTTGATTGTCATGGGCATTGCTTATCAGCTTACCCGTCGTCGTAGCTATGCCTTGGTTGCGGGCTTACTCTCCGCCTTGGATGGCCTATTTTTAGTTGAGTCTCGCTACGCCCTAGTCAATGTCTATCTAATCAGCTTTGGCCTGTTAGGGCAGTGGTTTTTCTTGCGATCGCTAGATCGAAGAGGCGTAAAACGCTGGTGGTGGCTGATCCTAGCAGGTATTGCCTTTGGCGCTGCTGCTGCTGTCAAGTGGAATGGCTTATGGTTTTTGTTCGGGGCTTATTTGTTGTGGTTTACCGCTTGGATCATGCGCTTGGTTGCCAAGTTTTGGGGAGCAACAGCGGACCTTACCGTCACACCCAGCGGTAAGCAATTCATTTCTCCCCTGCGCAAGCTGACTCAACTCAATCCGATTGCCGCCATTACAAGTTTGGCAGTTGTCCCAGTTCTAACTTACAGTCTGAGCTGGATTCCTCATCTCCAGCTCAATCCCAGCCCCAACTTCTGGGACGTACAGAAACGAATTTTGTCGTATCACGAGCAGGTTGGCAATGGCCCCAAAGTTCACCCCTACTGCTCTGACTGGCACAGCTGGTTTTTCATGCAGCGTCCCATTGTTTACCTCTACGAAACTGCCCAAACCACCAGCGATATCGTACCTGCCAAGCCTCCCCTACCCCAGGCAGCCGTGAAAGTGGTTTACGACATTCACGCGATGGGCAATCCCGCGCTCTGGTGGCTCTCTACGGCTGGCATTTTGTTGGTGATGTGGATGCTAGGAACCCGTTTCTACAACTGGGTGCAACAAGCCGACACCATGGACGCTACCTCTAACCCACCCTCCGACCAAGCGATCGCCACTCCTCCCCTCACTCGATCAACCCCTGGGTCGATAACTGGGTCAATGGACTTGTGGATTGGCGTTTACATCGTCGTCAACTATTGGGCCAACGTGATCCCCTGGATGCGAGTCAGCCGCTGCACCTTTCTCTACCACTACATGGGTGCTTCTGTCTTCTCATTACTTGCGATCGCGTGGCTCATCGATCGCTGGCTCCACAGCCGCCAGTATTGGTTCCGAGTTGCAGGTGCTACAGCCATTTTCCTGATCATTTTGGCCTTTATCTTCTGGCTACCCCTCTACCTGGGACTCCCCCTGTCTCCCTCCGATTGGCAACTGCGCCGTTGGCTGCCGACTTGGTAAGTAACATCAATTTGTAATTTGTGGTTCGTAATTCGTAATTTGAAACCCTATTGTTACTTCGGAGATCAGGGAAATCCATCTGCGGGGGCAAGCTTTGGTCAGTTGCTTTTCTTTAGTCTAGTTGCATCCTTTGAAGCTGAATTTAATTGATTACTGTAGTTCAGCGTTTGTAAGGAAGGCTGGCTTCACTAGCTTTGCGATTACAACTGAATTTGTAAGTCTAACTATGTCTAATTCCACTGTTCCTAATCAAGTAACTTCTAATCAAGTAACCATTTCAATCGCAGGAATTACAGAACCAACAATTCTCCGATACTTTGAAAGGCTCAACGCGGCTGATTTTGAAGCAGCAAGCCAGTTGTTTACGGCTGAGGGTGTGATGAATGCACCGTTCGAGCCACCGCTAGTAGGGGCAGAAGCGATCGCTGCTTATCTGCAAAAAGAAGCAGCAGGCATGGTGCTACAGCCTGAACAAGGAATTACTGAGGAAGTAGACAATAACTGTCTTCAAGCACAAGTAGCTGGCAAAGTCCAAACGCCTTGGTTCAGTGTCAACGTCTCTTGGCTTTTTATTCTAGACGCCCAAGAAAGAATTACTTCCGTTACTGTTAAGCTCTTGGCGTCCCCTCAAGAACTGTTAAATCTTCAGCGTTAAGGCATAAACTGCTTGGTCAATCCGTTTTTGAATGAGAATTGAGTTTAGAATTTGCTTCTTCAGGCAGACTTGCTTCTAATTTGAGACAGTTGCGGCCATTCACCTGAAGTCGGTATTCCACTCGGTCCATGAGACGGTTTAGAATTAACCATCCATAGCCACTTTCCTGCTTATCTTCCGGGGTGGGGGGCAAATAGGTGGAAAGATCAAACCCTTTGCCGTGATCCCAAATCTCTAGAGCAATGTCGCGATCTTTGAGTTCTAAGCGAATCAACACCGGTAGGTTGGGCTGATTGCGGTGGGCATGACGCACGACGTTAGAATACGCTTCGACTAACACTAGACGGAGGCGATTTGATTGCTTTGGCCAATCCACATGGTTGCCTAGCTCAACTTCTAAGGAGCCTAGCAGCCAGTTTTCAACAATAGTTAAAAACTTCAAGTCGCTGGGTACGTGAAGCTCAGTTCTCATGGACTACAGAACCTCCAGAGAGAGAATGGTTTGGTCATCTTCCTGAATGGGGTTATGCGCTTGAATGCGCTCCAGGAGGGTATTGAGGTTTAAGGGAGTTCGCTCTTGGGTGAGAAGCTGCCAGAGGCCTGTTTGCTGCAACATCGAACTTGCACTCAGAGGAGTGCCATCACCGATCCCTTCTGCGTTAACTGTTGCCTCAGTAATACCATCACTAGTCAGCAGAAATACTTCTCCTGAATTCAGAACTACATTGCCTGCCGCCGCCTTCCAAATAGGTAGAATGCCCAGTGGGACGCCCCGAGTTTTTAAGTAAGTTGGTTCTATTGGTAACGTTTCTGAAGAACTGGCTGAAATCACGGCCTGGTGAGACCATACTAGCGGATAAACGTGACCCGCATTGGCATAGACTAGCTGACCCGTGGCGGGTGTATAACGGGCCAAAACCATTGTAATAAAACAGTTGTTACTGACTAAATCCTCTGACAAGCCGCTGTTTAAGTTCTGCATCACGATATTTGGTTCAGGCGGAGCTTCTTGAGCAAGTTCTCGCCGTAGCACGGAAATAGCACTGGCCATAAATAAAGCGGCTGGGACTCCTTTGCCAGAGACATCTCCGACTGTCAACCAAATATCGCCTTGCGGATGAACATAGACTTCAAAGAAATCACCACCGACTTCACGAGCTGGATAGCAGCAGGCTTGAATCTTGGCTCCCTCAACCTCTGGCCAGCTTTGCCGTAGCAAATTGGTTTGAATTTGGCGAGCAACTTCTAGCTCCGCTCGCATTTGTTGCGTCTGCTCTTGAATGAGTTGGTAGAGCTTAGCTTGGGAAATGGCTAGAGCGGCTTGTTCTGCAACCCCTTCAATCAGTTGAATGTCTTCGGGCGGCCAGATAGAGACTGTACTGTCTTGGTAAAGTGCCAGGACGGCGAGCAGTTCTTGCTGATAAGTCAGCGGAATAACGAGCTGCGCTAGCTCAGGGGATGTCACCCCTGTAGGGGCTAGTTGAGTTTGGCGAGTTGTCAGTGCTTGATGAGTGAGTGAGTCGGCCTCAGCTTGGCTGCCAGAAAGGTAGTGACTCGAACTTAAGAGTTCTGCTTGGGTAGGGGCTTGGTAGGAAAAGAATTCTGCGGTGAGGCGATCGCTCTCAACGGGCCGCAAGATACAGCAGGTCGCCTCAAAACCACTGCCAATGGTTTCCACAATCGTCTGTAGCATGCTGCGATAGTCTAACGACTCTCGAATCGCACTCGTCATAGCATTAAATAGCGATTCGCGTCTGAGGGCTCGCTGCAACTCATTCGTTCTCTGCTTCAAAACCTGATAAGTTTCTGCCGCTTGCTGCACGACTGTTTTCAGCTCATCAGGCATCCAAGGTTTAGTGATGTACTTGAAAACCTTACCTGTATTGATGGCTTCTACTAAGTCTTCAACATCGGTGTAACCCGTCAAAACAATACGAATCGTATCGGGGAAGCGCTCGACTGTTTTGCTCAGAAATTCCGTGCCGTTCATTCCAGGCATGCGTTGGTCAGAGATGATAATTGCCATCTCTCCCTCTTGATCTAGAGATTGGAGCGCGTTGAGACCGCTGCTAGCTTTGAAAACTTCAAAATCACGCCGAAAGGTCCGATACAACAAATCTAAGTTGTCGGGTTCGTCGTCTACGACCATCAGTTTGAGCTTGCCCCCACTGCCCTGGCTCATGCGGTACTCCACTTGACAGGTTAATTGTGATGGTGGCTTGAAAGTAGTCAGAGTAACGCTATTCGACTAATAATCAAACAAGCGGACAGAACAGAGCAGCGAGTTGCAAGCTGGTCCCGGCACCTCGGCCACACATCATCTCAAATTCAAAAGTACCCTAGATTAGGGGAACCCTAACAGATGAAACCCAAATTCTAGAGAAACGGGTATAGGTTAAAACGGGTTACGCAGCGCAAACTTGAGCCTAAAAAAGTCCCACCCATAACCAACCGGAACGAACTGCGATCGCGTCACTAAAATGGGCAGGACAAAGGATAAACTCTCGCCTGGAGGAAGTTTGAGGTTAGTCGCTCCAGCCCGGAGAGTAAACAAAGTAACGGCTAGTTTAGCCAACTAGACCAGAACGGAGGGCGCGAACTGCGGCTTGAGTCCGGTCATCCGCGCAGAGTTTGTTGAGGATGTTGCGAACGTGGGTTTTCACAGTGCCAACCGTGATGTAGAGTTTTTCGGCGATCGCCGCATTGCTACAACCTGCCACAATTAGCTCTAGAACTTCTAGCTCCCGCTCGGTCAAGGGGTAAGCCTCGATCATTTGGCTGTATTCGTCATCAGCAGCGTTAATCGCAACTGTGTGAATTTCGCTAGGGATGCTGCTAACGGTTTGAGACGAAGGCTGGCGGGTTTGTTGCAGCACCACACGAGCGATCGCTGGATCAATCCAGCTATTGCCTTCGTTGGTAACTCTCAGCGCTTCTAGCAGCCTATCCACATTCACGTCTTTCATGCAATAAGAGTCAGCCCCAGCCGCAAAAGCTGCTAGAACGGCATCCTCGTTGTCATTCATGGTCAAAATCATGACCTTAGTGGTGGATGGCTCAGGGGAATCTGACTCAGCCAGCATTTGCTTAAATCGCCTGGTTAGTTCGATTCCATCCATATCGGGCAAGCCGATATCCACAATTGCTACATCGGGTTTAGCAGTTTCTAGTAACTTTAATCCTTCAGTACCGGTGGCAGCCTCACCAATAACTTTAACTGCGCCCCGTTGCTGGAGAGCGGTCCGTAGGCCCACTCGTGTCAAATCATGGTCTTCAATCAGGGCAACTTGAATTTCGTTCATAATCAGCTTTGCAATTCTTATAAATAAGAAGGTGAAAGTAGTTTTTCACACAAAAGGAACTAGCTCAAGCTTATCCGTCCGGCGTTGAAATAATCTATCTATCGATAGTAGGAACGGGCTGAACTATTCCGATAATAGATCTTGCTGTCAAAAATGTATGGTTAAGCTTCATTGTGTACTCGTTATCACTTGAAGTTAACATCACCCGATCCAGCCACCACTTTATCTATCTCTTAGTCCCTGCTCTGGCTAGCGAAGGAGTGTTTGTAGAGCATGAGGGACCTTGAGTGAAACAGCCGGAAGCGTTCAGAATTTGTTGAGGCTGAGCGATTTGTTTACAGTATTTAGTACAAGGACAAGGAATAGTCGATACTGAACCAAAGCCAGCTAAGAGCGGATTGCTGATAGCCAATCGTTATGGAAGAGATTCTCAAAATCTTAGTGGTTGACGATGATGAAGCAGACCGGATGGCGGTGCGTCGGGCGCTCCAAGCTGCGGGTCTGTCGTTAGAGCTATCAGAGGTGGGTAGTTACAGTGCCGCGATCGCGCTTTTACAGCAACAATCCTTCGATGGCGTTCTCCTCGATTACCAATTACCTGACGGCGATGGCTTAACTTTAGTCCGCACCGCGCGCGAGCAAGGAGTTCAAACGGCTTTCATCGTTCTAACCAATCAGGGGGATGAGCAAGTAGCCGTTGAGCTGATGAAGGCAGGCGCTTCCGATTATCTGCCTAAAGCGAAACTGGCTCCAGAAAGTTTGTCCCGTAGCCTGCATAATGCTATCCGTCTGTGTCGTGCTGAAATTCAGGCTACGGCAGCCAACCAAAAATTGCGAGAAAGTGAAGCTCGCTTCCGCTCGTTGGTGCAAAACTCTTCTGACATCATCACCATTTTGGAGTCGGACAGCACAATTCGCTATGTCAGCCCCTCGATCGAGCGAATTTTAGGCTACCCTTCTGAAACCCTCATCGGTCAATCAGCTTTTAAGTATACTCATCCCAGCGAGGTGGCTAGGCTCCAGACCACTTTCACTCAGATTTTGGCCCAGCCTGGAATTGCGGCTCCTTTAGAATTTCGCATCCAGCATGCTCAGGGGCATTGGATTGACATAGAAGTGGTGGCGAATAACCTACTGCAAGATGCAGGCGTGAGCGGAGTCATTCTGAATTCGCGCGATATTACTGAGCGCAAGCAGCTAGAGCAGGCGTTACGAGCAAGCGAAGGGCGATTTAGGCGCTTGGCCGAAGCCAATATGATTGGGGTAATCACCGCCAGACTGACGGGCGAGATTACGGAGGCTAATGAAGCTTTCCTGGAGATGGTGGGCTACACCAGAGAGGAGTTGCAGTTAGGCCAAGTGCGTTGGGCAGCCATGACTCCCCTGGCCTACCAAGAGATGGATGCTTGGGCGATCGCGCAATTGCAAACTGCCGGAGTGTGCTCACCTTGGGAAAAGGAGTATATCCGCAAAGATGGCAGTCGGGTTTCGGTGCTGATCGGGGCAGCTTTGTTGGAGTCGGGTCAGGAGACGGTCTGCTTTGTCTTAGACATCACCCACACTAAGCAGACCGAAACCGAGCGAGAAGACCTGCTGCGACAACTAGAAACTGAGCGAGGCCGCTTGGAAGCAGTCCTAAGGCAAATGCCAGCGGGCGTAATTATTGCGGAGGCTCCCTCTGGGAAACTCGTGCTGGGCAATGAGCAAGTTGAGCAAATTTGGCGTCATTCATTTTTGCCTGCCGAGCAAATTGCGCAATATCAAGACTACCGAGGATTTGATGCGGAGGGTCGCCCCTATCAGTCACTAGATTGGCCACTGGCTCGTTCCATTGCTCACGGTGAAGTCATCACAGACGAGGAAATTCGCATTCTACGGGGAGATCAAACCTGGGGTGTGATGCGGGTTAGTTCTAGCCCCATCCGCGATCGCGACAACAATATTGTGGCTGGAGTTGTGATCTTCTACGATGTCACCGAGCGCCAGCAGGCAGAAGCCACCTTGCGTCAGCAGTTTGAGCAATTGCAGGCGATTTATCACATTACTAATACAGTCAGTCACGCGGCTGCGCTCGAAGATATTTACGCAGCTGCTTTAGGAGGATTTCAACAAGCCCTCAAAGTCGATCGCACTGCTGTACTGATCTTAGATAGCGATCGCGTCATGCGTTTTCAGGCTTGGCGACAGCTATCGGATACTTATCGGCAAGCGACTGAAGGCCGTTCTCCTTGGCCTACCGATGCCGCAAGCCCCCAGCCGATTTGGGTGGCAAATGTGGAAACTGAGCTAACCGAAGAACCTTTACAGTCGGTGATTTTGCAAGAAGGCATTCGTGCGATCGGTTTTATGCCACTAATCGCTCAGGGGCAATTGTTGGGCAAATTTCTGCTTTGCTACGATACACCCCATCACTTTACTGAAGAGGAAATTCAACTCGCCCAAACCATTGCTAATCACGTCGCCTTTGCCAAAGAACGCAAGCGCAGAGAAGCGAAAATCCTAGAGCTAAATCGCGTCTTGCAGCGACGGGTTGATGAATTGCAGACGTTGTTTGATGTGCTGCCCATTGGCATTGGCATCGCAGACGAGCCTAGCTGTGAAAATATTCGAGTCAACCCCTACTTTGCCAAGCTGCTAGAGATGCCGTTGGATGGTACTACTTCTTTAAGTAGTCCAGATTTAAGTAGTCCAAATTTAAGCAGCCCACCTAGTGCAAAGTCTACTCAATTCAGAGTTTTGCAGAATGGTCAAGAATTAGCAGCTCATGAGTTACCGCTGCGCTACGCTGCCGCGACAGGTAGAGAGGTTTTAGATACAGAGATTGACATTGTCCACAGTAATGGGCGAGTCATCAAGCTGTTGGAATATGATGCACCGCTGTTTGATGAGCAGGGAAATGTGCGAGGGTGTGTGGGTGCATTTCTCGACATTACAGAGCGCAAGCAAGCGGAGGAGTCACAGCGATTTTTGGCGGAAGCGAGCACGCTACTAGCGGCTTCTCTAGACTATCAAACCACCCTGGAAAATTTGGCTCAGTCACTGGTGCCGCGTTTAGCCGATTGGTGTGTAGTGGATGTGGTTGCAGAGGACCAAACCCTACGGCAAGTGGCGATCGCCCATACCAACCCTAAGAACGTTGCCTGGGCGGCTGAGTTATATCGGCGCTATCCCACTGACCCCAATGCTTCCAGAGGAACAGCGAACGTGATTCGCACTGGGAAATCTGAGTTTTATCCAGAAATGGACGATGCTTTGTTGATAGCAATGGCCCAAGATGCAGACCATCTAGCCTTATTGCGACAGGTGGGCTTCAGCTCAGCCATGCTAGTGCCGTTGATGGCTCGCGATCGCACTTTGGGGGTCATTTCTCTCGTGAGTGCAGAGTCGGGTCGGCGTTATACTCCAGCCGATCTGGCTTTGGCAGAAGATCTGGCCCGCCGGGCTGCTCTCGCTGCGGACAATGCGCGGCTGTATCGAGAAGCCCAAGAAGTTGGGGAAAATCTGCGACAGGCAATTCTGATTTTGGGTGAGCAGCAACAGCAGTTACGGACGTTGCAACGGTTGACGAATTTATTGAATCAACGCTTAGCCGACTTACCTGGATTGTTGCAGACAATGGTGCGCTCAGTCTGCGGAGCTATACCCGGAGCTGAATTTGGCTTGATTGCGCTGCGTAACCCTCAACGCGATCTACTAGAGCTAACCGCTAAAGTCGGTGTGGGCATGGAAAAGCTGCAACTCGATGGTTCTTACATTCGCAATGGATTTCTGGGTCAAGTTTTTCTGACCGGAGAATCGCTACTGCTGCAAGGTGAATCGTTGCGAGAATATGGCTCTGAGGAAATGCCTGCTTCCATTTATGCAGTGGCGATCGAGTCGGCTCAAGCAGGCCGCTTGGGTGTACTAGCGATTGGCAATTGGCAAGACCTCCAAGCCTTTGATGATGAAGATCAACGATTATTAGTGGCTTTTGGCGAGCAAGCGGCGATCGCAATCAACAATGCTCGTCTGATCAATGTTTTGGAGGAACGCGAAGAGCGCTTAGCGGTGCAGAATGACATTTTGGCCCGTCAGAACTCGGAGCTAGAACGGCAACGCCAACAAATTCAACTGCAAAATCTGCAACTCCTAGAAGCGGCTCAGCTCAAATCCCAGTTCCTAGCTACCATGTCTCACGAACTGCGGACTCCAATGAACGCGATCATCGGCTTCTCACAATTGCTGCTGCGCCAGCACCAGGAAAGACTAAGTGCCCCGCAACAAGACATGGTGGAGCGAATTCTCAATAACGGTAAGAATTTGCTGGCACTAATTAACGATATTCTCGACCTCTCCAAAATTGAAGTGGGCCGTCTGGAACTGAAACTAGAAGAAATTAATCTAGAGCACCTGGTCAAAGCAACCACCGAAGAGCTGCGATCGCTGGCTGAGCAAAAAAATCTAGATTTGTTGGTCAGCACTAACTTGCTGAATCCTGGCATTGTAAATGACAGTATGCGATTGCGCCAAGTCTTGGTAAATTTGCTGTCTAATGCGATTAAATTTACCGAGTCGGGCAGCGTCAAGGTGATGGCGTGGGAAGTTTCAGCCAACTGCGTCGCGATCGCGGTTCAAGACACTGGAATTGGCATTGCTGAATCAGATTTGCAACATATCTTTGAAGAGTTTCGCCAAGTAGACCAAACCACAACCCGCAAACATGGGGGAACAGGATTGGGCCTAGCAATTACAGACTGGTTAGTGCAAATGATGAATGGCTCGATTACAGTCGAAAGTGTTGTGGGGCAGGGTTCAACTTTCCGAGTAGAACTACCGCGCCAAGTCAGCCCTCACCGCTAAACTGTTTAAGCTTGGCGAGATTTTACTCGGCTATTCAAATGGAGTTGAATCGTAACGATGGTTCCTCCACCTGGGTTGCTTTCTATAGAAATTTGGCCACCATGCAGATCCAGGCATCTTTTAACCATTGTTAGCCCTAGACCAGTACCAGGAATATTTCCCACATTTTCAGCTCGCTGAAATGGCTCAAACAAGTGATTTTTGGCTTCTACCGGAATACCAATTCCGGTATCTCTAACCTGAAAAATTACTGTCTCATCCGCACAAATCAGCTCGAAATAAATATCATTACCTTCAGGCGAATATTTAATCGCATTCGAAAGTATATTGGTCAAAATGTGTCTAAGTAGTTTCTTGTCTAAAAAGGTCTGAGCACAGTCGCCTTGTTGATGAAGAACAATCCGATGTTTTAGACCTGCATTAAATTGCATTTCTTCCACAACGATTTGACAAAATTCTTCCAAATCTAAAGGAGCTGGATCAAACTTTAAGCTCCCTCCCTCGACTCGACCTACGGCTAATACGTCACTAAGCAATTGATCCATTGAGCGGATCGCATTTTGAATAACGTACAAGTACTCCCGTCTGCGCTCCTCAGGTAGATCGTGTTTTTCTTGTTCGAGGAGTTGGGCGGCAGACAAGATCGAAGTCATGGGGTTTCTAAATTCGTGAGCTGCCATAGACCAAAAACGGGATTTCAGCTCACTCAGTTCTCTCTCTTTTTCCAAAGCCACTCGAATCGCTTCTTCCGAGATTCGTCTGCGTAAAGCAACTTCAATCGCGACTTGCAAATCTCTGGCATCAAATGGTTTCAGAATATAGCCAAAGGGCTCAGTTGCTTTGGCTCGCTGCAAGGTGGCTTCATCGGCGTAAGCAGTGAGATAAATTACCGGAATATTAAAATCTGCTCGAATTTGTTCTGCGGCTTCAATGCCATCTAATTCACCCTTGAGTTGAATATCCATCAACACTAAGTCGGGTCGTATTTCTGCTGTCTGCTTAATGGCTTCCTCTCCAGAGGCAACCGTTATGGGCACCACGTAGCCTAGCTTTTTGAGTCTTTTCTCAATATCCCTGGCAACAATTCTTTCGTCTTCCACTACTAAAATTCTTTCATTGGCCATTTTTCTAGGTCCTTCCAATATTGCCTATTTCAGAAAACGTAATTACGAAAGCTGTGCCATTGCTTCTATCCAGCGCGATCGCCCCATCCAACTGTTCTGTGAAGACACACACCAACTCCAAACCCAAGGATTCAGTGTTGCGAAAGTCAATGTCTTCCGGAAATCCTATGCCATTATCCCGAACAATTAAAGTGAATTGATTGTCATTACCTGAGGTGATACTGATTTGAATTTCATTGTCTGGATTTGATCCTGAAAAAGCGTGCTTTAAGGCATTTGAAACTAATTCATTAATAATGAGGCCACAAGGAATTGCTGTATCTATGTTTAGCCAAACTCCGATAGCATTGGTCGTCAAGGTAACAGTTGAAGCAAAAGCAACATAGGAACGAATTAAATTTTCTGTCAAATCGCGAATATATTCATCAAAGTTTATTTTTAGTAAGTTGCTGGACTGGTAAAGCTTTTCGTGGATTAGTGCCATCGAGCGAATGCGGTTTTGGCTGTCGTTAAACAATGCCAAGATTTTGTCATCTTTGACATAATCAGATTGCAGTCTCAAGACGCTAGAGATGACTTGCAAATTGTTTTTAACTCGATGGTGAATTTCCTTCAGCAGCACTTCTTTCTCTTTCAGAGAAAGCTTTAGCTGTTCTTCTGCCCGTTTGCGCTCAGCTAATTCGTTCTGGACTTGGTGATAGAGTTCAGATTGCTGAATGGCGATCGCCATATGCGTGGCTAGTTGCTTGAGTAACTCAACCTCAAACTGCCGCCAGCGTCTAGGGCCTGCACAATGGTAGGCACACAACAACCCCCACAGATGCTCGCCTTGCAGGATTGGGACTACGAGGCTAGCGCGGATGTCATACAAGACCAAAATATCGATATGGCATTGAGTTAAACCCGCTCTATAGATATCTTCGGTGACTTGAGTGCGTCCTTTTTTGTAGGCTTGGGCGTAGTTTTGGCCGAAGCAGGTATCTCGAATGTTGCTGTTGAGGGCAGGCCTCCACCCCTCTGCCACTGATTCGACGACAACAGTGCCGCTCATGTCTGGATTGAAGCGGTAGATAATCACTCGGTCCGTCTGCAAAAAGCGTCGGACTTCATTCACAGCAGTCTGAAGAATTTCGTTTAAGTTGAGAGACTCCCGAATATGGAGTGCCATCGCTGTCAGAATTTGGCTGCACTGTAGCTGCTCCAGTAACTCTGCTGGATTTTCTAACAGCTGCGTTTCTAGGTCAGTATGCCAATTTTGAGTTCGTTGGTTTTTTTCGACTTCAAAATCCTCAATCGATCGCTGTAACTGTGCCACAGCGCTGCACATTTCGTCGAGATCTAAGCTGTATAGGAAGCTAGTTGGGGAAATAACGCTCAATAACTCTCCAACTTCACCAGAGACGCCCAAACGCTGCACCCGCTGTTGTTGCATTTCCCAGTAGGCCACCAACACAGACTCTGAAGCCGGGAAGCATGGTAGCGCAGCGCTCATAACCTCTTGGGTTGGGATCCGCGATAAATCGAGTCCTAAAGCCCAAAGCTGGATGATGTGCCGTTCCAGAATGATGCCTACGGGTGTCGGCACCTCATGAGTGGGAGTTGCTGCGCTCAACACCACATAATCAACTCGATGTGCGAGCATGAGCTGGGCTAAATCCAGCAATGTAGTGGTCACAGGAGCTTGAACTGCCGGAGCAGCTGCCAGCTCTACTAGCGGCTTGGATTTCAGCAATTCATCTAGCTGTAATACATTCCGAATGCTGGCAGGTGTGACTAGCCCCACCCATTGGCCTTGCGGGTCTACGACGGGCAAATGCTGAATTTGATGTTGCCGTAGGAGGGCTAGGGCAGTAAAAACATCTTGGTGCTCAGTCTGAGTTAGGGCGATCGCCGGTTGCTGCATGACCTGATCAACCCTAGTCTCTGCCAAGTTTTGATTTGTAGTAATTGCCTGGATCGCCTCTCGCTCGGAAAACACACCTAGTAACTGTGAGCCTTCAACTACCAGAATGGCGCTAGCGCGGGCTTCACCCATTAAAACGATGTTACGCGACAGTTCTAAACTGGGTAGCACGCAGCTACTCTGGGCTTTGCTCATCATGGCAATTACCTCTGCCACTGAGGTGTCAGGAGATGCCGTTAAAGGACGCCGATCGATCGCAGTCTCTAAAGCCAGTGGAGAGGTTAACGGATCTTGTGCTTGCATAGTTGAGCAGATGGTTGTTGCAGGCTAGCTACTAAGAGCGATCGTCGATACGACCCGTTATCTTTTAAGTTGAGTTTTTCTTAAGGTACCTTGTTAGAAAAGCTGGCTCAATGACCTTTTTGGAGATAAAAAGCGGCACAAAGAGTTAAAACTGCTCAGGCTGCATATGTCTAAGGGCAAGTCAGTCTGGCTGCCGTTCGGCCAACCGGAGTTTTGCGGAACGCGATCGCGGATTGTTCTCCAGTTCGTCTGGTTGGGGCAAGATGGGCTTTTTGGTCAGCACTTTGAGCAAGGGTGAATCGCGCAATCTGTGTTTCACCAGTCGATCTTCCAAGCTATGAAAACTAATCACGCCAATTCTGCCCCCCGGTGCTAACCAACCCGGTGCAGTGTCAAGAAATGTTTCTAAAACCTTGAGTTCTTGATTCACCGCAATCCGCAACGCTTGAAACACTCTAGTCGCCGGGTGGATGCGGCCATAGCGGTAGGAACGGGGGACACAACGCGCGATCGCTTCTGCCAATTCCGTCGTGGTTTGGAAGGGTCGTCGCTCCACAATATTGCGGGCAATGCGGCGCGACAGCCGCTCTTCGCCATAGTTATAGAAGATATTCGCTAGTTCTACCTCATCCCCAAAATTAATCAACTCAGCGGCGGTGAGGTCTTGGCGTTGGTCCATTCGCATGTCGAGGCTGGCTTCGTGACGAAAACTGAACCCCCGATCGGGAATATCAAACTGGGCCGAACTCACGCCTAAATCGGCAATGATGCCAGCAAATTGCACTTTTCCGGGGTCGTAAGTGGCGAAGTTGCGGTGGTAGAACTGGACGCGATCGCCAAACTCAGCTAAATTTGCCTGCGCGGCGGCGATCGCTTGTTCGTCCTGATCTAGAGCTGTGACTTGCACATCCGGTGCGGCTTCTAGGATTAAGCGACTGTGCCCGCCGCCACCCACGGTCACATCTAAATAATGGCCGCTCGCCCGGACTTCCAAGCCTGCAATCAGTTCTCGGCTCAGCACTGAGACATGGACAAAGGCTGGAGTATCCGAGTTGAGCAGTTCTTGGGAGTCCGTGGTCATGCCGATTCCTTACCGTCGATAGATCGCTGTGGGTGCTACTTGGCGTAGTTTCTTTTCTCTATTTTTGGTGTGCTTGTTCAGCAGCAGGATGTAAGTCTGCTCAGGAAATTCCATGCCATCGGCAATCTGATCAATAAATTTTTGATCGACCTGATCGCTGTTGGTCTCCCAAAACCGCTGCTGGCGCTTCACCGCCAATACATAAAAAGCTTCTTCGGGAAAGTAATGCATCACTTTCCGCACCAAGTATGCCTCTTTCAATTGATCATACCGAGCTAACTGCGTTACCAGAGATTGAATTGTCTCCGCTGAGAAATCATGGGCTAGAAATTCGTCGCTGGCTTGCACAGAAGAACGCTCTCGTCGGGCCAACATCAGGGTTTCGTAGTGCTGTTCCGCCCGTTTCTGATAAATCTGAATTTGCTCTGTTTGCCCTTGCTGGTACAAAAAATTCAGAATCAGTTCGTATCCCGATGAGGCCCAGTCGAACCGAGCTGCGATCGCCTTTTCGATGTGCTCAATGCCTGCTGCTTCTTGCTGCTCTAGCAACACTTGCCCGAGAGTGTAATGAGCAGCAGCATGCTCAGGGTCCATCGTCAGCACTGCTTCTAACAGAGGAATTGCTGCGGCTGAGTCCCGGACTTCTAAAGTCAATCTCGCTCGCTCCCAAGCTGCTTCTAGCGTCAAAGGCTGGCTTTGGGCTTGGGTTTCTAGAACTTGCAACTGTTTCTGGCATTCCTGAAGGTGGGCGTACCGTTGCCGCCAAGAAGTTGCCATCTGCTCCTGCCATTGGCGATCGAAATGAGCTGTGAGCTGAGTCAAGGTTGACCCCAACAGCACTCTGGCAGCACTGACCGATACAGGCTGGGGTAGTGTCAGGGGGTGCTCAGGTGAGAGCGAGACCCCTAAGGCAGAAAGGCGATCGCTGAGGCAAGGATGAGTGTCGGCATAATCGGTTTTGCAGGCTAGGGCATGGTTGAGCCATTGCGTAGCAGTTGCAGGCTCTGCAGGCTGGCGTAGGGCTGTGGTCAAATTGGTAAAGGCGGTGGCGGGTGGCTCAATCTGCTGCTCTACCTGTTGGTAAATTTTAGGCCAATAGGCACTTTCCAAGAATTGAGCTTGAATATTAACGTTAATCAGGGCAGCGGCAGCATGATTCGCTCCTGCTAATTCGGCGGCACAGCGATCGGCTTCATATTCGTTATTACGGGCGAGGACAAACGAATAAGCATTAAAGAACGGCGCATGCCAGTTAAAAAATCGTTCAAATAGGAACCAAGAACCCTGCTGTTCGCTGTGCTGTAGTCGCTCAAATAGTTGGGCATAGGTTTTACGAACACGGTAGATCCAACCTGAGAAGCGACTGTGATTCCCGGAGAGGTGACCTAGTTCGTGAGCCAGTACTGCCCGGAATTGCTCTAGGGAAAGGGCTTGCAGCAGCGGCAGACCCAACAGCAAGTAATTTTTTTGCCAACCCAACATGCCTAGGCGAGGAACTTGCGCGACAGCCGCGTTGAATCCCTCGGTCACTAACACATGATGAAAACGGGGAGCTTGTAGTTTTGTGGTGAGTTCGTCTAGCAGCGCGAACAGTTGGGGAGCCTGCTGTCGAGACAAAGGCAGACCTGTAGGCGGTGGAAAGGTGACCCAGAGCGATCGCAGCGCAATTAAAGCTGGAATCAAGACCAGAATTGCCAGCTTGATCATGGCGGTATGGATGCGACCGCTAAAAATCATGAACCAAGCGATCGCCGCAAACACAGCCAATAGCCCAGCAATTACAGCAAAGATATAGACATATCCCAGCACTGCCAACAAACCCACTCGCATTCTGTAAGTGGCAGGCTGCTGGCGAGCCAATTTTTCTAAACGCTGGATCAATGCTTCAAACTTTTCTTCTGTCCAAGCCATAGCCCCTCTTTCGCCTCAGCAACTGAAGACTGTAATTGGAAATCCCCCATCAGATTTCCCAGCCAACTCTTCAATTCAAGTAGGCAGATTTACTGAATTGGTGGTGCATTGATACTGCTGAATGAGGCTGCGATCGCCTTGACCCATCAATCGTGCTGATAGTGATAGTTCACAAAATCAATTGGGCTAGCTGAATCACAGCCAACTTTGGGAACCGCAACTCTCTATAATTAAGAAAATGCAATAAATTGAGTACATAAACAGACCGTGCCCATCCGCCACGCTTAGTGACGAGTTGTAGCGACGATTCCGAGGCAAATTGCTTCGTGAAGTGCTGCTGACTTGCCACTAACCACAAACCACTGATAGGTGCGGTTGCCGAAACGACGTAAAGGGGAGACTGCTCACCGATGGCAAAGATTGAAACCCGCACAGAACCCATGGTTTTGAACATGGGGCCTCACCATCCCTCCATGCATGGTGTGTTGAGGTTGGTTGTTACCCTGGACGGGGAAGATGTGGTGGACTGCGAGCCAGTGATTGGCTACTTGCACCGTGGCATGGAAAAAATTGCCGAGAACCGTACCAACATCATGTACGTCCCTTACGTCAGCCGTTGGGACTATGCAGCGGGGATGTTTAATGAAGCGGTGACGGTGAATGCTCCCGAAAAGCTAGCCGATATTGCTGTGCCTAAGCGAGCCAGTTATATCCGTGTGATCATGCTGGAGCTGAACCGCATTGCTAACCACTTGCTGTGGCTTGGCCCATTCCTAGCAGACGTAGGAGCACAAACTCCCTTCTTCTACATCTTCCGCGAACGGGAAATGATTTATGACCTGTGGGAAGCCGCGACTGGCTACCGCATGGTCAACAACAACTACTTCCGCATTGGTGGAGTTGCTGCTGACTTGCCCTATGGTTGGGTAGACAAGTGCGAAGACTTCTGCGATTACTTCCTACCCAAAGTGGATGAGTACGAGCGCCTGATCACCGACAACCCCATTTTCCGCCGTCGGGTTGAAGGCTTGGGCACCATTAGCCGCCAAGAAGCAATTAACTGGGGTCTCTCTGGTCCCATGCTGCGGGCTTCTGGTGTGAAATGGGATTTGCGTAAAGTTGATCACTACGAGTGCTACGACGACTTTGACTGGGATGTGCAGTGGGAAACCGCAGGCGATTGCTTTGCCCGCTACATCGTGCGGATTCGGGAGATGCGTGAATCGGTCAAGATTATTCGTCAGGCGATCGCGGGATTGCCAGGTGGCCCTTACGAAAATCTAGAAGCCAAGCGGATGTCTGCGGGTCCCAAGTCTGAGTGGAACGAGTTTGACTACCAGTTTATTGGTAAGAAGATTGCCCCCACCTTTAAAATCCCCTCTGGCGAACACTACGTCCGAGTCGAGAGCGGTAAAGGGGAACTGGGAATTTACATCGTTGGGGACGACACGGTCTTCCCTTGGCGTTGGAAGATTCGGGCGGCTGACTTCAATAACCTGCAAATTTTCCCTCACATCGTCCGTGGCGTGAAGGTTGCGGATATTGTCGCCATCTTGGGTAGCATCGACATCATTATGGGATCAGTCGATCGCTAACTCTCCAGTCATACATTAGTTTCTACGCTGTAATCCAGCGATCGCATGGGGTGGGTGAAAAACCTGCTCCATTTTTTTGTGGCTTTTCCTGTCGCTAGTTCAAGTCAAGGTTCAGTAATGTTCCATAGGTTCACCTCGCTGGGTGAGGCGATCGCTCCCGTAAAAGTCATAGAACTTAAGTATTAATTCTTAGTTCAGAACTCAATTTCAACAGCTCTATGGTTCTGAATCAACGCTACGAGTTGGAGCTGTTAGCCAAGCAAGATTGGTTGCGATTTGGACAGCGTTGGTGCCGTTGACCGATTGAGCCGATTCCGCCAACCCTGATAGGGAGGTTTTTGACTAATTATGGTCAAGCTTGAAACCAAAACCGAACCCATGATTCTCAACATGGGGCCACATCATCCCACCACCCACGGCTGCTTTCGCTTAGTCGTAACCCTGGATGGCGAAGAGGTGGTAGATTGCGAACCCGTGATTGGTTATCTGCATCGCGGCATGGAAAAGATTGCTGAGAACCGTACCAACCTTATGTACGTGCCCTACGTCAGTCGTTGGGACTATGGGGCGGGCATGTTTAATGAAGCCGTGACGGTGAATGCACCCGAAAAGCTGGCAGATATCCCAGTGCCCAAGCGCGCCAGCTATATCCGGGTGATCATGCTGGAACTGAACCGCATTGCCAATCACTTACTGTGGCTGGGGACGTTCGCGCATGATTTAGGATTGGGTACTCAACCGATTTGGATTTTTCGCGAGCGAGAAATGATTTATGACCTGTGGGAAGCCGCGACTGGTTACCGCATGGTCAACAACAACTACTTCCGCATCGGCGGAGTGGCCGCTGACTTACCCTACGGTTGGATAGATAAGTGCCAAGACTTTTGTGATTATCTGGGGCCACGTTTAGAAGAGTACGAGCGGGTCGTAACCAACAACCCAATCTTCCGCCACCGGGTTGAAGGTGTAGGCACAATTGGTCGAGCCGCAGCCTTGAATTGGGGTCTTTCTGGCCCCATGTTGCGAGCGACTGGCGTGAAATGGGATCTCCGCAAAGTTGATCACTATGAGTGTTATGACGACTTTGACTGGGACGTGCAGTGGGCGACAGAAGGAGATTGCTTTGCTCGCTACCGCGTCCGTTTAGGGGAAATGCGCGAGTCGATCAAAATCTTGCGCCAAGCGATCGCGGGATTGCCCGGTGGCCCTTACGAAAACCTAGAAGCTCAAAGAATCATTACAGGCCCAAAATCTCAATGGAATGAGTTTGACTACCAATTCATTGGCAAGAAAATCGCTCCCACCTTTAAAGTTCCTGCCGGAGAGCACTATGTCCGAGTCGAGAGCGGTAAAGGTGAATTGGGTGTCTATTTAATTGGGGATGATAGCGTTTTCCCTTGGCGTTGGAAAATTCGCGCCGCTGATTTCAACAATCTGCAAATCTTGCCTCACTTACTACGTGGAGTCAAAATCGCTGATATTATGGCAATTTTAGGCAGCATCGACATCATTATGGGTTCAGTCGATCGCTAATTCATGTGGCTCACTGCATCAGAAAATGTTGATGGTTCTTATAGTGGCTTCTAGGAGAGTTTTTTACCTTGGCCGCAAAAATATCTCCCAATCTCAGGAAAACGCATTTTCGTAGCAGAGGCAGTGATGAATTCGATTGGATACCGTTTGGAGCAGTACACAACCAAACGCCCTCAAGAAGTTTTGATTGTTCATGCCGAAGTTGAGGAAGAACCAGACGAAATTACGATTTTTAAGGGCTTTTCCAGTTCCCTCGTACGCCCTACCGCTTTTGATCCCGAAGTGCCGATGTTACCGGAGGGGGCCAAAATTGTGGCGATCGATCGCTTAAAAAGCCCTTATACACCCCAATCCCCGGTTTATTTAGCCCAAGGGCTAACTTGGGGGCAGATGCAGGTTCTGTTATCTCAGGTAGGCGTTTAGATGGCTACTTTACGTAAAGATAACTAGTTAATTTTAAGAATCGGTGAATTACTTACGGATTTTCCGTAATTCCTCCGAAGGAGGGTGAAGATACGCTCTAACCTCTTTCTGTGCCTCAAGGCCTATGCAGGTTCAAAACCCCAGTTCTCCTCATAGCTACGAAATCGCGGTCCCTCAGCCGCATCTGTATAAGCGATCGCTCACTTCCGAAGCAAGTTTTCAGAGGGTGAAGCAGTGGGTGCATGGCGCAAGCATTCGTCGCAAAATTGGCTCTGGCTATGCAGTCGCGATCGGGGTAGCCCTGCTAGGCACAACTGCTGGGTTAACGGTGGGAGACTACTACCAAAACCAAGCGCAGAAACAACTCACTCGCGCTGTAAAGCAAGAGCAACTGCTGAGTGAGCTGCAACGCAATGTACTGCATATGCGCTTGCACCACCACGAGTTTGTGCCGCTCCTAGAGAAACCCGCACTGTTTGAGGCTAAGCACGATCATTTCCTCAGCCATATTGATAAAACTCAGAAGATTCTGCCAAGCCTGCAATCTGTAGCTGCAACTGAGAATTCACCTACTCTCACCCAGTTTCTGCAATCAAGCCAGGGGATCGTGCGTGACTACTTCCAGCAAATGGAGGTGTTTCTGCGAGAGACAAATCCCCAAGAGCTTTCAACTACAGAACTCAAAGCTAGGCAGGCTTGGTTGCTTCAGTTTTCTACTAGCGCAGCTTCGCTCAAGTTTGATGGTCTTTTAGATAACTTAGTTCAACTGATTGAAAGCAACCGTCAGGAACAGCAGCGGGCAGAAGTGGCTTTAGCCGATGCCAAAACCCTGCGGACTGAAATCATTGCCCTAAGCATGGTACTTTCCGTTAGCATTGCGGCTATTTTGGCAGTTTTGACGAGTCGGGCGATCGCTCGTCCCCTAGAGTCTGTCACCAAGGTAGCTCAGCGAGCCACTAAGGAATCGAACTTTGAGCTGCAAGCGCCTATTACCACCCAAGATGAAGTCGGCTTGTTAGCAGCGGCCTTGAATGGGTTGATGCAGTGCGTCACCGAGCATACCCACGAACTGCAAACCGTACATCAAACGCTAGAGAAACGAGTAGAAGAACGCACAGCAGAACTTTGGCGCAAGAATGAACAGTTGGCAGAGGCTCACGACCACCTGCAACAGTTGAATGGCGAGCTGGTATCTCAAGCTCATGAGTTACATCAAGCCCTGCAAGAGCTACGTCAAACCCAAGCTCAGTTGATTCAAACCGAGAAAATGTCGAGCTTGGGCCAAATGGTGGCAGGATTTGCCCACGAAATCAATAATCCCATTACTTTCGTGGCAGCCAATCTCAACTATGCCAACACCTATATGACGCAATTGATCAGCTTGGTGCAGCTTTATCAGCAACAATATCCTCATCCTCCTGCGGTTCTCCAAGCGCAGATTGCTGATTTAGATGTTGGGTTTGTAGTGGATGACTTGCCTAAAGTTTTGACTTCGATGCAAGCGGGAACTGATCGGATTCGCCAACTCGTTCTATCGCTGCGTAACTTTTCGCGCTTAGATGAAGCAGAGATGAAGCCAGTCGATATCCATGAAGGTATCGACAACACACTGTTAATTCTCAATCATCGGCTGGCTCCAGAGATTTCAATTGTCAAGCAATACAGCAAGCTGCCCTTAGTGGAGTGCTATCCAGCACAGCTCAATCAAGTGTTCATGCATCTGCTAAATAATGCGATTGATGCACTGGTATCGCCATCAAATCAGGCGAGGAAGCAAATTACCATTGAAACTGAGGTACTGAAATTTAATCAAATAAAAATCTGTATTGCAGATAACGGTCCAGGTATTTCCAGCGAGTTCAGTAGCAAACTATTTGATCCGTTCTTTACCACCAAACCCGTGGGACAAGGCACAGGATTAGGCTTAGCGATTTGCTACCAAGTTATAGAAAAGCATCACGGCAAAATTGAGGTCACTTCTGAGATAGGGCGAGGCGCAAAGTTTATGATTACCTTGCCAATTCAAGCGATTTCTTCTGCTAATTCAGCGGCATTGCCAGCAAAGGAATTTGTTAAAGCGATCTAAACCAAGCTAGGGACGATCCAATCCGCTCCTCAACGACTTTGCAGATGCAGGCTACAACCCTAATCCAAATGGCGATCGCGTTTTAGATCGCGCTTGGATTAGCTAATACGACACATACAGCAAAGCCGTCTATTCCTTGGTTTAGTCAAATAGTAAAGTTTGAACATTACTATTTGACTAAAAAATATTTTTCTCCGGAAATGCACTCGGTAGCGCGTTACTTAAACGTATAAACTGAATATTTTGAAAAATCCTACAGATTCATAGCTGGACTGTA
The DNA here is from genome assembly GCF_014695385.1 of Trichocoleus sp. FACHB-46. NCBI lineage: Bacteria > Bacillati > Cyanobacteriota > Cyanophyceae > Leptolyngbyales > Trichocoleusaceae > Trichocoleus > Trichocoleus sp. FACHB-46. The sequence goes on along the minus strand of NZ_JACJOD010000022.1, from coordinate 142,309 downwards.
CACTTTATGCTCTTGGCAGTAGAGCAGCCTCTGAGGGAAAGTGCTATTCTCCACTGTGAGTGTGTTGTGAGTGGAGTGCTTAAATTTATGGTCACATCCCCTGCCCGGACGCAACGTCCTAGCTTAGCTTCGATTTCGATTTCAAAGGTACAGTCTGCCCCCTCTGAGCCCACAATTCAAAAACAACCGCTTCAACTCAACCTACCAGCTACTCCGCTATTTGGTACTGATGGGATTCGAGGCCATGCGGGTGATTTGTTGAGCGCTCCTTTAGCGCTACAAGTGGGTTTTTGGGCAGGTCGTGTATTGCAATCTCACACGACGACATCAGGCCCGATCATTTTGGGCCAAGATTCCAGAAATTCTAGCGATATGTTAGCGATGGCGCTCTCTGCGGGCTTGACCGCTGCTGGCCTAGAAGTTTGGAATTTAGGGCTGTGCCCTACTCCCAGTGTTGCTTATCTCGCTCAAACCACCGGGGCGCTGGGTGGTGTCATGATCTCAGCCAGCCACAATCCTCCAGAAGATAACGGCATCAAGTTTTTTGGCCCAGATGGAGCCAAGCTAACCCTAGCAGTCCAAGCTCAAATTGAAGCGGCGATCCGGGGTAATGCGGTAGATGTGAAGCCGCAACTCCAGGGTGGCGATCGCTGGGGACAGCACTACCATCGGCCAGAACTATTGAGCAAGTATGTGGAGTCGCTACACAAGCCGCTACTTCCAGCCGTGAACTTGCAAGGCATGCGGATTGTCTTGGATCTCGCTTGGGGTGCAGCCGCGAACTTAGCGCCTGAGGTATTTACGGCGATGGGTGCTGAGGTGATTTGTCTCCACGACAGTCCAGACGGCGATCGCATTAACGTTAACTGCGGTTCCACCCATCTTGACCCGCTACGGGCAGCAGTGAAGCAGCATAACGCTCATATCGGCTTTGCCTTTGATGGTGATGCCGACCGAGTGCTGGCCGTGGATGCTCAAGGCCGCACTGTGGATGGGGACTATATTCTATATTTCTGGGGCCAAACGCTACGTCAAGCGCAAGAGTTACCCGGCGACACCATCGTTTCGACGGTAATGGCAAACTTGGGCTTCGAGCGGGCTTGGGAAAAACAAGGCGGTAAACTGCTGCGTACTGCCGTAGGGGATCAATATGTCCACGCCGAAATGCTGCGCCAAGGTGCCATGTTAGGCGGCGAGCAATCGGGGCACATTCTCTGTCGGCACTATAGCGTCAGTGGGGATGGCCTACTAACTGCTTTACACCTGGCAGCACTGGTGCGAGGGGCAGGTACTTCTTTGGCAGATTTAGTCGATCAAAGCTTCCAAACTTATCCCCAGCTACTCAAGAATGTGCGAGTTGAGGATCGCGATCGCCGTTTGAACTGGCAAAACTGTGATGGTTTGCAGAATGCGATCGCTCAAGCCGAAGCCCATATGGGAGACCAAGGCCGAATTTTGGTTCGAGCCTCTGGAACCGAACCTGTGATTCGAGTCATGGTAGAAGCGGCTAGTGCCGAGTTGGCATCTTACTGGACAGACAATCTAGTTTTAGCTGTACAAGAGCATTTGACTTAGCACTACTCAGAGTTTATTTTTTTGGCAGCACTGGTAGCGGCTCGATAGTTTGCTAGGAAGTAGAGGGTTGTTGAAAGCAGCGAAAGCTACTACAGCAACCCTCTATTCTTGGATTTGCCGAGTCTGATCTTGAAAAAAGCTTTTTTGTGTGCAAAAAAGCACGTCAATATTAAGTTTTTCTAAGGTTAATGGGGTCAGTTGTTTAAAGCCTTCTTAAAGCCAAGCCAAACAGTCGCCGGATCAGAAGCCCAGATGCCACAATTGGTAGGCCCCTCTCCCTACTGCTGATGCCGATACCCTAGCCGTCTCTCAACTTTATTTGGGGTTCTCGCAGAAAGAATCTACGCAATTGGTACAACCCTCTACATTGCCTCTGAAACTACCGCTAGTTTCTCCGCCGGAAAATGCCACTAATTGATTGACCTAATTAGTTGTGGCTCCGCGTCGAGGCTCCGAGTCAAAGTTAAGGAGAGGATCAGCCTCATAGTTTTGCTATGCCCAAATCAAAACTGAAGTCAAAGCAAAAAGCTCTCAATGACGAAGCCCCGCCGCTAACGATGAAGGAGCGGTTGGCTCAGAAACGAAAAGCTGCCCAAGCCCGGAAAGAACTCGTTAACTACACAATTTTTGCCCTTTTACTGTGTGCAGTTGCGGGCTTATGTTTCGGTGTAATTAATGAAGATCCGAAGCCAGGAATTGGCTTAACTGTGGGTCTGCTTTGCCTCAGCCTGTCATTTAAGTATCCGCGTCAGGCAATGTGGGGATTTCTTATCTACCTACCCTTTGGCGGAACGATCACCTATGCGATTGGCAATAGCCCTTTGCTCCAGTTGGCTAAGGACGCTTTCTTTATCCCAGCTCTCATTGGCACTATTCAGTACTGTCGGCGCGAGCGTCTGCCTTTTCTAATTCCTAAGCAGCTCATGCCGGCATTGGGAATTTTGTTTGCCTATTGTTTACTAGTTCTAGCTTTTATTAACGGCTCGCAACAGATGGCGGCTAATGGAGCCGAGCAGCCATTTGCAATGGGAATTTTGGGTCTCAAGGTTTTGATGGGTTATATCCCTTTAATCGTCTGTGCTTATTACTTAATCCGAGACAAAAAAGACCTCCATTTCCTGCTGCGCCTTCATGTTGTGTTGATTTTGGCATGTTGCGGTCTTGCCTTCATTCAATACACTTTCCTCAAGACAGGCCGTTGTGCTGGAACGGTAGCCTCAGGAGCATCTCTCTTCAAGGCCTCTCTAGACGCAAGATGCTTAGTCGGTGGCTCTCTGCTATATAGCCCTGAGCATGGGCAGATCCGCCTGCCTGGAACCTTTGTTGCCCCGTGGCAGTGGGGTTGGTTTCTCATTTCCAGCGGGTTTATCAGCTTTGCTGCGGCCTTCAGCGATCCCTCGTTTGTTTGGCGGAATGCTGGGTTGTCAGCAATGGCAGCAACCTTCATTATGTCTACCTTATCGGGCCAGAGAATTGCGTTAGCACTGGTACCAGTGACCACAGTGATTCTGCTAATCCTCACGGGACAAGTCGCTAACCTCAAGCGCTTTATTCCCATAGGCGCAGGCTTAGGTCTGATTTTGAGCGTTGCGATGGCAGCCAATCCGGAGGTCGTCCAAGAGCGGATTACTAGTTTTCAAGGACGATGGGAAGCTTCACCCCCTCAAGCCTTCATCATGCAGCAGTTTGAATATGCCGCAGAGCGATCTGGTTTTTTAGGCAAGGGTTTGGGGCGAGCCACGAATGCGGCCCGCTCTTTGGGCAACTCGGAACTCATTGAAACCTATTACCCTAAATTACTTTACGAAATTGGGCCGCTGGGAGTGCTGGCTTTTTTGGTAGTAGCGATCAGCTTGACCATTATTACATTTAAGGCTTATCGCTCTGTGCGCGATCGCAGTTTGAGAAGTTATGGAGCTAGTTTCTGGGTTTTCATCTTATTCATTAGCTTCAATACTTACTACTACCCCTTAGATGTAGACCCAGTGGCTGTTTACTACTGGTTTTTTGCTGGCGTGATTTTGAAGTTGCCAGAATTAGATCGCCAGGAAAAATTACTTAAAGAAGCCTCGGAGGATTTGGTTAGTAAGAAGAAAGGTAGGCGATCGAAAAAAGCAACAGCAACTTTATAAGGAAATCAACCGCCGTGAATTGTGAAACTAAAGTGGTTAGAAAGAGATTAGATTGGATTGACCAAACCAAGGGAATTGCAATCTTAGCAGTTATCTTATTCCACTTTTTTCAAAACTACCCTGAGCGCTTTGATTTAGTCGTCGCTTTGGATCGAAATGGGGCTCGCTTCGGCTACGCTGCGGTTGATATCTTTTTTGTCATGGCTGGGTTTAATACCAGCTATGCTTTAGCCTCAGCTTTGAAAACAGCTAATTTAACTGAGATATCGGTAGATTGGAAATTGTGGTTAAAGAAGCGAATCTCTCGGCTGTATCCTACTTATTTTCTGGCGGTTGTATCTAGTTTGATGCTCTATCAGTGGTTCGGCCACTTAAAAATCAACTCGATTCAGAACTTTATCCTGAGCTGTATTGGTTTGGCAGGTTATGAGTTTCAATCGATCAACCCTGGCTTTTGGTTTTTTACAGTCATCCTAGAAGCTTATTTAAGCATTCCTCTAATTTTCTATTTTTGCCGAGGGCAGACAGTCAAGATTTTGGGCTTAGGGATTTTAGTTGCTGCCCTAACTAAGGCTCTTTGTTGGGTTCTACCTCAGAGTTCACCGAGTTTCTGGTTTTTATTGCAAAATAACTTCTTGGGTAGCTACTTTTTTCAACTTTGCCTTGGTTTGTACTGGGGGTTTGTTTACTTTGAGAAGCAATCCTTTAGGAGAATTGATTGGCTAGCGGCTATTGGTACTTTTGTGATTGGTATTGTAATTTGTGCCGGAATGGTTTTGGGCAAAGCTAACATCACTTATATGTTTGGGTTTGATGTGCTACTCTCGCCAATTCTATTCTTGGGACTTTATGCGCTTCTCCAATTCTTGAGCCAATGGCGATCGCTACAGTGGGGTATGAGCTTTCTTTCGTTATTAGGACTTTACTCATATCAACTATATTTAATTCATCAACCGCTTTTTGTGGTGGCTTTGCGTAGACTCAATCAGTTGCTTGATTTGCCCCCTTATCTTCACCTCGGCTTCTCTGTTTTAGTAGTAGGTTTATTACTTACTATTTATGGATTTTTATTTGTCAAAACAGAAGTTTTTATTCGCAAACAGACTAGAAAATTAGTGAGTAGTCAAGCTTAGATGACCAACCAAACTGAAACTGCAATGAAAAATTCAGATGTTATGGCTTGGCCTTTAATCTCGGTGATTGTTCCCACCTATTGTCGTGAGGAGGCTTTGCGAGACACACTAGTGGATGTCATGACGCAGGACTACCCTAACTTTGAAGTGTTGGTGGTAGACCAAACTTGTACTCACGAGCCTGCGACCGAAGCCTACTTGGAGCAACTAGCCACAGCAGGCAAGATTCAGTGGTTCCGGGTGGATTGGGCCAGCTTGCCCGGAGCGCGAAACTACGCCGTGCGGCGCTCTACAGGTGACATTATTTTGTTCATTGATGATGATGTGCAGCTTACGCCTGGTTTTCTAGCAACGCATGCCCGCAACTATGTGGAACAACCAGATGTGGGGGCTGTGGCGGGTCGTGTCTTCGATCGCATGAAGCTGACTGAGTCGAAGAAAACTCGCGTCATTGAATATTTGCCGCCCGAAGCGATGGACCCAGGAATAGCCTGGTATCACATTGATTTGGTTCACACGATTAAACCTCAGCAAGTGTTGACCGCGAGAGGCTGTAATATGTCCTTTCGTCGGGAGCTGTTTGAGCAGCATGGCCTGCACTTTGATGAGCGCTTTCGAGGTAGCGCTGTGCGAGAGGAGTCTGACTTTTGCTTGCATATTCGCCAAACGGGCTACCGCATTTGGTACGACCCAGAAGCTCATCTGGTGCATTTAGGAGAAGAAACGGGAGGTTGTCACGATATCAGCACGCGATCGCTGCAATATCAACTCACTTTCTACCACAACCACTTCTTGCTAGGGCTGAAGAATCTCACCCCGATCCAAGCTCTACGCTTGTTTGCTCGCCTATTCGACTGTCACGTGCTAGGTCGGCCACCTTGCCACAAGAGCGGTTCTCCCCTAAAGATCCTAAGTCGCGCGGGGTTCTATTTCTTAGGATTCCTGAGTGCTGTTTGGACTGTGATTAAATCTATCTGGGATGATGGTCAAACCTATACACGCTTGGATCAGAACGCTAGAGTGACACAGGCACCCGTTGCCAACCAATCGTTAGATGAACAAGCTACAGCTGTTAGCTCCATGAAGTCTTAGCAGATTTGGTTCAGGCTAAAAGGTAAAGGTAGGGTTCAACGAGTAAATTCTAAACAGCCATGAGAATTTTAGTAGCTAGCCATACCTATATCGTTGATCTCAATTGTGAGAAGTTGCGATCGCTGGCCCGATTGGAGCCAGATGTTGAGGTAACAATTGTGGTGCCTCAACGGTGGCGGCCTGGAGGCGTGCAAAATACCATTATTGAAACTCAGCCTCGCCAAGAAGGTCCGTTCCGGATTGTCCCGGTTTCCAATTTGAGCCAGAACAATCAAGGACTACTTTGTTTTGGTCAAGATCTGGTCACGTTGCTACGCCAGTTTCGACCCCAAATCATTCAAGTAGAGCAGGGATCAAAGGCGATCGGCTATAGCCAACTGATTACGCTAAACCGTCTGCTAGGCCTAAAAGCTAAAAACCTATTTTTTACTTGGTGGAATCTACCTTACAGCCTCAAGTTTCCCATCTCCGCCATTGAAGCTTATAACTTGCGCCATACTGATGGGTTGGTAGCTGGGAATCAGGATGGTGTGGAAATCTTGCAGCAGCATGGTTACAAAGGCCCTGCCCGTGTGATGCCGCAATTGGGAGTAGATGAAACTTTATTTCGACCCCAACCTCAGCCAGAACTAGCGGCTCAGCTTGGCATTCAACCGTCTGAGTTTGTGGTAGGTTTTGTCGGGCGCTTTGTGGAAGAAAAAGGCTTGCTAACCCTAGGGAGAGCCTTGGCGGGTCTGCGCGATCGCCCCTGGAAATGGATGCTCTTAGGCCGAGGGCCACTAAAAGATACTCTCTTTAACTGGGCGCAGCAAGAAGGCTTGGCAGATCGGTTGATTTGGGTGGAGAGCGTCCCGCACGATCAGGTGCAGCGATATATCAATTTAATGAGCACCTTGGTGCTGCCTTCGGAAACCACCTATCAGTTCAAAACCTTAACCTCGGTGGGCTGGAAAGAGCAATTCGGCCATGTGCTGATTGAAGCAATGGCTTGCCAAGTCCCGGTGATTGGCTCGGATTCGGGGGAAATTCCCTATGTGATTGGGGATGCGGGCTTAGTCTTCCCGGAAGGAAATGCCGAAGCGTTGCAAGATTGCTTGCGGCAGTTGATGGAGCAACCGGAGCTAGCAACCAACTTGGCGAAGCGAGGGTACGAACGAGTCCTTAACCAGTACACCAATCACGCTTTGGCTAGCCAGTTATTGAGCTTTTACAAGGAGTTGCTTGCCGCGTGAACCAGCCTCTGCGGGTTTTGCAAATTGTGCCTTCCATTTCGCTAGTGTACGGAGGGCCGAGCCAGATGGTGTTGGGGTTATCCGGTGCCCTAGCTGCTCAGGGTGTAGAGGTGACGATCCTAACTACAGACTCGAATGGCGATGCAGGCCAGGCTCCCTTAGAAGTGCCCCTCGATCGCCCTGTAGAACAAGATGGCTATCACATCCGCTATTTTCGCTGCTCACCTTTCCGCCGCTACAAATTCTCTTTGGACTTGCTGCAATGGCTGGCTAAACATGCTCACTCCTTCGACTTGGCCCATATTCACGCCTTGTTTTCTCCGGTGAGTACAGCAGCAGCTACGATCGCGCGATCGCAAAAGTTGCCCTATTTACTGCGTCCCTTGGGAACCCTTGATCCCGCTGACCTACGCAAGAAAAAGCAGCTAAAGCAGATATATGCAGCGTTACTAGAGCGGCCTAATTTGGCGGGGGCGGCGGCAATACATTTTACGAGTGCTCAAGAAGCCAAAATTTCTGAACGTTTTGGGCTGACTACTAAAGATTTAGTCATGCCGTTGGGTGTGAGCTTACCGGAGTTGTCTGCTCACCCCGAAGCAATTCGCGCTCAGTTGGGCATTCCCAGCGATCGCCCCCTCATTTTGTTTATGTCCCGAATTGACCTTAAGAAGGGGTTGGATCTGCTATTACCTGCTCTAGAAACTTTGCTGGCAGAAAAAATTGAATTTCATTTTGTTCTAGCAGGTGGGAATCCTCAAGATCCAGATTACGAAGCGGCGATTCGGAGCCAAATTCAAGCTTCCTCGCTCGTTCCCCACACGACGGTAACTGGGTTTGCCGCTGGAGAAACGAAAGCTGCCTTGCTGCAAAGCGCTGATTTGTTTGTGCTGCCATCCTACTACGAAAACTTTGGCATTGCGGTAGCCGAAGCGATGGCAATGGGCACGCCTGTGGTGATTTCAGACCAAGTGCATATCTGTGAGGAAGTGCGGCAGGCAGAGGCAGGCTGGGTCGGGCCTTGTGAGGTAGCAGCTTTAACTCATTTGCTCAAGGATGCTTTGAAGGATGCGTCTGAGCGCCAACGTCGAGGCCAACGAGCAAAAGCCTATGCTTTGCAGCACTATAGCTGGCCTGCGATCGCTCAACAAATGATTCAGTTTTATCAAAAAATTTTGGCGACAACCGCACGCTAGTTTTTGCTGAAATAGCTCGTGAATGGATTGCGCAGGCTTAAAAGTAGCGCATCAAGTCTGAGAAGCTATAGCAACTGATAATCAGCAATAAGACGGCAGTGACCTGGGTAATCCGAGGTTGTGAGGAAGGGATGAGGGCTTCCCGGACTAAAGTGGAGACGGCGGCTCCAATGGCGAAGCTTAAGCTCAGGACTAAGTAAGGCCAACCTTTCGTGAGGCCCCAGACCACATCGCTGGCTCCCCATACGAGTAGGAGGGCGATCGCTAACAGGAGCATCAATAATTCCACAAATTGCGGTGGGTTACTGCTACTCGCCACTACTAGGGTGTCCCACCAAGATTGCCAGCGTCTCATCTCGCCACCACTTTAATCACTACAGCTAATTATGGCTTGAACCTGTTTTGGGTTAAGCGTTTCAGAACTGACCGTAGGATAGTCCAACTGTTTTGATTTGGCTACCTGCCTTGGGGTGGGAGTTATTTATGTTGCTTTGCGTAGGTTCTCTGGCAGAACCAAGAGCTTGGGGGCACTCGCCCCCAAACCCCCGCTGAAGGACGGCTGCGTCCTCCAGACCTCCTCCAGAAGGAGTTTTAGCTGCTTGGTATCGTGCTAGGTCGCTGTATAAATATTTTATTGCTCTCTTTCGCCCTCCAATGCTGAGGAAAATTTCCTCTCTGCTTCCTCCAGCATTGGAGGGCTAGGAGGACAAGTATTCATTTGTGCTGAAAGTCCCGTATGGGACTGGTTTTGTAAGCAAGCTATGGCTTCGTATAGCTCTACTTGGGGGAAATTTTGGTAGAAACGGCTGACGCTGGAGAATTCTGCGGGAGTGGCTAAGAGGATCAGGCGATCGCACCATTGGTGAAGCCAATTCACCAGTTCTAGGGGGGCGACTGGGGCGCAAATCCAGATTTGGGCGGGTTGCTGTTGGCGGAGGGCTTGCGCAGCAACGGCGATGGTCATGCCTGTAGCGATGCCGTCGTCTACTAAAATGGCGATTGCTCCTTGGGGTTCGACCTGGGGACGGATGGGGCCAAATTGAGTCAGTTGTAGTTGAGCTTTCTCTAGCGTCGCTTGCAAGGCGGTCTGATAAATTTTGGTGCGATGAAGATGCCAAGGTCGAGGCTGAGTCCACAAGACTTCTCCTGTGGCGGCAACGGCTCCGATGGCTAGCTCTGGGTCTTCGGGGCGAGTGATTTTCTTGGCAATGACTACGTCAAGGGGACAGTTGAGTTTTTCGGCGATCGCAGCAGCGACTGGAATTCCACCACGAGGTAGGCCGTAAACGATCGGTTGAGCGGTGGCAAGCGTGGGCCAATCTAGTTCGGTTGCCGCTGTTTTTAATTGGGTGAATTCCTCGAAAACTGCCAGGGCTAGTTCATGACCAACTGCTTCGCGATCGCGAAATAGCGGAGAAGGTAACATTTATCCCTCCAGCGCTCGGCAATAGTGTTGTCACTATCTTGGCTGATGTAACCCGTTATCTACAAGTGATCCAAATAACGCTAAAGCTCGACATTCCACCTAGCGACAGCTCTCAAGCGTGAGGAATTGGTTCTAGAATTTATAAATCTTAAGTGAATTGAGTTTGCTTACAAATTTTTTCCATCCTGATACTTTGGGATAAGAAAATTCTGATACATCTGCCGTCAAGATTCATGTCCAGCGAAGAACAAATTAGCCTTTTTGATGTTTCAGGTCTTCCCGCATCTCCTGCACCTGCGGACTTTGACCCAGACTTGATTCCCACGAGTGCAAAGGTACCCATTCCAGCGGGCACCTACAGCGCGATGGAGCAAATGGCTGTCCATTGCAACCAGTGCCAACGCTGCGATTTAGGTGCTAGCCGTACCCATGCAGTGGTGGGGCGAGGAAATCTGCAAGCGCCCATTATGATCATTGGTGAAGGCCCCGGACAAAATGAGGATGAAACAGGTTTGCCTTTTGTCGGGCGGGCTGGACAACTTCTAGAAAAGATTTTGGAATCGGTGCGCTTGACCACGGAGGCAGATGTCTACATTTGCAATATGGTCAAGTGTCGTCCTCCTGGCAACCGCACTCCAACACCAGATGAAACAGAAGCTTGTCGCCCTTACCTGATGGAGCAAATCCGGATGGTAGATCCCAAAATTATTTTGTTGACGGGTGCTACAGCGGTGCGGGGGGTTACAGGAGACAAACGCGGCATTACTAAGATCCGCGGTCAATGGCTAGAGTGGGAAGGCCATCTTTGTATGCCAATTTTGCATCCGGCTTATCTATTGCGCAATCCATCGCGGGAACCGGGAAGCCCGAAGTGGCAAATGTGGCAGGATATCCAAGTGGTGCGGACGAAGCTGGATGAGATTAGAGGTACTTCTGCGCCGATTAATCCACAGTCGGGAGATTAGGTTAAAGAGGCCGAATTCGTCCAGCACGGCAGTCTCGCAGCCAAGTGCGGATGGCTTGGCCTGTGACTCCTTGAGTGCTATTTTCTGGGGGTGAAGGCGGACGGGTGGCAGGATAGGGACCAAAGTGAGAAAACATCATGGCTAATCGCCAGCCACTCACGGTTTGGGTTAGAAAAACCCAATGATAACCTTGCAACTGAATGATTTTTCCAGCTGTGTACTGGCGCTCCAGAGTAGTGAAGAATACTTGGTGGACTCCTTCTGCTTCTGGTGAAGACGCTGACTGGTCAACGCCAGGCCCTAAAGCTAAGGGCTCAAAATCTGGGGGGCTGGTGAGGAGGACATAGGGAGCCGAGGCAGTAGAGCGATCGCGTCGGAAGAGCCGCTGGTGGACTCGGTTCATATAGCCGGGTAAATCCCGCAGGAGCAAGGCCACTACAGGTTGAAATTCACTCGGACAAGCAGCCCGCCCAGGGAGCGTAATGGGAGACGAGGGACGCTGCTCCACAGGAAAACTCGGAGGTTTGTCAGTCGCGATCGCCCCTAGCTGAAAATTCAACCCGCAAAGAATCAGGATTCCTAACTTAGCGACACCCCATGACCGCATCTGCGGATCTCCTCACACTAGGCCACAACTGCCAATTCATCACAAATTCGGGTAAAGGCGGCTTCTGGGTCAGAGGCAGCCGTAATCGGACGACCAATCACTAAGTAACTGGCTCCTGCCTGTAAAGCTGCGGCTGGAGTCATGGCTCTTTTCTGATCTCCTGCTTCTGCCCAAGTCGGACGCACCCCCGGACAGACCAAGAGGAAGTCGTCACCACAAGTTTGGTGCAGTTGCTCAGCCTCCTGAGGAGAACAAACCGCTCCTGCTAAGCCACTTTCCTGAGCTAGGAGAGCCATCTGCAAGGCATATTCTGGCAGCTCTAAAGGCACTTTCAGCTCAAGAGCCAACATCCGGGATGAAAGGCTGGTCAAGAGCGTGACTGCAATCAATTTCGGCGCAGGTAGACCCGCTGCGATCGCTCCTGCTTCAGCCGCAGCCTGAGATGCCTCTAACGCGGTTCTTCCCGCTGTGGCATGCACCGTGAGCAAGTCTACGCCATATTTGGCTGCGGCTCGGCAAGCTCCTGCCATCGTATTCGGAATGTCGTGCAGCTTTAGGTCTAAAAAGATGCGTTTCTCCCGCTCTTTCAAGGCGGTCAAGATGCTAGGACCACTGCCGACAAATAGTTCCAGTCCTACCTTCCAGAAACTAACTTGAGGCAAGCGCTCTACTAAGGCGATCGCCTCTGCCTCGGTGGGTACATCTAGAGGCACAATAATCTTTTCTGCGACTGATTTTTCTGTGGCTGACTTTTCTGTGACTGACATTGGGCCTCACGGTACGAGACGGACAAAGTTCTTTTTGCCGAGCTGTAACACTCGTCCGTGCAACTCCTCTGGGGAGTTGAAGGTGAGGTCTGCTTGATCTACGCGATCGCCCTCTAACCTGACAGCCCCGCCTTGAATTTGTCGCCGCGCTTCTGAGCTGGTTTTGCAGAGACCGCTGGCACTAACTAAGTAGAACAGCTTGGCAGGAAATTGGATTTCTGCTAGAGAAAATTCTCGAACCGCGTTACCTTGAGCGGTGCCCCCACCAATTAAATCTAAAGCGGCTTTTTGAGCGTTAACAGCGGCTTCTGACCCGTGGTATTGGCTGACAACATCAAGAGCCAAGAGCTTCTGGCGATCGCGCGGATTTTCGGGCAACTCATCTAAGGCGCGAGCAGTTAGTAGCTCGCAGTACTGAGGTAACAGTGCATCGGGTACTTTTTCTAGCTTCGAGTACATGGTCAAGGGGTCTTCGAGCAAGCCAATGTAGTTGCCTAAAGACTTCGACATTTTCTGAGTTCCATCGGTGCCAATCAAAATCGGTACTAACAAGCCAAATTGAGGCGTTTGTCCAAAGTGGCGTTGTAAATCTCGGCCCACGGCAATATTAAATTTCTGGTCAGTGCCGCCCAATTCCACATCTGCTTGTACTGCTACCGAGTCGTAGCCCTGCATCAAGGGATAGAGAAATTCATGCAGATAAATTGGATTGCCCCGCTCATAGCGTTCCGCAAAGCCTTCTTTTGCGAGCATCTGCCCCACCGTCATGGTTGAGAGCAGTTCCAAAATTTTTGACAAGTCAAGATTGGCGAGCCACTCGGAGTTATAGCGAATTTCTAAGCGACCTGGTGTGTCGAAGTCCAAGATCGGTCGGACTTGATCCAGATAAGTTTGAGCGTTTTGAGCTACGTCTGCTGGCGTTAACTGTCGGCGCACTTCAGACTTGCCAGTCGGATCGCCAATTTGAGCGGTGAAATCTCCAATAATTAAAACAGCAGTGTGGCCAGCATCTTGAAAAGCCCGGAGCTTGCGCACGGGAATACTATGCCCCAAGTGAATTTCTGCTCCAGTCGGATCGATACCAAACTTAACTCGCAACGGCCTGTCTGCTTGAGCTAAGCGTTGGATTAGATTTTCATCTAGATCATCACTATCGGGTCGGTTTGGGAATATTTCACTCGTCCCCCGGTCTAGCCATGCCAGGCTTTGCTCAACACGAGATGCTTCAAGAGAGGTCATACTTTGCAATGTGGCAACGGGGTTCGCTAAACTCACTGGAATAAAAAGGCTGGAGATACGAATAATTTAGATTTGGGCAAACTTGGGCAGACTGTGTGCCCAGCCGTTATGTGGTAAAGCCTCAACAGTCAGACTACTATATTGCCAACATTTCAGAAATACTTACCTTGACTCCACCTTGATCTTGAACTTCAATTCGCGCTTCTCAATCTCCAGATTGAGGTTAATCTATTCCTTATTTGCTTTGATCGTCTCACCTAAGATAGTTGAACCCGCAGATTTAAGTCGGGATCTTTAGACGCTCACCTAGCTGCGATCGCAGTTAAAATTCTCCGGAAGCCCCCGCTTCGGAATGCTTGATCTTAAATAACGCCTTTTGTGTTGAGGAAGTGAAATCGCCGTGTCATCTAACACCATCGGACAGAAAAAACCGGCTAACCCAGCACCGATGCTGCAATTTGTGCAGGCAGTTGCCAAAGTGACAGGAGGCACCCTCCTGGGAATCACCATGCTATCTAGCTCTGTGCTGGCTGGGGGGTTAGTTGGTTTAGCGATTAGCTTCCGTAACCTCCCTGATGTGCGGGTACTGCGTAGCTATGTTCCTACCGAAACCACCCACGTCTATGACATCAAGGGCAAGCTGCTCTCTAGCATCCACGGAGAAGCAAACCGGGAAGTGGTGCCCCTAGACAAAATCTCTCCTGACTTAAAGCGAGCTGTAATCGCGATTGAGGATAGTCACTTCTACTCGCACCACGGCATCAACCCAGTCGGGGTTACCCGGGCTTTCATGGCTAACTTGGAGCAGGGCAGAACCGTGGAGGGGGGCTCCACCGTAACCATGCAGTTGGTCAAAAACTTGTTTCTGTCGCCTAAGCGGGCTTTTAGCCGGAAAGTGGCAGAGGGCGTGCTGGCTCTACGGCTAGAGCAGATTTTGACCAAAAATCAGATTCTTGAAATGTACTTGAATCAGGTTTATTGGGGGCATAACACCTACGGCATTGAAACAGCCTCTGCCAGCTATTTTGGCAAACATGCCTCCGAGCTTAATCTAGCCGAATCCGCCATGATGGCGGGTTTAATTCAGGCTCCCGAAAACTATAGTCCCTTTGTTAGCTATAAGTTGGCTAAGCAGCGTCAACTAACAGTGCTGCGTCGCATGCGAGAGCTGCAATGGATCACCCCCCAAGAAGAAGTTGCGGCTCGTAAACAACCGCTGAAATTAGGGCAAATAACTTCTTTCCAAGCCAGCAATATGCCCTATGTAACTGAGGCTGTGGTACAGGAACTAACTAAACGCTTTGGCCGCGATGCAGTCCTCAAGGGCGGGATGCGGGTGCAGACCACGATTGATACCAAGCTCCAGCGGATTGCTGAGGATACTGTAAGCCGGGGTCACTATCGTCTCTCCTACATGGCCGATCAGATGGCACTGGTCGCTGTTGACCCCAGAACTCACTTTGTCAAGGCGATGGTAGGTGGGGTCGATTATAAACAGAGCCAGTACAATCGGGCTGTGCAAGCCCTGAGGCAGCCCGGTTCCGCGTTCAAACCATTTGTTTACTATGCTGCCTTGGCCTCTGGTAAATATGGTGCTGACTCGATTGTTTATGACTCGCCTGTGAGCTATCCAGATGGCTACGAATACTATTCGCCTCAAAACTACGATGGCACCTTTGCAGGGGCGATGAGCCTGCGTCGGGCGCTAGAAATGTCACGAAATATTCCAGCAGTGAAGCTGGGGCAAGAAATTGGCCTGAATAAGGTGATTGAAATTTGTCGGACGTTGGGCATCAAAAGCCCGATGGAACCCGTAATTTCTTTGCCTTTAGGTGCAGTTGACTTGACTCCTCTAGAAATGGCGGGCTCTTATGCCACCTTTGCTAATAATGGTTGGCACTCCGAGACTACCTTTATTGCTCAGGTTACGGATAGCAGTGGCAATCTACTCCTAGACAATACGCCTAAGCCTCAGCTTGTACTCGATCCTTGGGCCTCAGCTTCGCTGAATAGTGTGTTGCAAGGAGTGATTGAGCGAGGAACGGCCACCTCAGCCCGTCTCGATCGCCCTGCTGCTGGTAAGACAGGCACGACTTCTTCCGAGCGGGATATTTGGTTTGTTGGCTATGTACCGCAGCTTTCGGTAGCCGTTTGGGTAGGGAATGACAACTACGCTCCGCTCGGATATGGAGCTACGGGGGGAACTCTAGTCGCTCCGATCTGGCGCGATTTCATGGAACAAGCGCTTCGAGGCGTACCCGCACAGAGTTTCCGCCCCGCTTCGGACTTTGAGCGGCCTTAAGTAGGCTATAGAGCACCTCAGAGTAGCCACGCTCAGAGGCCAATATGATGCAGCCTCGAGGAAAGTAAAACACAGCGATCGCCCAAAAGCAGCATAACTACTAGGGCGATCGCTGACTTGTCCCTTAGCTTGCTGGGCTTTTATTGCTGTGCTTTTATCGACTGCGATTCTTGAAGCAATGCCTCATGCTTGAGCAAGGGAAGTGCTAGGTGGCTTGAACTGTTTATGCTTCAAGTTCGATGAGTTTAAAACACATAATAATAGCAATTCTTATTAGTGTCAGGAGTATTCTTCGATACTTTTAGGCTGAAATTGTGAGTTCTTAAATTAGGTGCAGCAGAACCATGTTTTAAGTATTGCAGCGGTCCTTGCCTAGGAAAGAATTATCACTACTTTGGTTAAGAGTAAGTTAACTGAGCTGCCTCCACAAAAGCTCTAGCCTATTGATATCAATCCTATTAGATCGGCTCTATCGCAACTTCTGTAGAGAAGAAATTTTTGTATAGATGTTGTTAACATTAGGCTGCATTTCTGGAGAGATCGGATATGATCGCTACCGAAGCTAGATTCAGTATTAGAACAAGAATGTAGTTTTTGAACTATTACTCTGGCCTAATAAGAACTAGCAGGCTATTGAGTTCGTTTGGTTTGGAGAGAATTGTGACTATTTACGTTGGCAACCTGGCTTTTCAGGCTACTGAAGAGGATCTAAAGGAGATCTTTGCGGAATACGGCAAAGTCAGTCGAGTTAGCCTCCCTACAGACCGTGAGACAGGAAGAAAACGGGGTTTTGCGTTTGTCGAAATGGAAGATGACGCAAAAGAAGACGCCGCGATCGCTGAGCTTGATGGAGCAGAGTGGTTAGGTCGAGAGCTAAAAGTTAATAAAGCTAAGCCACGGGAAAGTAGTGGTGCTTCCTCGAGAAGTCGCTACTAAGCCGCTACAGTTACAGACCAATTTAGCAATCGACTGCAATGCCTTTGAGTTGATTCAGTTGGGTTGCCGAAGTGATGTAGCGCTTCGCAAATAGTTTTTCTTTGTGCCCTAGAGTTTGTCTAATTAAGGCTCTTGGGACACAAAGAATTAAATGGACTGAAGAGTCAAGGATTAGGGTTCAAAACTCCTACCCTGAATTTTGCTCCGCTGGTCAATTAAGGGAGATGATTACCGATGGCCGAGAAATTGACTCGCCAGGTTAACGACATCTCCCACATCAACCCCGCCACTCCGGTTGGTGTCTAAAAAGGAACCCAGCACGGGATTTAAATTTTGTGGGTTTTGAGTATTGGTGCCACTCCCCAAAAGATTTAAGACAATAGGAACTAAAATTGGCAGCATCGCTTGAATGGTTTGAGCGTTCAGCCCAGTTTGTTGAGCCGTTTCTTGAGTGACTTGCTGCTGCTGTCCTGGTGTAAACAAACTCTGCACTGCTTGGGGATTTGCCTGGGTGCCGCCGAATTGAGTGACGATCGCTTGAGCCTGCTCTGGACCTGCGATCGCTTGCTTCTCCTGCAACGCTGAGCGGACATGGTTGCCCACAATAGACAAAACTGATTGCATCACCGCCGGATTCGAGCCAGAACTTTGGCTCAGTTGCTGAACGACATTGACAATGCCGCCTAGTTGACCATGATTAGCTTGTTGGTTTGGGTTATCGATGGCGCTGACGATTTGGTCAAAAAGTCCCATAGTTTTTCCTTGTTTACTGAACTACTACTTGAGTCCCAAAGGTCTTAGCCTTCTTGCCTGTCGCTTCCATAACAAAGCGACCGTTCACTCATTCGTCTAAAATTTTGCCTGCTCCGGAATAACTTCGCGTCTAGCTATTAGCAGAGGTTGCCAATCTCACGACTAGAGACGATTAGAATGAAAAGCATCGGCCTGCCAGTAGCCATGCCAGTTGCCATATTTGCTGAGCGATCGCCGTTTGAGTTCGTGCCATCAAGCAAGGTTAGGCTGAGTTCATGCCTTCGTCGCGCCTGATCATACTGATTGTCGGCCTCACCTTATTGCTGGGGCTGATGTTGTGGCTGATTGATTCGCTCTCTCGGCTCTACTACACGATCGCGTTTACCGCCCCTCTCCTAGCCAATCTACTGCTCCTACTGCTGATTGTCTTGCTAGGGGTGCTGGTGGCTGCGTTTGTTTACTACTTGCTCGTATTGCCACAACTGCAAAAGCGCCAGGCTCGCCGACCCCAACCCAAGCTGCCAACCGCCAAAGCAGATGTAGCCGAAAAAAACTTACGAGCGGTGCGGCAGCAAGTGGCCCAAATTCAGGATGAGGTAGCGCGTCAAGCCTTGATCAACCGTTCTCGCACCATTGAGCAAAATCTCTCCCGGCGAGAGCTGCGAGTTGTGGTATTTGGTACGGGCTCGGCAGGCAAAACTTCGATTGTGAATGCCTTGATTGGTCGAGTTGTCGGGCAAGTCGGAGCCCCGATGGGAACGACGGATGTGGGAGCGACCTATCACCTGAAGCTGAAAAAATTGAATCGAGAAATTTGGGTGACGGACACTCCAGGCATTCTAGAAGCGGGAGTAGCAGGAACTGAACGCGAACAGAGAGCCCGCCAGTTAGCCACTGAAGCCGATTTACTACTCTTTATTCTCGATAACGACCTGCGACAGTCTGAATACGAACCGTTGCGGCGATTGGCCGAGATTGGGAAGCGATCGCTGGTGGTTCTTAACAAAACTGATTTGTACCCCGATCCAGACCGAGAAACCATTTTGGCCCGTTTGCGCGATCGCCTGCGAGATCTCGTAGCGGCTGCCGATATTGTGGCGGTAGCGGCTCAACCTCAATCCGTGCGGCTCGAAAGTGGTGACTGGTTGCAACCAGAACCGGAGATTATGCCGTTGCTCAAGCGGATGGCGGCGGTGTTGCGGGCTGAGGGCGAAGACTTAGTAGCTGACAATATTCTGCTGCAATCTCAGCGTTTGGGTGACGAAGCCCGGACGCTAATTGACACTGAACGTCGTCGCCAAGCCGATAAGATTGTCGAGCGGTTTCAATGGATTGGAGCAGGGGTGATTGCGGTGACACCATTGCCCGTAATCGATTTGCTGGCTACTGCGGCGGTGAATGCCCAGATGGTGGTGGAGATTGGTCAGGTGTATGGCTGCGACATTAATGCCGATCGAGGCAGAGAACTGGCCCTTTCCCTAGCGAAAACCCTGGCTAGCCTAGGCATTGTCAAAGGCGCGATCGATCTGATTTCAACTGCTCTGCGATTGAACGTAGCCACTTTTTTAGTCGGGAAAGCGATTCAGGGGGTTAGTGCTGCCTACCTAACCAGGATTGCAGGCAAAAGCTTTATTGAATACTTTCGCCACGATCAGAATTGGGGAGACGGCGGCATGACGGAAGTGGTGCAGCGGCAATTTCAGCTCAACCGCCGTGATGAGTTTGTCAAAGCGTTTATTCAAGAAGCGATCGCTCGCGTGGTTAGACCCCTGACAGAAAATGCCACAGCAGGGGAGCCGCTAGAGGTAGAACCGAAAGATCGTCGATAGGGGCTGGAATCATCTCCCCGCGAAAGTCTAAAAATTGCACCACCAGCAAGTAAGCAATGCTGAGCACGACAGCAATTACTCCGGTGATGATAGCGACAAACTTAGAGCGGTCCATGCCTCTTACCCGTAATTAAAACTGCATCTGATTACCCTTACCCTTCCACTCTGCCATAGGCAGACCCTAGCTGGACGCTAGAAATGTGTGATTTCCTGCGTGAGTTGGTTTAGAGAAAGCGGGTGGGGCACACAAGTGGTGATTTTGGGCCCGATGACGCGGATTGAAAATTAATTCCTTGTATAAAAATTTACGATTCCTGTAATCGGTTTCCTAGTGTTTGTATCTTTAAAAACAGATTTGTAAAGTTCATTATTCTTTCATCGTGTCTTTACGATTAATTTTTAGCCAATCTCCCCATCTCTATTAAAAATTGAAAGGTGGGGTATCTTTATCCGTAGAATTAGATGCTAAGTAGCAATGAATACCAGTAACGTGTTTCGGCAAATTATTGAAGAGATTGACCAAATTAAGCCCAGTATTCAGTTGCAGCTTCCAGCTAACCCGAGGTCAGTCAAGCAACAAATTCAAAAAATTACCTTAGCTCAGAAAAAGCTGCGAGAAATTGAAGAACGAGTTTATTTGTTTGGCAATCGAGGCGGCAACGGCTCAGCTTATCGCACTTATCTAAGCGTGAAGGCTTTAATTCACGGCATGATTCACGATGGGAATCACTTTAAGCTTCTAGCTGAAGAATATTTTGTCGATCCAGAGGGCACAGTGACGTTGTTGCATGATGCCTACCAAAGAGACTTAGAACTCCGGTATCGTATCCACCACCTGCAAGCTTTAGGATTGAGTCAAAGCCAAATTACTTTTGCTATCTGGCGAGTCAAGGCCGAAAGCGACAAGGCATATCAGGTGGCAACTAAAGAGTACCAACGCCTTACAGGTAGTTGCCAAGCGGTACCAGAACGGGTGTAAGCAGCGATCGCGAACGCTAAATGTTGGAGAAGCTAAGAAAGTCACGCCAGGTGAGCTGAAAAGCTAATTTCGTTTTAGTTTGTAAGATGAGGATGGTTCTAAGGATACCGACTCATGGCAGCGAGCGTGCTAAAGCGAAACAACGTTAATCAGTTGGGCGATGGCAAACAAACCATCATTTTTGCCCATGGTTTTGGCTCCGACCAAAGTGCTTGGCGGCATCAAGTCGCTGCTTTTGCCCCCAATTTTCGGATTGTTTTGTTTGATCACGTGGGAGCGGGTCAATCCGATTTCTCGGCTTACAGCCCGCGTCGCTACAGCAGCCTCTATAGTTATGCAGAAGATTTATTAGATTTATGTGCTGAGCTAAAGCTTAAGCAAGCGGTTTTGGTGGCTCACTCAGTCAGTGGGATGGCTAGTTTGCTGGCAGCTTTAGTAGAGCCTGATCGATTTAGCCAACTGGTTTTTATTAGTGCTTCTCCTCGCTATCTCAATGATGCAGGTTATTTCGGTGGATTTGAGCAAGCTGATTTAGATGCACTTTATGCCGCGATGGCCTCTAACTACTATGCTTGGGCGAGTGGTTTTGCGCCCATTGTGATGGGTAATCCGGATAAACCGGAACTAGCTCTGGAATTTGCCAAGACTTTGGCGCAGATTCGGCCTGATATTGCCCAAGCGGTGGCTCGCGTGATCTTTCAGTCGGACCACCGAGCTGAGTTAGGGCGGCTCAACATCCCGACTGTGATTTTACAATCGAATAATGATATTGCGGTGCCACCCCAGGTGGGGCAGTATTTGGCAGATCATATCCCCTCTGGTCGGCTTGTCCCTATTGCCGCTGAAGGACATTTGCCTCACCTCAGTGCTCCAGAGACAGTTACCCAAGCGATCGCTGCATGTTTGGCTACTTAACAACTTCCTGGTTGCAGTTATCTTTACGTCATCCTGACTGGTTGCCTACTTTTCGGCCTGTTTTGCTGACGCTGGCGATGAGCGGCTGCGGCGGGTTAGTTGTATTGGGGGACGCATCTGATTTGTGGGTGGGATTAGTTTTAGGGTTGGGTCTCCTCTTGCCACTGCCACCGCTACCGCTGATGTTGCTTCTAGGTACAGGAATGGGGCTAGCGGTTGTCTCGGGGCCAGAACCTATTATCTGGCAGGCGATCGCTTGGGGTATTTCTGCCGCCTTGATCGTAGGGTTGCGGCGATTTTGCCAAAAGATTGAGTGGCGGCTGGCTTCGCAAGCGCTATTAGCCAAACTCACCGAAGTAGAGACTTTAGCGACACCTGATGCTTTGTTGAGGCGGGTGCTGGTGTCTCTGCAAGAGGTGACGGTTGCCGATGCGGCGATCGCTTTGCGTCAGTTGGATGAGGTGACAGCAGAGGCATTGGTCTGCTTACCCGAAACGGCTCTACCCAATGCCCTGACTACACCTAGTTTATTTGCCACTGCGATCGCCCAAAATCGCTGCCTTTATTACACAGATTATGCTTCTACACCAGAAGCGTCCCGCGTTCTACTCGCTCAAGGTGCCCAGTCTGTCGCTATTTTGCCCTTGCAACATCCTGGGGGTTTTCAGGGGGCCATTTTACTAATCTGGCAGCGTCAAATCGCCATTCCAGTTCATATGCAGCAGTTGATTGAATCTGTAATTGGAGAATTACGCACTCTGTTGCAGTTCAATGACATCACCTTGAATCTTGATAAACTGCAAGCTCGGTTTGAAGCCATCCTCGAAACTATCCATCAAGGTGTGGTGTTTGTGGATGAAAGTGGTGAGCAGGGCTGGGTTAACTTAGCGGCTGCGACCCACCTTAACTTAGGTCCAGGGGCGATCGATCCGCCGCTTCTGGCCGCTGCAATGGCGCAGTTAAGGTCTAGCGCCGAGAACCAAGCCGAAATTGCGACTCAAGCGGCACAGTTTTTCTCGCAACCGCGCTCGGAGATTCGTAACTGGAACTGGATTTACACTCAGCCTCAGCCCAAAGTGTTGAGCTTTTCTAGCACCATGACTCAGGTCCGCAACGTACCGGGACGGCTCTGGGTGATCGATGACATTACAGAGCGCTACTTTGCCCAGCGTCAGCTTTTGGAGCAGACTGAAGAACTCTCACGCGCAAATCAGGCGCTAGCTCAAGCAAAAGTAGTGGCAGAAGCGGCTACCCAAGCTAAAAGTGAATTTTTGGCTAATATGAGCCACGAAATCCGGACACCCATGAATGCGGTGATTGGGTTCACAGAGTTACTGTTAGCGACTGACCTTGACTCATATCAACAGGATTTAACCGCCACGATTCGTAGTAGTGGGGACAGCCTGCTAACGATTATTAATGACATTTTGGACTTCTCTAAAATTGAATCTGGCAAGCTAGAGCTAGAGTTGGCTCCGTTGGAGCTACGCAACTGTGTAGAAGCATCTCTAGATTTGCTGGCTCCTAAAGCTGCTGAAAAAGCCATTGAACTGGTCTGTTGGATTGAGCCGACAACACCAAAATGGATCGTGGGAGATGCCACCCGATTGCGCCAAATCTTGGTGAACCTATTAGGTAATGCCGTCAAGTTTACCGAGTCAGGAGAAGTGGTGGTTTTGGTGCAGGCTCGCTCTCTGGTAACGGGTTCTGCTAGCCAAACTTATGAAATCCAGTTTGCGGTTAAGGATACAGGCATCGGGATTCCTACAGACCGCCGCGATCGCTTGTTTAAGTCGTTTAGCCAGGTGGATGCTTCGACCACTCGACAGTATGGCGGCACCGGGTTGGGTCTAGCCATTGGCAAGCAACTCAGTGACATGATGGGTGGTCGCATGTGGGTTGAGAGCACCATTAACCAAGGCTCTACCTTTTACTTCACACTGATCGCAACAGCCGCAACAGCAGATTTAGTATCTCCCTCTGAAACGTCTCTGAAGCAGTTCTCTCCATTGTTTGGTAAGCGATCGCTGATCGTAGATGACAATGCCGCGAGTCGTCAGGCTTTAACGGGGCACATGCAATCTTGGGGAATGAACTGTCGTACGGCTGCCTCTGGAGCTGAGGCGTTGGCATGGCTGCACCAGCGAGAAGAGTTTGATCTGGCGGTGATTGATGTACAAATGCCAGAGAAGGATGGTTTGGTATTTGCGCAGGAACTGCGACAACTGCCCCAATTTCAAACTTTACCTTTGGTGCTGTTGACGACCTTGGGCAATCTAGCCCCCAGCAAAGTTGCCCTAGTCAAAGACAGAGTAGCCTTAGTCAATAAACCCGTGAAGCAGTCGCAGCTAGAACAAGCTTTGTTGCAGGTGCTAAATCAAGGTTCACCCCAAACTAGCCACCGTTTTGTCTCGTCAACTCTCTCTCCTCAACTGCCTCATCCTCCCCTGCGGATTCTGATGGCCGAAGACAATCGGGTGAACCAGAAGGTGATTCTGAGTGGACTCAAACAGTGGGGATATGAAATTGATGTCGTCAACAATGGCCGAGAAGCGATCGCAGCGCTGCAACAACGCAGTTACGACGTGATCTTGATGGATGTGCAGATGCCAGAAATGGATGGCCTAACGGCAACTCGTTATATCTGCCAAAATTGGTCGCCTGCCACCCGCCCCCGCATTATTGCCATGACTGCCAATGCCATGCAGGGCGATCGCGAAGCCTGCTTAGCGGCGGGGATGAGCAACTACTTAGTCAAACCCATCCGACTGGCAGCGCTAGCGGAATTGCTCAAGCAGGGCTGGCAAGTTCCAGAATCAGCGCTAGCAAAGGTGAATCAAGCTGCGGTTTTACCGGATCAACCCTTGAATCCAGGTACAGAACTAGCCCTGACCCCAATGACGACTACACCTACCGAATGGGATGCCAAGGGTGCATTAGATGCCAAGGCAATCGCAGCGCTGCAAGAAATGTTAGGTGAAAATGCGGCTGAAATGCTGGCCGTGGTGATTCATAACTATCTGGAAGATGCCCCCAAAATGATCGCCCAAATCCAAGCGGCTGTACAGCAACAAGATGCCGCAGCGCTGCGATATGCCGCTCATAGCTTAAAAGGTTGCAGCGCCACCTTAGGAGCTGTGACTCTGGCTCAGTTGTGCCAAGAATTAGAGGTGATAGGGCGTACAGGTATGATGGCAACAGACTGGCAAGTCAGCTTGCCTCAATTGCGGCATCTGGAGGCTGAATACGAACGAGTTAAAGCGACTTTGGACCTAGAACTGCAAACTTGTTAACGATGACCAGTGTGTTTCCCTTCTCTGATTCTCCCCTCGTCTTGTTGATCGACGATGACCGCTCGATGCGCCTTCTGTTGGCTCAAGCGATTAAGCAAGAGGGCTACCAGGTTGTAGAAGCGAAAGATGGAAAAGAAGGACTGGCGCTTTATCAACAAGTGCATCCAGACATTATTCTCATGGATGCCTTGATGCCTATTATGGATGGCTTTGCTTGCTGTGCCCAACTCCGCACCTTGCCAGGAGGCGATCGCGTCCCTGTTTTGATGATTACCTGCTTAGATGACCCTGCTTCGGTGGATCAGGCCTTTGTCGCTGGAGCCACGGATTATGTCACCAAGCCGATCCATTGGGCAGTGTTGCGGCAACGGGTGCGAAGACTGTTAGAAACGAACCGCACTACCACAGAACTACAGCAGCAGACAGAACGTGCCCGCCGGAGTGAAGATCAGCTTAGGCTAGCGCTAGAAGCGGCCCATATGGGCACTTGGAATTGGGACATGAGCAGTGGGCAAGTGATAATGTCGGCCACAACAGCCTATAACCTAGGGCTAGCTCCCACCGTCCTCAGTCGCAGCTCAGAAGATTTGCTAGCAATGGTACATCCAGAGGATGTTGCGGTTGTGAGTCAAGCAACGGAGGCAGCGATCGCCTCCGGTACGAGCCTCGACATTGAGCTGCGGGTGAAATGGCCTGATGGCAGCATTCATTGGGTTGCGGCTAAAGGCCAAGGGGATTACGACGCCAACGGTCAAATTATTCGGATGCTAGGCGTCACGATGGATATCACCGAGCGCAAGCAAGCCGAACAGAAAATTCGGGAGCAAGCAGCGCTGCTGAATGTCACAACCGATGCGATCGTGGTGCAAGGTCTCGATAGCCAAATTGTATTTTGGAACCAAGGAGCAGAGCGCCTCTACGGCTGGTTGGCTAGCGAAGTTATTGGAAAAAATGTCAATGAGTTTTTACCTCAAGCCGCACTGCCGCGTTTCCTTCAAGATCTAACTTGGTTGCAAGAGCATCGAGAGTGGCAGGGAGCATTAAATCACGTAACTAAAGCGGGCAAAGCTATTGTGGTCGCTAGCCGCTGGACCTTGGTGCAGGAAGAGAGCGGCCAGCCAAAATCAATCTTGATGGTGAACACCGATATCACAGAGCAAAAAAAACTAGAGGCTCAGTTTCTGCGCTCTCAGCGGCTGGAGAGTGTCGGTACTTTGGCGAGTGGCATTGCTCATGATCTGAATAACTCTCTAGCGCCGATCTTGATGTCGGTGCAGTTGCTAGAGAAAAAAGTGCAAGACCCGCAAAGCCGCACCTTACTCTCGATCTTGGAGTCTAACACCAGGCGCAGTGCTGATTTGGTGAAGCAGGTACTCTCCTTTGCTAGAGGCTTAGAAGGAGAACATACACTCCTGCAAATTAAGCATTTGTTGGTTGAGATTGAGCAGATGGTGAAGCAAACTTTTCCTCGTTCTATCACCATCGCTACAGAGCTGCTGCCGCCAGATTTGTGGGTGATTTTAGGAGATGCGACGCAATTGCATCAGGTCTTGATGAATTTGTGTGTGAATGCTCGTGATGCAATGCCTGAAGGTGGCACGCTCAGCTTAGCAGCCGAGAACTTATGGATCGATGAGAACTATGCTCGCATGTATTTAGATGCCAAGGTTGGCCCTTATGTGGTGCTGACGGTGGCAGATACAGGCATGGGAATTTCGCCGAGCAACTTGGATAAAATCTTTGAACCTTTCTTTACTACGAAGGAGATTGGCAAAGGCACTGGACTGGGGCTGTCTACGGTGATTGGCATTGTTAAAGGTCATGGCGGTTTCGTCACGGTCCATAGCCAAGTAGAGAGAGGGACGGCTTTTAAGGTGTATCTCCCGGCTAAAGCCACAACTTTAGAGCGACAAGCTGAAGTGCAGCACCACTTACCGAAGGGGCATGGCGAATTGATTTTGGTGGTAGATGACGAAGAACCGATTCGAGAAACCACCAGGATTTCCTTGGAAGCTTATGGCTACAGCGTCATGACTGCCAATGATGGAATTGAGGCGATCGCCGTCTACGCTCAGCACCAACAAGAAGTTAGCGCGGTGTTGATTGACATGATGATGCCGTCGATGGATGGCCCCATGACGATTCGGATGCTGCAAAAACTTGATCCGGAAGTCAAAATTATTGCGGTGAGCGGTTTAGTTTCTGGCTATGAGGTGGGTGAAAATAACAGTATTGGGGTTCAAACCTTTTTACCCAAACCTTACACAGCCGAAGAATTATTGAAAAACTTGCAGACTATACTGAATGGCAAGGCTTAAGTTGCGATCGCAACGCTTCAACTTACGGGTTTCTGGCGTCGTATGAGTTTGGTGTCTGGGCAAATTCTGGGGGGACATTACCAAATCATCAGCGCCCTCAGCAATGGCGGATTTGGAGCCACTTTCCTAGCAGAAGACCAGTATTTGCCCAACAAGCCTCGCTGTGTTGTGAAACAACTGAAGCCACAGGCCAGCGATCCTTTAACGCTAGAAGTTGCCAGACGTTTGTTCGACACCGAAGCGCAAGTGCTGCACCAGTTGGGCAACCACGATCAAATCCCCAGGTTGCTAGCGTACTTTGAGGAAAATCAAGAATTCTATTTAGTCCAAGAGCTGATCGAAGGACACGACCTAAGCCAAGAACTGCAAGCAGGTGTGCCGTGGACAGAGGCTCAAGCGATCGCGTTGCTGCAAGATGTGTTGCAGACTTTAGAGTTTGTGCATCAGCAACAGGTGATTCACCGTGATGTGAATCCGCGCAATATAGTTCGGCGGCACCAAGACCAAAGGTTAGTCTTGATTGACTTTGGGGCCGTAAAGCAAATCAGCACCACGCTTTTGCAAGCAGGCCAAAGCCCCCGAACCGTGGCGATCGGTACTCCCGGATATTTGCCGATTGAGCAAGCCACCGGAAACCCGCAACCGACGAGCGACCTTTATGCACTGGGCATGGTGGCGATTCAAGCGCTGACAGGGTTAGCACCTCAAGACTTACCCAAAGACCCCAACACAGGGGAGCTACTTTGGCACTCATCTGCCACGGTGAGTCCTGAGCTGCAAAATATCTTGGATAAGATGGTGCGCTATGACTTTCGCGATCGCTACCAATCCGCCACTCAAGTTTTAGCGGCCCTCAAGGATCTCAGCACGTCTCCACCTGCTACCGTGGCGATCGCACCCAAACCCCGTTCGCTCCTGCGAACCCAACTGCCGAAACTTGGTTCTTGGCGAAAAAGTGCCTTGCTGGGGGGAGTGGTAGTCACAATTGGAGCGATCGCGGCAGTTTTTGGCGTGCGGTATTTCAACTTCTCCAGTGCCACAGATCTGTACCGCAAAGGAGAAACTCTGGCCGCGCTGCAACGTTACCCGGAAGCTTTAGCCGCCTATGACAAAGCCATCCAGATTCGCCAAGATTATCCTGAAGCGTGGAACGGTCGGGGTGAGGTGCTGACTCAGCTTAAGCAGTACCCCAAAGCGCTAGATGCTTACGATCGCGCCATCCAAATCGATCCGAAGTCTTGGGAAAGCTGGAGCGATCGCGGTCTGCTGTTGAACACTTGGCAACGACATAACGAGGCATTGCAGTCTTTTAATCAGGCGATCGCTCTCAACATCGATGCTCCGGAAGCCTGGAACGGGAAAGGTCAAGCCTTGATTGGAGCCAAACGGTACGACGAAGCGATCGCCGCCTTTAAGCAAGCGGTAACGTTGCAACCAGATTCGGCTGCTGCTTGGTATGGGCAAGGTTGGGCGCTGCACAATCTGCAAAAGTATGACGAGGCGGTGAAAGCCTACGACAAAGCGGTGGAAATTAAGTCGGATTATCACTTAGCTTGGTATAACCGGGGCAATTCGCTGAGTAGTTTGCAGAAGTACCAAGAGGCGATCGCTTCCTACGACAAAGCGGTGCAGTTTCAGCCACGCTTCTATCAAGCTTGGTACAGTCGGGGCAATATGCAGAGCAACCTCCAGCAATACGAGGCGGCGCTGGAGTCCTATGAACAGGTGACGAAACTCCAGCCCAGCTACTACCCAGGTTTCTACAGTCGAGCTTGGACGCTGCATCGCTTGCAACGCTACGAGGAAGCGATCGCATCTTACGACAAAGCTTTAGACCTGAACCCGAATGATTATTTGGCTTGGTACAACCGGGGCAATGCGCTTTACAACCTCAAGCGCTACGACAAGGCGATCGCGTCTTATGATCAAGCGGTCCAAATCAAACCTGATCACTATGAAAGTTGGTACAGCTTGGGCAATGCCCTGACGAACGTAAAACGCTATCCCGATGCTTTGGCGGCTTATGACAAGGCGTTACAGTACAAGTCGGATTACCGAGAAGCTAGGGAAGTCCGCGAGCAACTCAAACGGCAATTAGAAGCTCTAGAAAGGGAGCAAAAACCTGAGGAACCCAAAGCAGAGAGCGATCGGACCTCACAAGAGCAAGAGGCACCGCAGGAAGAGCAAAACTCTGGGAATCAGGAGGAAGAGGAGAGCGATCGCAGCTTACGAGAGGGAACTGGGTTGCTAAACGATGACAGCTAAAATTAAGCGGTGTTCATGATTGGGGGGTAGACTACTCGAATTACTAGGGCTAGAAAGTGGTGAAAAACGGTGAGTTTTGGTAACACCTCAGATGAGCTTGCTCAACATCTGGAGACAGCCAAGCGTATTCTAAGCAGAATTCAAGCCTGGTGGCCCATTGCAGAACAAGTCAGGGGTGGTACGGAAGGAGGACCACCTGTAGCTACGCTCATCCTCCCACAAACTGTATGGGATGATTTGACCCAAGAACAGCAAGTTAGCCTGACGTTCTACGCAGAGAACATGGTTGACGATGTACGCAATAACCCAGAAAAATACTCAGACATTCCCTCTTCTGATCCGAATTACCCATCTTTGCTTGCCAACTATCGCTGCATACGTGATGGCTTTTGGCAGATCATAATTGGTAGGTTTTTCAATGAAGAACCTAAGCGGTTGATGGTTGATGAGACTGTTGTTCAGGGGGATGCCTTTTGGAATTTCAATCAAAACAAGGTTGGAACTTCTGCTTCATCTTTTCGGCAACCACCAAAGCCTTCAAGTTCAACGAAGCTAATCCCTAATGCAGAAAATGCAGTCGTTGATATTCGTAAACTTCGGGATTACTGTCTCAACTTAAACCATGACCAAGGTAAGCACAAAGCTCGCCTGTTCTCATCAATTTTGTGCATGAGTTCTGATGATGCGAAAAGCTTGTGCCAAATTCTCCTTGAAGTTGTCAAAACTCAGGAAGCTCGACTAGGACGACGTGATGACTTTGGACAACGCTACACTCTAGACTTTACGCTTGAATGGCAAGGTAGAAGTGCAAGCGTTCGGAGTGGTTGGATCGTGGAACATAATTCTAATATTCCAAAATTAACGACTTGCTATCCTCTGTAATGCTTGAGGTGATACGAAAATGACAACTAACACAGTCAAGTTACTAGACGTAGTAGCGCTGACAGTCGATCTGCCTCAGTACAATTTGTGGCGTGGTCAAGTAGGCACTATCGTTGAAATTTTGGCTGATGGGGAAGCATTTGAAGTAGAGTTTAGCGATCGTAATGGACGAACCTACGAATCCATGGGCTTACGACCGGAGCAGATAATGGTGTTGCGTTTTGAGCCAGCATCCCCTGAATCAAGCCCTCAAATGGTTACAGCGTGAGTAACACAATCCGCTCGGATAACTACTAGTAAAAATGAACCAATTAGTACGGGATGCCGATCGCAGTTGAGGGATTAGCAGCGATAGAATCATTAAGGACTGTTTAGCGCTGCCCTTCATGTCTCAACGCTCCCGTTCTGCCAACCGCAAATCCACCGAGCCTACCAATGGACACCACCCATCCCAGGCAAAGTCAGTGGACCAAAACACCATTCGGATTCGGGGAGCCCGCCAGCACAACCTCAAGAACATCGACCTTGAACTACCCCGCGATCGCCTCATCGTTTTTACCGGGGTGTCTGGGTCTGGCAAGTCCTCCCTAGCGTTTGACACCATCTTCGCCGAAGGGCAGCGGCGCTATGTCGAGTCTCTCAGTGCCTACGCGCGGCAATTTCTGGGCCAAGTCGATAAACCCGATGTCGATGCGATCGAAGGACTCAGCCCTGCCATTTCCATCGACCAAAAATCCACCTCCCACAACCCCCGCTCCACCGTCGGCACCGTTACCGAGATTTACGACTACCTGAGACTCTTGTTCGGGCGGGCAGGCGAACCCCACTGTCCTCACTGCGATCGCTCCATTGCCCCCCAAGCCATTGACCAGATGTGCGATCGCATCATGGAACTGCCCGATCGCACCCGCTTCCAAATTTTGGCTCCCGTCGTCCGGGGTAAGAAAGGCACCCATAAGAAATTGCTTTCTAGCCTCACCTCCGAAGGCTTTGTCCGGGTGCGGGTCAACGGCGAAGTGCGCGACCTCAGCGACTCCATCGAGCTAGAGAAAAACCAAGCCCACAACATTGAAATTGTGGTCGATCGCTTGGTGAAGAAGCCTGACCTAGAAGAACGTCTAGTCGATTCACTCACCACCTGTTTACGGCACTCCGAAGGCATCGCTATCATTGATATTCTGTCTGTTTCAGATGCTGAGTCTGGTACAGATTCCAATGTGGTTGCTCTCCCTACAGGTAAAAACGCAGCTAAAAATTCAGTGCCAGTAGCCGCAGAATCCGGTGGTCAGTATGGGCTACCACGAGAACTCGTGTTTTCAGAAAACTTCGCTTGCCCAGAACATGGTGCGGTGATGGAAGAACTGTCCCCTCGTTTGTTCTCCTTCAACTCTCCCTATGGTGCTTGCCCCAACTGTCACGGCTTGGGGAGTCATCGCACCTTCTCCGCAGATTTGGTGGTGCCGAATCCAGCCTTGCCCGTCTATGCCGCGATCGCCCCTTGGTCAGACAAAGACAACACTTATTACCTTTCCCTCCTTTATAGCGTTGGGGAAGCCTTCGGTTTTGACATCCAAACACCTTGGAACAAGCTCACCCGTGAGCAACAGCAGATCATCCTGAATGGCTCCAAAGACGCGATCAAGATTGAAGTCGATTCGCGCTATCGCGACCAGAAAAGCTACGTGCGGCGGTACGAAGGTGCCCTCAACATCCTGCAACGCCAGTACGAAGAAGCCAGTTCTGACCTCTACAAGCAAAAGCTAGAGCAATATCTGGTCGATCAACCTTGCGATGTTTGTCAGGGGCGACGGCTGAAGCCAGAATCGCTGAGCGTGCGGCTGGGCCAATACCAGATTACTGAGCTGACTGGCGTTTCTATTCAAGAATGCTTGAGCCGAGTAGAAGGTTTGAAGCTGAGCGATCGCCAAGCCACAATTGGCGATTTGGTGCTGCGAGAAATTAAAGCTCGCCTGCAATTTTTGCTCGATGTCGGTCTAGATTACCTAACGCTCGATCGCACGGCCATGACTCTTTCTGGGGGAGAGGCACAACGGATTCGGCTAGCAACTCAGATTGGTTCTGGATTGACAGGCGTGCTCTATGTTTTGGATGAACCCAGCATCGGCTTGCACCAACGCGATAATGGCCGCTTGCTCCGTACTCTTGACAAGCTTCGTACCTTGGGCAACACGCTGATCGTGGTCGAGCACGACGAAGAAACCATTCGCGCTGCCGATCACCTCGTAGATATTGGCCCTGGCGCGGGGATTCATGGCGGCCATATTGTCGCCCAAGGTAGCTTTGAGGACATTTTAGCGGCTCCTGATTCTCTGACAGGGGCTTACTTGTCGGGTCGCCAAGTGATTCACACACCCACCGAACGCCGAGAAGGTAATGGTCGAGCTTTAAAGATTAAAAAGGCTTCTCGCAATAACCTTAAGCAAGTGAGTGTCGAGATTCCTTTAGGCGAGTTAGTTTGCGTCACAGGCGTTTCGGGGTCTGGTAAATCCACCCTGATCAATGAACTGCTCTATCCAGCGCTACAACACCATTTCGGCCATAAAGTTCCCTTCCCCAAGGAAATGGAAGCTCTAGATGGCCTAAATGCCCTCGACAAAGTAATTGTGATTGACCAGTCCCCGATTGGCCGCACTCCCCGATCCAACCCCGCCACTTACACAGGCGCATTTGATGTGATTCGGGATGTGTTTGCGGAGACGATCGAAGCCAAAGCCAGAGGTTATAAACCGGGACAGTTCTCCTTCAACGTCAAAGGCGGACGCTGCGAAGCCTGTGGTGGTCAGGGTGTGAACGTGATTGAGATGAACTTCCTCCCCGATGTTTATGTGCAATGCGATGTCTGCAAGGGAGCCCGCTACAACCGCGAAACCCTCCAGGTGAAGTACAAAAACAAATCGATCGCGGATGTCCTCAACATGACCGTGGAGGAAGCCTACGAATTCTTCAAGAACATTCCCCAAGCCTCTAACCGCTTGCAGACTCTGGTAGATGTCGGTTTAGGCTATATCCGCCTCGGTCAAACCGCACCCACCCTCTCTGGAGGAGAAGCCCAGCGGGTGAAACTAGCCACTGAGCTTTCTCGTCGCGCCACAGGTAAAACTCTCTATCTAATCGATGAACCCACGACAGGACTTTCGTTCTACGATGTCCACAAGTTGCTGGATGTGGTGCAGCGTTTGGTAGACAAGGGCAACTCGGTCCTCGTAATTGAGCACAACCTAGATGTAATCCGCTGCTCCGATTGGGTGATTGACCTCGGTCCCGAAGGCGGCGACAAAGGTGGCGAGATTATTGCCGTGGGCACGCCAGAAGAGGTGGCCGAGAACGAGCGATCGCATACCGGGCACTATCTCAAGCAGGTCTTAGAGCAATATCGCTCTCTCGCTCCTACAGAGTGAATCTTAGAGGGGATTTAAGACAACTATTTTTTGTCTAAAAGGGAGTGGCAAGCCTACACTCCTCAAAACTAGTTATGTCTGAATCTTGGACTCACGCCTATACCTCGACCAACGGCATCAAGCTGCACTACGTCACTCAAGGCGAAGGGCCGTTGATGTTGATGCTGCATGGCTTCCCGGAGTTTTGGTATTCCTGGCGCAAACAAATTCCGGAGTTTGCCAAGGACTACAAAGTAGTAGCGTTGGATCTGCGCGGTTACAACGACAGCGATAAACCATCTGAGCAATCCGCTTATGTGATGGCGGAGTTTATCAAAGACATCAAAGGCGTGATCCAGGGCTTAGGGTACGACAAGTGCGTGCTAGTGGGACACGACTGGGGCGGCGCGATCGCCTGGAATTTCGCCTATGCCCATCCAGAAATGCTCGATCGCCTAATCATCTTGAATTTGCCACACCCCGCTAAGTTTGCCGAGGGACTCCGCACGCCTCAGCAGTTACTTCGCAGTTCCTATATCTTTTTCTTCCAATTACCTTGGCTCCCAGAGTGGCTGATCCAAGCGGGCGATTATCAACCGCTAGAGGCAGCTTTTAAGGGAATGGCAGTACATAAAGATGCGTTTACGGCAGCGGACATACAAACCTATAAACAGGCAGTGGCTAAACCAGGTGCCCTCACCGCCATGCTGAACTATTATCGGAACGCCTTTCAGCAAGGGTTGTTTAAGCCAGATTGGGGAGTGCTAGAAGTGCCCACGCTCATGATTTGGGGTGAGGAGGATACGGCCCTAGGAAAAGAACTGACGTACGGAACAGAACAATATGTGAGAGATTTTCAGATTAAATATATTCCTGACTGTAGCCATTGGGTGCAACAGGAGCGGCCCCAGCTCGTAAATCAGTACATGCGTGAGTTTTTAGCCAAGAAGTAGTCTTAAGGGTGATTTACTATACCGAGAAAGCTTGTATACCAGTGGTCTGACCTTCAAAGGTAAAACGAAGTCATGAGTCAAGGAAACACCGAAGTTTGCTCTGCTTGTGGTGTCAAAATTTTGAGAATTCCGACTGGCGATCGCGTCTTGTTCTCTGTCGGCCCACCGGGGACTAGGGCAACGCTATGGGCTAGGGTTTGCCAATTTACTCAAAAACCAGGCTGCATCAACAAAGACAGAGATGCAGTCGGAGAGATGAAACCGAACGACTACTACCAAGCCGAACTATAGAAAAAGCGATCGCCCTCTTTGAAGCTAGGAGAGCGATCGCTTCTTAAATTAAAAAACTTGTTAAACAGCTAACTCTGAAGCAAAGCGCAATTACCACTTCAAAAGATTGAACTGTTCCATGTCCACCGTGTCACGGTTGCGGTAGATAGCTAGCACGATCGCTAGACCCACTGCTGCCTCTGCTGCCGCGATCGTAATCACAAATACTGTGAATACCTGACCTTTAATCTCTGCGGAGTCGAGGTAGTTCGAGAACGCCATCAAATTCAGGTTAACGGAGTTCAGCAGCAATTCGATCGACATCAATACTCGGACCGCGTTCCGGCTGGTAACGAGGCCATAAATGCCAATGCAAAAAAGAGCAGCCGCTAACAGCAAAAAGTATTCAAGTTGCATAAATCTCCTCACGGGTGACTAAACGAATCGACTAAAAGCTTAGAAATCAACACCATTCATGGAATGGGTAGGATTAAGGATCTAAGCGATCGCTGGGGGTCACTGGTCCTTCAGCACCCGATTGAGATGATTTGATGCGGCCACCACTTAAAGCGGGAACGGTTTCTCTAGGCCGTTCTTGTAAGGTGAAAACTTGGCGTTGGGTTTGCGGAGTGGAGGTGTCGTCTGGTAGGAACTCACGACGAGCCAGGATAATTGCGCCCACCAAAGCCATCAGCAGTAGAATCGAAGCCAACTCAAACGGCAGCAAAAAGTCGCTGAAGAAGTGCTTTCCGATCACTACAATGGCATCATCTCCAGCACCAGGCGCAGTTGAGAGAGACCAAGGAGTTGAAAGCACCATGGTGCTGAGCAGGGCAAACAAGCTTACACAAACCAATCCGGTCAGTGCCTGCCGCACCCAAGCGTTGGGCATAGGCTTGAAGTCTTCTCGCTTGTTTACCAACATGATGGCAAACAGAATCAAGACGTTGACGGCTCCCACGTAGATAAGCACTTGAGCCGCAGCGACAAAGCCCGCATTCAGCAAAATGTATAGCCCAGCAATGCTGATGAACACACCACCAAGCAAGAAGGCTGAGTAAACGATATTAGACAGCAGTACCACACCAAGAGCTGCCCCAATCATCATCAGACCTAGCAGGCCGAATGAGACAATCTGAACTCCTTCCGCTAGATTCACTATCCTTTAATCTCCTTAGAATGCATGCGCGTCAAGCTAATTAGGCTTGGGTCTTCTCAGAATTTTGCTCAAGCTGTTCCGAAATCTCTTCCGGGCGCTGGCCTGCTCGCTGGCTACCGGGGGGCAGATCATGAGGGTCCATGACACCTTTGGGTAAGTAAACTAGCTCTCGTAGCGGTGTCACCATTGGGTCATCTGTGACTTTATACGGCAAGCGACCTAGAGCCACGTTGTCATAGTTCAGTTGGTGGCGATCGTAGGTTGATAGCTCGTAGTCTTCCGTCATCGACAGACAGTTGGTGGGGCAATATTCCACACAGTTACCGCAGAAGATGCAAACTCCAAAGTCAATGCTGTAGTGCTTGAGCTGTTTCTTCTTGGTTTCTTTGTTAAATTCCCAATCTACGACTGGCAGGTTGATCGGACAAACTCGGACGCAAACTTCACAGGAGATACATTTGTCGTACTCAAAGTGAATCCGCCCCCGAAACCGCTCAGAGGGAATTAGTTTTTCGTAGGGATACTGGACTGTAATGGGTCGTCGGCGCATGTGGTCGAAGGTTACAGATAAGCCTTGACCAATGAAGCGAGCGGCTTGTACCGCCTCTTTGGTGTAGTCGCCAACTTGTTTGAGGAACTTGAGCATGGAGTCACCGTTCTTGAAGGATGAAGGATGGAGCTTACTTCTTGAAGGGAGAGGGATGAAGTCAGGATACAGTTGGCTAACAATTCGATATCCAGCTTCATCCGAGGCTGTCTAAGCTGTAGTTTTAGCTACCCAACCTAGCCACCAAAGGCAAAGGGAAGGGTGAGCTTAAGGGCCGCAGTCAGTAATAAGTTCACCAAGCCTACAGGTAGAAGAAACTTCCATCCTAAGTCGAGGAGTTGGTCAATCCGTACCCGTGGTACTGTCCAACGCAGCAAGATCGCCAGGAAGATCAGGAAATAGGCTTTCAGCAGGGTCATGGTGATGCCCAAAGTTGCAGTGATAATTTGCAACCAAGGCGTCGTTTCGCTAATGCCGAACCAGTTGGAAATTAAACCTAGGGGAATGGGGGATTCCCAACCACCCAGGTATAGCACAGCGACGAAGAGGGCTGAGAGGACCAAGTTGACATAGGAACCGAGGTAGAAGAGGCCAAACTTCATTCCGGTGTACTCAGTTTGATAGCCAGCGACCAGTTCTTCTTCCGCTTCTGGTAAGTCAAAGGGGAGGCGCTCACATTCAGCGAGGGCAGCAATCCAGAAAATCAAGAAGCCTACAGGTTGCCGCCAAATATTCCATCCTAGAATGCCGTAGCCCGCTTGTTGGTTGACGATGTCAATCGTGCTGAGGCTGTTCGACATCATTACGATCGCTAAGACCGACAAAGCCAGGGGGATTTCGTAGCTGATTGACTGAGCGGCTGCCCGCAGTCCCCCGATCAAGGAATATTTGTTATTCGAGGCATACCCAGCCATGAGCAGGCCAATGGGGGCAATGCTAGAGAGGGCAATCCAGAGAAAGACGCCAATGTTCAGGTCAGTGATTAACAGATTCTGTCCGAAAGGTACGATTAGGTAGGACAGAAATACCGGAATCACGACGATCGCGGGTCCTAGGGTAAACAGGATAGGGTCGGCTTTGAGCGGAATAATATCCTCTTTCAGGACTAGCTTGAGGCCGTCAGCCACCGGAGCGAGGGCTCCCAAAGGACCAATGAACTCTGGGCCAATCCGTTGTTGAGCGGCGGCTGAGATTTTCCGCTCTAGCCAAACACAAGCCAACACACCGACGGTAGCGCCTAGAAGCATTACAACCATCGGCAGGGGCAGCCAAACGAGTCTGGCAACATCGGCGGGTAAGCCTAGCTGCACAAGCGCTTGGATAAAACTTCCTTGTAGGTCAATTCCTGGATTCATGTTTTCAATAATGGCGATCGCTGAGTTCGTTCAACCAAATTAAAAGCTGCTGAGTGGGCAACTTTATAGTTTGTGGTCGCTGTCTAAATTCTCAATCCAGCAGCTAACTAGAATGGACTGATCACTTAAGTTTCTTTATGAAGAATGTTTGACTTCTACAGTGCCTAGTATATCGCTGGACGGGCTTGTCAGCGGTCTTAGCCATAAGAAGTTGTACCTATTAAAGCCCTAGCATTTTTAACTGAGGATGGCGGCTCTGCCCTCACTTCAACCCATCTAAAAATCTAATTTGCTAAAACTCTATGGATTCCATAGAAAATTTTTAGCGAGTTGTGAGAGGCGTACTTCCTGTGGAGGGCCTTTCACAACTCATTAGGAATTGCCATACAAAAAACCCCCAAACAACACGCTTGAGGGCTGGAGTTCCTGAAAATCGTCACTTTGCTTATCCTGACAAGCTTGATCCCGAACAGCAAGGGGGGCATGACCCATCACTAGTAGATCTAGGGGGCGATCGCAGCTAAGTTATAGCGTTGATAGGGAAGAAAAACTAGCGCTTTTCGATCGGAATGTAGGGCGCTTCGTGAGTCCCGGTATAGATCTGGGTGGGGCGGAAAATGCGGTTTTCGGCCAGTTGTTCTTTCCAGTGAGCTAGCCAGCCAGCTACCCGAGAGATGGCAAAGACAGGCGTAAACAAATCGGTGGGAATGCCCAATTTGCTATAAACCAGACCAGAGTAGAAATCAACGTTGGGGTAAATTCCCTTGGAACCTAGCTTTTCTTCTACAGCTCGCTCTAGCTCGATCGCGATGTCGTAGTATTTGTCTCGACCAAACTTCTCAAATAGCTGCTCAGCCAAGCTTTGCAGAATCGTGGCTCTGGGGTCTTTGACTTTGTAGACGCGGTGCCCAAAGCCCATAATTTTAGCTTTGCGCTCCAAAAGACCATCTAAGTAGGGACGGACATTGGCGACAGAGCCAATCCCTTCTAGCATCGAAACTACCTCTTCATTCGCGCCACCGTGGAGGGGGCCTGCCAGAGTGCCAACAGCCGACGCAATGACTGCATAGGGGTCAGTCAGAGTTGAGGCTGTGACCATTGCTGAAAAAGTCGAAGCGTTGATCGTATGCTCGGCGTGTAGTGTCAGGCACACATCAAACACTCTTGCGGCTAGGGGATCTGGTTCCTGCTCATTCAGCATGTACAAGAAGTTAGCTGCGTAGTCTAAATCATCTCTGGGCTGGACTGGGTCGTTACCTTTGCGAATCAGTTCGAATGCTGCCACCATCGTGGGAATCTTGGCTAACAACCGTACCGCTGCCGCCCGAATATAAGCGGGGTTGTGCAGATCACGGCGAGAGTAGAACAAGCCCAAGGCAGCGGCTGAAGCTTGCAGAGCATCCATTGGGTGTCCGCTCTCCGGGAAGCATTTCATCATGTCCCGCACCCGGAATTTCACACGGCGATGGTACTGAATTTCTTCTTTAAAGGCATCGAGTTCGGCTTTTGTGGGCAGTTCGCCCCAAATCAGCAAATAGGCAGTTTCCAGGAAGGTACTCTTTTCTGCGAGTTCTTCAATCCGGATACCGCGATATTCCAGAACACCGCGCTGACCATCAACGTAACTAATACTGGATTGGGTGGCAGGAATATTTTCTAGACCTGGCCGATACTCGCAGATAGACATGGCTCTACCGTCCGGTTGCTTAAGACATACTGAGGTTATATGGCGACAGGGTGCAGGGGTGGAACTCCTGCGTGAGAGCGGTGCCCTCATACCCCTAGTTCACAACCAATTTGTGAACGCTATATTTAGGCTAACTTACCAGAAAACTGCTAGGGAAGTGTTATAGCAAGAACTTCGGTGGGCTCAGCCAAAATAGAGAACTATTTGCGATCGCCTGACCCAATCCAGGGATTGTTAGGCCAATCACTCCAGCCTTTTTTAATACCAAACCATCCCTCGCTTGACCCCAAACCAGAGTTTCTGCCCAGTTGCCTAGGTCCGGTTGGTGCCCGACGATCGCCAAAGGAGCATCAGGGTGCGATCGCTGCCACTTGTTAAACCAGGCTAGCCAAGCTTCTAAGCTACCATCAGGCGCTAAATAGTCTGACACTTCCAGCCGAGCACTTAAGCCTTCAGCTTGTAGAATTTCGGCGGTTTGCTGTGCCCGTACCAGAGGGCTGGTGAGAATCAAGTCAAATTGCAGCTTGAGTTCAACCAAGCGCTTCGCTACTTGGCGAGTTTTGCGACGACCCTCCTCGGTTAGGGGGCGCTCCCCATCACGAGTATAGGTGCCCCGCTCCGCTGCAATGCCGTGACGAATGATGTAGAGGTCAGACATAGAAACTTTTCCGATTTCAAAGCCCCTCTCTTCGCAGGAGAGGGGTTTAGGGCGAGGTTAGCTCAACTAAATAAACGTATCTTCTGGATTCACCAGCCGCAGCAGCTTTTGCTTAATTTGGGCATCAAAGACTTCCCATTTCATCTTGGCGTATTCAGCATTTTCGTTGAAGCCAGAGAGAAATCCCATTGGAATTTCAAACCCGCCTGCGGTGAAGCGACCACCCCCAAAAAAACGGCCTTGGGCATCTTGACCAAAGGCTTCTTTAATAAACTCGTCGGGGTCGAGGGTGATCTTGCTCGTTCGCAAGGAGCCAATCACAACTTCAAGTTCTTCGTCCTCATCGTGGACAATGCCATAAACCATGGCAGTATGGACGTTTTCCTCTGTGACCAAAAAGTCGGCGGCTTGCGGAATAGCATCGCGATCGTCGTAGCGTAAGTAACCCACCCCAGCGATCGAGAA
Organism: Trichocoleus sp. FACHB-46; assembly: GCF_014695385.1. Lineage (NCBI taxonomy): Bacteria > Bacillati > Cyanobacteriota > Cyanophyceae > Leptolyngbyales > Trichocoleusaceae > Trichocoleus > Trichocoleus sp. FACHB-46. The sequence continues at coordinate 101,984 of NZ_JACJOD010000022.1, read as the reverse complement.
GTTATTTTGCACAATCCGGTTGCGGAGCGATCGCTCAATCACGTCCATCACCCGTTTAGAACGAGCTGACTGAAGAACTGCGTTGAGCAGCTGCGTGTCGTAGAACCGACTCAAGTAGGCCGCTGCGAGAAAGTCTTCCTCTTGGGCCTGCATTAGGGTGTTGGTGTCAGAGCGTAGGCCATGCATCAGGGCAGTGGCACACTTGACATGCTGGCTAATGCTGCTGTCGAGGTTGAGCAAGCCTGCTTGGAGGTAGTGGGCGCAAATAGTAGCTGTTGCCCGCGTATGAGGGCGAATATCAGAGAATTCTGGATTCAATCCACCCTGCATGCTGTGATGGTCGATCACTACCGTCACTGGGATGCCTGCCTGTTGTACTAGTGTCAGGAGTTGGCTAGTTGTACCTTGGTTATCAATTAGGGCACAACCTTGGTAAACCGATAAGTCTTTGGTTTTGGTACTCTGCACCGTCCAGCGCTGCACAGGTAGATTAGTCAGCTTCACTAAGGCAATATTTTCTTGGTGGCTAAGCGTACCCGCATAAACAATTTCACATTGAATGTTGTACTGCTCAGCAATCAGTTTGTAAGCCCAAGCCGAAGAGAGGGCGTCTGGGTCGGGAAAATCTTGCAGGATGATCAGTTGTCGTTCGCCTTGATGCCGCTCTAAATTTTGGCGGAGCGCTTCTACTTTTTGATCCTTGGTATCTAACGCGCGTTGGGCTTGGCGATCGCCAACATTGGGAATGGCTCGAACCTCTGGATACTCAACTGCTGGATATTCGACAGACTTGGCTTCCACAATGGTTTCTGCTGCTGATTCTGAGTTTAGAACGATATTGTTGCGAGACCTAAGCGAGTTAGACGACATACTGGCACAAAGTTGGGTTTAGGAGTCTCGTATCCCAATCGCGGCAATGCTACAAACTGGCAGAAATCAGCGATTGAGCCGTTGATCTGTACACCCTGATCTTCGCAAAAAACTCGTAGAACGACATACTGCTCGCAGAGTATCTAAGAAGCAGTAGAGACGAGCGCTTCACCCACAGATAATGGGCGAAGTGGGCCTCTCATAACCCATCTAGGATTGCTAGATCAGCAATTAAAAACCCCGCGCTTACTTGCACACGGGGGTCAGATACCAATTACATATTTACGCCATTCCTGATGTCCGCCGTTCTTGACATGCTTTGTGACTTCAAAGTACAGGCCACTGTGAGGCTTGCGCGGTGGATAGTCTAGAGGCATATTGGCTTCTTTCGGAGTGCGGTTGCCTTTTTTGACATTACAACGAACACAAGCAGTCACGATATTTTCCCAACTGTCATCCCCGCCGCGCGATCGCGGAATCACATGATCGAGGGTTAGGTCATCACCTGTGTAGCCACAGTATTGACAAGAGTGACTATCTCGGTGGAGGATATTTCGTCGGGTGAGTGGAATTTCCTTGTAAGGCACCCGGACATAATGCCGCAGCCGAATCACCGTTGGCAGTGGAAAATCAGAGTAGACACATTTGCCGTTGTGTTCTACCTGTTCTGCTTTGCCTTTGAGAAGTAAAACGATCGCCCGTCGCCAGCTCGTAATGTTGAGTGGTTCGTAGGAGGCGTTTAGCACCAGAACCTTGCTCATTGATGGTTGACAGAGAGAATATTTTCACAGATAGTAACACAGCTCACATCTGCTCTGCCGCGTCTAGCGGGATCAAGCCTAACTTAGGCAGCCTCAATGCCAGAAGCGGTTTTTCTGCCTACCAAAAGATAAGTTTTCATCTCTCCCCTACCCTTAATTGGGATTTCGCCACGCTCAATAAATAAGTACTTGTCTTGTAAACATTGGTAAGTGCTAGCTGTGACTTGAATGCAGCCTGCTAGACCTTCCGATTCCATGCGGCTGGCAATATTAACCGTGTCGCCCCAAAGATCATAGATAAACTTTTTGATGCCAATCACACCTGCGACGACTGGGCCTGTATTGATGCCAATGCGAATGGGAAAGATTTCGTGCTGCTCTAGGTTGAGTTGGGCGATCGCGGTTTGCATATCCAGGGCCATCTCGGCGATCGCTTCAGCGTGATTAGCACAGGGAATAGGCACACCCCCTACGGCCATGTAAGCATCGCCAATGGTTTTGATTTTCTCGAGACCGTGGCGTTCGGCTAAGCGGTCAAAGGCAGAGAAAATTTGGTTGAGTAGATTGACTAGTTCGGTGGGTGAGATGCGAGCCGCAAGCTGAGTAAAGTTGACGATGTCGGCAAAGAGTACGGTTACGTCTGGGAAGCTATCCGCGATCGCCCCAGAATTTTGTTTCAACTTTTCCGCGATCGATGGGGGCAGAATGTTGAGCAACAACTCTTCGGCCTTGGCTTGCTGTAACCGCAGAGCTGCTTCAAACCGCTTGCGATCGGTGATATCGGCAACGGTGCCTTCGTAATAGAGGAGTTTCCCTTTGGCATCGCGTACCGCTCGGGCGGTCTCGGAAATCCAAATGAGGTTGCCGTCTCGCCGATAGACTTCCGATTCAAACCGTGACACTACTCCCTCTTGCTCCAAAGCCAGAATAAATTCTGTGCGGCGATCGGGTTCTATATAAAGCTGCTCAGCACTGGTGAGGTTAGCGATCAAATCCTCTGAGCTGCTATAGCCGTAAATTCTTGCTAGGGCTGGGTTGGCGCTGAGGTAGCTGCCATTGGGTGCAGTTTGAAAAATCCCCTCTAAGGAGTTCTCAAAAATGCTGCGATATTTTTCTTCCGCCAGGCGCAGTGCTTCTTCAGCGCGTTTGCGTTGCAGAACAGAGCCGAGTTGAGTAGCGACCGCTGACACCAGTTCCACTAAGCCTCGGTCTTCTTCCCGCGCTTCAAACATAAAGAAGACGAGGATAGCTAACACTTCACCTTCTGCGGTGATGGGCACGCCAAACCCTGCTTTCAGACCCACCTCTAGGGCAATATGCACCCGCAAGAAATGCTGATACGCCTCTTGAGAAACATCCTGAATCCACTCTGGTTGTTTGGAGAGCCAAACTCGTCCCGGTAAGCCTGTTCCTAAGGGAAAGGTGAAGGCTTCACTGAGGCGGCGGAAGTCCCGCATGATTGGAGAATTGCTGTACCAAGCAGGACTGAGTTCCAACGCAACTCGCTCTGGGCAGGAAATCCAGGCTTCCCCATAATCCCAATCCGTGGCTTCACAAACTTTGCTGAGAGCGACTTCAAGGGCCGTGGCGAAATCCTCGGCTTCACTAATCGCCTGAGTGACGTTTTGCAGCAATTGAACGGCTGTGGCTGCTTGCTTCCGCTTCGTGATGTCGTAAAGCGTGCCAGATAGTCCTACTACTCGCTCTTTGGCATCTAAGGTGGCTTGAGCTTCTAGCTCCATCCAGCACAGCTTGCCGTCCTTGGTCAGCAACCGCACTTCAGCGCGGTAGTCCGGAGCCTGCTGAGTCATCAAGCGCTGAAATTGCTGCCGATGGTAAGGGCGATCGTCTGGGTGAATGTAGCTGAGAAAATGCTGGCCCAGACTTTCCTCCACGGCAAATCCAGCGATCCTGCTCCATGCAGGATTCAAAAACTGCCAAACTCCTGCCCTATCAGTTTGAAAAATCACTTCTTTGATGTTATCTACCACCAGCCGATAGTTTTCCTGGCTGTGACGCAGTTGCCACTGGGACTTGCCCAACGCCTCTAGCATTTGGTTAATCGCAGACCCCAAGTTAGACAGCTCATCAGAGCCGAGAGACGCGACTCGCAGCGAGAAATCTCTAGATGAGCTAATCTTGCTGACTTCACCCATCAGGTGGCCTAGCCGCCGTAGCACCAGTCGCTCTAGCAGTAAGAGTGTCCCAATGCCGAACCCTAAACCAATAATGAGCAAGGTTAGGAGCAGATAACGTTGGCTGGCTTGCCCTTGCTGATAGATCCGCCTGGGTAGCTCTACGCGCAAGAGAATGGCTGGTTTGCCGTTGAGGTCGTTGATGAGGGTATAGCCTGCGATCGCCTCTGAGTTTAGAGGTTGGACAAAAATGCGATCGCCCTTTTCAGAAAGAGTTTGAGTGCTGAGGCTGGTTCTAGCCGTGGCTAAATCAGGAGATAGCTGCGGAGCATCAATGCGATAAGCCGTAAGCGAAAGATGAGTAATATTGGCTAATCGCTGAACTGTGGTGCTGTCTAGGTAGCGCCCCATCAGGAGGGTACCTTGGGCAGGTCCTTTGCCTTCCCCAGTCAAAATCAAGCTGGAAGCAACCAACATGGGGCCTTCTGGCATCAGCACGACCCCCGATAGCCGATTGGTGGCGCTAGGCGGTTGTAGCAGGGAAGGATGCGCTGCTAAGTAGCTCTGAATGCTAGGCGGAATCGCGGTGAGTTGCTGAGTTTTGGAGTCGAAGCTTTTGCCAAAGATGGTTTTCCCTGAAAGCTGAGTGTAGAGCATCAGGTTAACTTGAAGGCGGGTGATCGTGGCTGCATTGAGGTTGGCGGTGAGGTAGGTGCTGTTGCCATCCTGAACAAATTGATAAGTATCGTTCCACTCAGCCCAGTCATGAACGGTAAAGTTCAGTTTGTCAATTTCTGCTTCAAAGGCATCGATCGCCCGCTCGACGTTGCGTTGTGTATCTTCTGCTTCTAGCTTGGCAAAACTACCCAGCAAAATGGTGGAGGAGCTAGTGTAGAGGACTCCTACCAGACCTACTAGAGCTACGCTAATCAGTAGCAGAGTTCGCTGGCGCAGTTTCATTGAATTCCCTTCACAGAATTCGGCATTATTGACTCTTGCATCAGATTTCTCTCCGCTTCAGGCGTAGTAGCTTCTGATACTTTCTGGCAGCAGCTTCAAACTCAACCATGATTTCGCTTGCCTCGCTGTATAAGCCTGAGGAAACTCAGCATACGTTTACCTCTATCTCAAATCAATATCCTGAACTGCGTCTTTGTCTCAGTAAAACTGCTGAATTTGTTCATAACTTCTTCATTTAGGCTCTGTACTTAAAGTTATTTTGTTTGTCCTAACGGAATGGTGCTGCTGATCGGTGGAGAGTTCAGACAAACTTGTGACAATCCGGCGCACTGGTTACACTGCTGGTAAATTTTATTAACTCGTCTTGACTCCTAGCTTTAGAGAGGGTCGAGGTGGGGGCTAAAACGCTACGGTGCGGTAAGTCTATTCGGACGATGCGCCGAGAGTCGTAGAACTGAAGTGGTGTGAGTGGAAGGAGGGAAGGAATATGTTGAGCTGGGAGCCAGATTTAAGAACTGCCTCTATACAACGTGAGGTGCCGAGAGAACCTCTGTGTGAGCGGGCTTGGGTAGAAGTAGATTTGAGTGCCTTGGCTTACAACATTCGGCAGCTTAAGAGTTTGCTAGCGCCTAAGACAGCGCTAATGGCAGTGGTGAAAGCAGATGCCTATGGCCATGGCGCGGTGACTGTGGCGGAGACAGTGTTGCAGCATGGTGCGACTTGGTTAGGAGTTGCCACAATTCCCGAAGGCATTGCCCTACGAGAAGCAGGCATTGAAGCACCCATTTTGGTTTTAGGGGCGACTTACAGCCCAGAGCAAATCCGCGCGATCGCCCACTGGCAACTCCAAGCAACGCTGGGCAGCCCCAAACAAGCACTGGTGTTCTCAGAAACCCTGAGTGACATGTCCCAACCTCAACCGTTACCTGTCCACATCAAGCTGGATACAGGCATGTCTCGTTTGGGTACTCCTTGGCAGCAAGCGATCGCATTTGTGCAATTAGTAGAGCGCTTACCCCATTTAAAGATCGCCAGCATTTACTCGCATTTAGCCACTGCTGATAGTCCTGACCCCACAATCATGCGGCTGCAGCAGGAACGATTTGAAGCCGCGATCGCGCAACTGCAAGCCACAGGAATAGCTTTACCTCGGCTGCATTTAGCCAACTCAGCCGCAACTCTGACCGATGCGAATTTGCATTACGACTTAGTGCGGGTCGGCCTAGCGATGTATGGTCTCTATCCTGCTCCCCACTTGCAAACAGTGGTAGACCTGAAGCCAGCCCTGCAAGTAAAAGCACGAGTCACCCAAGTAAAAACAATTCAGCCAGGTACAGGAGTCAGCTACAGCCACAAGTTCGTCGCTGACCGAGAAATGACCATTGCAGTCGTGGGGATTGGTTATGCCGATGGAGTACCACGCAATCTGTCCAATCAGCTCACAGGTCTAATCCGGGGGCGACGGGTGCGGCAGTTGGGCGCGGTGACAATGGACCAACTCATGGTTGATGTGACCGATATTCCCCATTTAGAGGCTGGGGAAGTAGTGACGCTGCTAGGGCAAGATGGCCGCGATCGCATTACTGCTGATGATTGGGCCACCACTCTCGGCACGATTTCTTGGGAAATTCTTTGTGGGTTTAAGCATCGTTTGCCACGGGTCGCTGTAGGACAAAGCTAGGTGTCCGGTGTACTACCAAAAACCGGGTAGATCCTCTTGGGGTAACTCGCGATCGCTAAACTTGGAAGGGGGGCGATCGCTACTCCAAGCCCACCAAGCATAACCACATTGGCATTGGTAAAACTCTTGCCATTTGCGACGATGGTTTTCGGTATACACGGGCGATCGGCGGTTAAGCCAAACTTGTTGAGCTTCTAAGCTGGGTGCATGACATTGAGGGCAATGAAACTCATGGGCGTGAGTCGCTGATTGAGTCCAGTCAGGCGCAATGGGATCGAAAGCGTCCATGCCAAAGGTTGTTGAGATTAACTGTTTATTATTAACGCGATTGTCCTGCTGTTTCCCAGAGGAAATGAAATTTGTCGGTTCACTTACAGTAAATCTTAAAGTTTCAGGGAATTCCGATCTGGATCGCCCTACTTAAGGTTTCACTAGAACCGAAGTGCTATTTTCTATAGACTTCTGGGCAACTTTATCAGTGGACTGTGATATTTCTGCCAAGCAGGGAATATTGCTGCCAACTCTGAATTGAAGAGATTTTGACGGGTCAACCTGCACCATCAGCAGACGAACTAAGCCTATGAGCTACCTAAACTTACTTTCTTTTCTCGGCATTTTTGGTCTCTGTGCGGTCGCTTGGCTATTCTCTGAAAACCGGAGCCTACGTGTTTTTCCTTGGCGGGTGGTGATAGCAGGCATTCTATTGCAACTCGTGCTGGGAGCCTTGGTGTTTCTGTTTCCTCCTACTAGAGCGGCACTCCAAGGATTTAGTAGTTTATTAGATAGTGTCTTTTTGGCCGCAGATACGGGTGCGAGCTTTGTCTTTGGTAAGAACCTTGTGCCCCTGCCTAGCAGGCCTGCGGATGTCAATTTAGGCTACATTTTTGCCTTTCGCGCCTTGCCCACAGTCATCTTCTTTTCTGGCTTGATGGCCTTGCTCTACAACATTGGCGTCATCCAGGTTATTACTAATATTTTTGCTAAGGTTTTTTACGCGGTTATGCGCCTGAGCGGCGCAGAGGCCCTGAGTGGAGCCGCTAATATCTTCGTCGGCATTGAGGCGGCGATCGTGGTGAAGCCTTACCTGCCCAAAATGACGCGCAGTGAACTTTGTGCCATTCTGTCTTGCTGTTTTGGCACCGCTGCTTCCTCGACCTTGGCAATCTACGTCAGCTTCCTGCGGCCTGTCTTCCCCAACATTCTGGGACACCTGGTTTCAGCCTCGATTATTGCCATTCCTGCTTGCTTTGTCCTGTCCAAGATCTTAGTGCCAGAAACCGAAGTTCCCTTGACAGCGGGCGGCATTCCGATGGAAGAAAAAGCCACGACCCGAAAAGAAGCAGCGGTGGTCGAGTCAGATTTTGAGGACGCGCCTAAGCATGAAACGGTAGGTGGAGAGCCGATCGAGCGCGTTAGCCCAATGGACGCAGCTATTGTGGGGGCGTTGGATGGGGTCAAAATGGCGGTGGCGATCGCTGCTGTACTGATTCTGATCTTGGGTTTAGTCTCCTTAATTAACCAAATTTTTGCTGCATTAGCTGCTATTCCTGGCCCCATTGGGCAAATTTTTAGTGTGGTAACGCTGGCTAATATCGAGGGTGTGCTCTTCTTGCCGCTCACCTTTTTGACGGGCGTTTCGCTGGATTGGAACGAATTGTGGCAATCCTCGGTAATTATTGGCCGCAGATTACTAGAAACAGCCATTCCCCCTTATCAAGCTTTAGCTACTGCAGCAGCTTTACCCGGAGCAGAGCGGATAATTAGCGATCGCGCTGTTTTGATTATTAGCTACGCGCTTTCTGGCTTTGCTCATTTGGCTTCAGTGGGAATTTTTGTGGGAGGTACGATCGCCCTGATTCCGTCTCGCCGCAAAGATATTTCCGAACTGGGTTGGAAAGCGTTATTTGTCGGCACCTTAGCGACCATGATGATCGCGGCAGTGGCAGGTGTCTTTTACCAAGAAGGGAATGGGAGCATCTTAGGCGACCAACCTCCAGCGATCACTGCGCCAGCCGTAACCCCTGGTGCCTTACCAACGGCATCCCCCACTAGCCCAGCTACGACTGTGGCCCCAAGCAGCCCCAGCGCTACCACCACTCCAGCAGCTGCGCCCGCTACAACCGCACCAACAACATCCCCAGCGGCTAGTCCTGCTGCGACTACTCCTCCCGTAACCAGTTCTCCAACGGTCAGTCCTAGAGTTCAGGCTGCGCCTCAAACTGCGCCGACTGCAACAACTTCACCTACGACCTCGCCCGCAGGAACAACACCAGCTACCAGAGCTACCCCATCGGCTTCTCCCCGTCCTTAATGGGTAAGAGGGGCGATCGCTCAGGCAATAACTTGTAAAATCGGGACATGATGAATCCTGACCCCGAAGTTCGCCGCCTCCTAGATATCATGCCTGCCTCCGGGCGGATGCTCTGCCGCATTGTGAACAAACCGGAGCAATCGCGGGTGATTGACTACTCTTATCCTGTGCCTTGGTCGCCCAATCGCCCCGTCTCCATCAACTTTGATTTGTGGAGCCAGTTGTCCCGGCCCCAACGAGATCTAACGTTGTTGCGAGCGGTGAGCTGGTTGATTGGCATCAAGTGGTTCAAACCAGACCTCTATCGTGGCTTAATTGCGGTTGGTTTGGTAGGAGCGGGTGTAGAAGCGGTGCAGGGAGATGCCGTAGGGCTGTTGATGGCAGGAGGACTAGCGGCGATCGCGGGCACTCAAATTTGGCGCTCTACCCAAAGTTCCCAGCGAGAACTCGAAACCGATGAAGCCGCGATTCGAGTAGCTTTGCGTCGAGGCTATACAGAAGCAGAAGCAGCTCGGCACTTGCTGGAAGCGATCGAAGCAGTGGCTCGGATTGAAGGCCGACTCCAGTTGAGCTTTACAGAATTAGTTCGTTGCCAGAATTTGCGAGCGATCGCAGGTTTGTCTCCTGTCGCCACACCAGAAACCTTAAGGCAAGAATAGCCCCTATTATGACTGCTTCAAGCAGTGGTAGAGCTGATAGCTGTAGCCATGTACTCCAGAATTCACCTTGGGGTCAGCCGCACAGCCTTGATCTTGTAGAGAAGTGGGCAACGCTGATTCTGGATTGGTGTAGAAATTCACGAGCCACAAATCGAACGGTCGGGGGAGAGCCGTCAAGTTTCGCTGAAGAATTTGGGCTGATTGTTGGCAGGGAGTTTGCTTGGGATTACAAGTCTGGTGCGCCAACAAAAACTGGGGCGAGTTTTTGTTGGAACTGTCTGACGCACTATCATGCCAAAATTCCCAAGCTAATCCCATTAGTTCTCCCGTTTGGACATGGGTATTGTGGGTAGTGGCAATCAGCGTCGGTACTTGGGATGTGGCTTGAATCACGGGAGCCAATAGGTCGGGACGATAATATTTGCGGTAGCCCAAATTATTAGTGACGGTCAAACCGCTTAAAACTCCCATTAACAACACGGCAAGAATGGCTGGTTTGCCATATTTTTTGAAAGGAAGCCAGGTGCGTTGTGAAGTCGAGGAGGGATGCTCTGTTGGGGTGCGATTAGCAGAAGTCGAGTTCCAAACAGCCGCTAAACTGGCACCAACCAGAGCCATAACCCCTGGAAAGTACATAAAGTTGTACCGAGCGCCACGGGTCAGGTCAGTGCCCAAGCCGTAGGTAATCGCAAAGATCAGCGCGATCGCTCCCAGCACAAATCCTGCCAAAACCTGTACTCCTGGGCCAACTTCCTGACTATGCCATTGAGCTTTGAAACCCTGATGCAAAAGGGGAATGGCCCAGATGAAATAAATTATCATGATTACCCCAGAGGCGATCACAATCGGTAGCAGTTCCGCTTCCACAGGTAAGAGAGATAGCATGGTGATCCAGGCGGCTAAGGCTTGAAAAATGGGGCCAATCCAAGCCATGAGATTCCAGCGATCGCTGGTTTCAATCCACTCGGTCAGGTCGCTGCCATAGACAGATTGCAAGGCTGGTAGCCAAATTAAACCACCTACGATTGTGCCAGCCACCACTGCGTAAATGCGTCGCCAGTAAGGGCGTAACCAAGCGCCTGGGTCTTGGCGACTCTGAGTGATCGCTTGTCCAATCAAGACAAAAGCTTCGGCAAATAGTGTCAGACCGAAAAAATAGTGTGTGGCAATGCCCAAACTGTTGACCACCACCCAAGCCAAGCCGATCCAAATGGGCAAACGACGGCGATCGCGGAGAAATTGGGTAGCAACGACGAAACAACTAAGCGACGCAATCACCCACAAAATCGAGAGGGTGTAGTGTCGGGCTTCTTGCGCCAGAAACAGGCCATAGGGAGACACCGCCATCATCATTGCCGCTAGTTGCCCAGCCAAGCGAGAACGGAAGGTGAGCCAACCCAAGCCAAACATGGCAGGAATAGATACAACTCCCAGCAAAGCAGGCAGCGATCGCCCCACCCAAATCGAGACCAAACCGTTTTCTGGAGCAAATAGCTGCATCCACAGATGCGCCAAGACAAAATATAAAGGCGGATGAGTGCTCTCACTCATCAGGTGTTGCAGCACCCCATCAATGCCTGCGGTTGGGTCAGGTTGCAGAGGCTCTAGGAGACGGCGGATGGTAATGACTTGATCGAGGGGAACCGTACGAAAGCTATTTCCCAAACTGAAGACCAAGGTGGAAAATTCATCGGTCCACAATGCCTTATTAGCCAAGTGGTTAAAGCGTAGTGCTGCACCCAGCAAGATCCACCCCAACAACAAACAGGGATGCAGCCAACGACTATGGGAAAGAGCCTTCAATCAACACCGCCTCCGAGCTAAAGGGGTAAAACCATCAAAATCGGGAAAGCCAGAATAGTATAATGGCTTTTCTATGAAGTGCGCTCCTCAGGTTTATGCATAACTTTCTGCCCATCGCCTACTTTAGAAACCAGTTCGTGCCCTTTGGTGAAGCTAACCTCTCCATTGCAACTCATGCCCTACATTACGGAACTGGTGCGTTTGGTGGCTTGAGAGGCATTCCTGATCCTCAGAACGATCAGCAGTTCTTGTTGTTCCGCTTGGATGCTCACTGCAAGCGATTAAGTAATAGCGCTAAGTTTCTGCATTACGATTTGCCAGCCGATAAAATTCAGCAAATTCTAGTTGATTTTGTCAAAAAAAATAGGCCGACTACTTCTTTTTATATTCGTCCGTTTGTTTATACTTCTGACTTAGGTATCGCTCCTAGACTGCACAATATTGAAAAAGATTTCTTTGTTTACGGCTTAGAGTTGGGAGATTATTTATCTCCTGAAGGCGTGAGCTGCCGCATTAGTTCTTGGTATCGCCAAGAAGACCGTAGTTTACCGTTGCGGGGCAAAATTAGTGGCGCTTACATTACCTCTTCTTTAGCGAAAACTGAAGCAGTAGAATCTGGCTTTGATGAAGCGATTTTGATGAACTCTCAAGGCAAGGTCAGCGAAGCTTCGGGCATGAATATCTTTGTGGTGAGGAATGGCAAAATCATCACCCCAGGATTTGATCAAGATATTCTGGAAGGCATCACTAGAGACAGTGTGTTGACGATCGCGCGTGATTTAGGGATTGAAGTGATTGAGCGATCGCTGGATAAATCTGAACTGTTTGCGGCGGATGAAGTATTTCTTAGCGGTACTGCGGCTAAAATTACGCCCGTCCAGCGGGTGGAGAATTATCACTTATCCACAGAAAGACCCATTACGGAAAAGCTGAGAGAGAAGCTAACTGCCATTACCGAAAATCGTGACCCTAAATATCAAGATTGGGTCTTTCCGATTGCTGTGTAATCTGCCTGGCAACAAAAAACCCCCAGCCATAGCCAGGGGTCACAATCAGGGTGCATCTACCACTCCTTGTTTCACGACTACGTGACAATGATCCAGAAAGTTTCTTGAGATAGAGCGATCGCGGTTGCAGATTCACTACACTGTCGGCATATAACTGCATCCAGGAGGAAATTTGATGCGAACGCTGTCAGTAGACATTGGTGGTAGCGGTGTAAAGGTGATGGTGTTGGACAAGGCGGGCCATGCACTCACGCAGCGATCGCGGGTGGAAACCCCCCAACCTCCTATTCCGGATGCCGTGATTGTGGTGATCGCCCAGTTGACCGAGGGCCAAGGCGAGTTCGATCGCGTTTCGGTAGGTTTTCCGGGTGTAGTGCGTAACGGAGTGACAGCAACGGCGGTGAATCTTGACCCTAGCTGGATCGGGTTTGATTTAGCAACTGCGTTGTCTCAGCACCTAAGTAAGCCTGTGCGGGTTGCGAATGATGCCGATATGCAAGGCATGGGGGCGATCGTAGGTAAAGGGGTAGAGTTAGTGATCACTCTGGGTACTGGCTTTGGCTCGGCTTTGTTTGTCAATGGTCAACTCGTGCCTAATTTGGAAATGGGGCATCATGAGTTCCGCAATGAGGAAACCTACGAGCAACAGTTAGGCCGAGAAGCACTCGATCGTGTGGGTAAGAAAAAGTGGAACCGTCGATTGGAGAAGGCGATCGCGTCTTTGGAGCATTTGTTTAACTACGATACTCTCCATATCGGAGGCGGCAATACCGACAAAATCGCGATCGAGTTACCAGCCAATGTCAAAGTTGTGCCCAATGTGACTGGTCTATTTGGTGGCATCGCTTTGTGGCGTGATGCCTCTGAAGGCAACCCAGATCAACCATCCTAACTCTAGCGAAACATGCTCAAACCAGTTCTGCTTCTACTGGTCTCCAACATCTTCATGACCTTCGCTTGGTATGGTCATTTGAAGGATCTAAAGGCGGCTCCACTTTGGATTGCCATTGTTGTCAGTTGGGCGATCGCTTTTTTTGAATACTGTTTCCAGGTGCCCGCCAATCGCATTGGTGTAACCTACTTCAGCCTGCCTCAGCTAAAAGTGTTGCAGGAAATTATCACGATGCTGGTTTTTGCAGGTTTCAGTGTGGCTTACATGAAGGTGCCTCTAACCCGCAACTACTTCTTCGCCGCAATGCTTCTAGCAGGGGCAGCCTACCTAATTTTCAGCGAAAAACCACGATGAACTAACCAGAATTCACTCTGGGAGGTTTTCTAAGTACTGGTGGGGTGCTCGCATGAGTAAAGGCAAAGTTTGGCCATATCTTAACATTTAAGAATTTTGATGAAGAGAGTGTAGAAACCCAGCCAACTTCAGGACATTTAGTAATAATGGGCATAAATTAGAGAGTTATATTGCTCTAAAGTATCTAGTGCTATGCAGTTGGTAGATTGTATACAACCTCTTCAATTTTGCAAAGCTATCAATATTTCAGGAGATAGCTGATGGTATCCAAAGATGAGCTTCAAAGTAATTTGAAAGAAAAGTTTGATATCAATAAAAATATCAGTCAAGCTCTGACTAAAGAAGAATGCGAAAGACTTTTTGAGCTTCTTTGCAATGAACCTACTGCTGTAAAGCTAGTTGGATCTTATGCTGAAAAGAACTCTAGCTTGGGACACAATAATGCTAGTTATGCTAGAGCCCGTAATCAGGTACAGCGTAAATTTGAGGTTTTGCAAGCAGAACATCTACAACTAGAAAAATCTATTGAATCTATAGAAGCAGCTAAAGCAACTCTTGAGAATAAAAAGAGAATCTTGGAAGAGGAGCAGAAACAGCTTGAGGCTGAAGTTCAAGGTTTATCTTTGACAAACCAGTCTTTGAATTTTGATGTTCAAACCTTAACAAATCAAAATGATGAACTGATAGTCGCTAATACACAGCTTAAGAAAGAAAACAAAGACTTAAAGAATATAGTTGACCAGATCAGGCTTAGATTGGCAAGAGATACAAAAATGCTTTTACAGTATGAAGACAGCGAAGTTAAAAAAGCTGTGATTAGGCTATTTAGGTGGACACTAGGCTGAGGAATTGAGCCAATGGCAAGCAAAAAAAGCCAGCCAAAAACTTTCAATGGCATGAGTTATAGCAACCTACAGTGCACTAACTCAAGAAATCGAGACAAGCTTAAGCAGGAAGATAAAAAGTGGTTAAAAGAGAATAGTTATAAAAATGTAGGTTGGGACAATGTCATTAAAATTTTTCAGAAGATCGAGGAAATTTTAGGTAAATATCAATTTGAGGATATGAGCCTGGAAGAATTATTCTTAGAAGCTGATCGAATTGGCAATAAATATCTTACTTCTAAAGAAATAGAAAAGTTTAATCAACAGCTATCTAAGGAAGTTGTTGAGATTGGAGAGTTGATAGATCAGCAATTTCCTGATACCGAGATAGAGATTATTGATTACAGCCAGAAAACAACTAATAAAAATCAGAAGAAACGCAATCAAAAAACGTATCGAACCACAAAACCCTAGCGAGAAATATTGTGGATCTTGAGAATAAAGGGCTTGAGGAGTTATTCAGTCTAGCTGACGAGATTGGTAAGAAGCGTTATCACAAACTGACCGAGCAAGATTTTGAAGATTACAAAAAATTTAATTACTGGCGATATATTAGTGGTGATAGTGAGTGTGGAACTACTAAAGACAGCCAAGATTGGGTAAGAGATCACTCAGATTGGCACTGTCCAATTTGTGATATTAGATTCTCTGAATGTGGTGGCAGAACCATTGACCACAAACTACCTAGGTCTCAGTATCCTTGGCTATCAATGGAATTCAAGAATTTGTGGGTGATCTGTAGGGCTTGTAACCGAGAGAAAGGCGAGAAGCATTGGTTTGAGTATGAGCACTATATGATGATTCATCATCCTGATCTTTTGTCTGCTGTACAAGCTGCACGTCCTACTCAATTGCTTAAGTCTTTGAAGGAATAGCGGAGAAAAAACCTCAATTGTGTTTAGAAGTAGTGTTGTGTTCCCATCTAAGCTTTTATTCCTAGCAATGCTGGGGATACTTCCGATCGCGATCGCCTGTACCGAGCAATCATCACCCACTGCCCCAGTGTCCAGCGCTAGTCCTGCTGCATCACCCAATCCGAGTGCTTCGCCTACACCCTCAGCCGGCTCTACAAACGCGATCGCACCAGGACAATATTGTTACCGTGCTGATTTACCAACGCTCACATCGGTATTGCGTTTAGCGGTAGCAGCGGATCAGACGGTCACTGGGGATAGTCAGGCCACCATACAAAATAAGTCTGAGGGCTACTATTCTTCCTATGCTCAAAAGATTTCTGGATCTTTGTCAGGCAATCAACTAAAGGCCCAAATTCGTACCTGGATTGAGTATGACGTTCAAGACACCCAGGAAACCTGGAACATTACACCCAGCGAGGTTGTGACGCGGCAGGCTAAATTCGTTGCTGCTAATTGTGAAGAGGTGCGATCGCGCTTTGCTAATAAAGATGGATTGGAAGCACGTGATCTCCTAGATGCGGCCTCTGCCGTACATACTAAGCAAGTACAGTTTGAGGCAGGTCGTAATGGCACTGTCATTAACCATGCTGTCATTCGGGGAGAACGAGACGTGTACCTGCTCAAGGCTCAAGGAGGACAGCAAATGAAGATCGTCCTAACCTCGACAGAACAGAACGCCACCTTTGATGTGGTGTCTCCCAGCGGATATATTCTGACTACCGGGGCACAGTCAGAAACGGTGCCTTTGCCCCATACTGGCGACTATCAAGTGATTGTCGGGAGTACCCGCGGCAATGCTACCTATGAATTGCAAATCACGATTCAGTAAATCTAGAACTTTCAATCTAGGCTGGCGATCGCCCCAAACAAAAAACCCCCAGCCGTAGCTAGGGGTCACATTCAGGGTGCATCTACCAGTTCTTTATTCGCAACTCCTGGAGAAGAATCAGGAAGGATTTGCAAGAGATATGTGCTAAATCACATCTGGCTTCACAAAAGGGGCGATCGCATCCTTTGGCTCCTATTCGTTAAACTGGCTGGCTAAATTACGACCAGCGCTCCAAGAGGTTACTTAAATCTTTCATCTTGATTGGTTTGCTCAGGTAATCATCCATGCCTGCTGCTAAGCACTTTTCTTGGTCTCCAACCATTGCATAGGCAGTGACCCCAATAATGACAGGATAATGTTCCTGTCCTTGGCGCTGGCGTAGTCGTCGAGTTGCTTCGTATCCATCCAGCACAGGCATCTGGCAGTCCATCAAAACAATGTCATAGGAAGTTGCCGCGAGTTGATCCAAAGCTTCTTGCCCATTGTTAACTGCATCCGCTTGATAGCCCAGCTTTTGCAGCATTTTGATTGTCAGCATTTGGTTGAGGGGAGTATCTTCTACCACTAAGATTCGAGCTGTGGGTATGGCGTAGGTGCTAACGTTTCCTACCGCTTGAGTGGCGAGTTTCTGGGGTTGGCTGGGGGCAAGCTCTAAAGGAGCGGTGAACCAAAAAGTGGACCCTTGTCCTAAGGTACTTTCAACTCCAATGTCTCCTCCCATCAAGCGCACAATTTTTCGGCAGATGGTGAGCCCTAATCCAGTGCCTTCATACTGCCGAGTGGCTGATGTCTCAACTTGAGTAAAGGGTTCAAAGATTCTGGATTGGTCTTCTGGGGCTAAACCAATGCCTGTATCTTGCACGCTAAAGTGCAGGGTTACGGTTGAGTCTTCCTCCGACTGCTCTCGCTGCTCAATTCTAAGAACCACCTTCCCGGTGGTAGTAAACTTGATGGCATTGCGGATGAGGTTGGTCAGCACTTGTTGGAGGCGATCGACCGGACCGACTAGCCATTGGGGAATCTCTGGAGCGATGCTCGTAATTAGGGACAACCCTTTAGCATCTGCTTGGGGCTGAAACAGATTGGTCAAATCTTTAATCACAGTCCGCAGGGCGAACTTGGTGGAGTGGAGTTTGAGCTCCCCAGCTTCTAACTTAGACAAATCAAGAATGTCATTAATAATCGCTAGTAGGCTTTCGCCACCGTGGCTAATAGACTGGATATACTCTTGTTGTTGTTCATCTAAGGAAGTGACTTCAAGCAACTGCGTAAAGCCCAAAATCGCATTCATGGGGGTGCGAATTTCGTGGCTCATGTTGGTAAGAAACTCACTTTTAGCTTGGTTTGCCTTCTCTGCCTGGGCTGCAGCTTCTCGCAGGGCTGTCTGAGAGGATTCTAGGGCCGCAATTAGGAGGCTGTGTCTTAGTTCTTGAGCCGCTTCAATTTCTAAGGGTTCCCAAGGTAAGGAGTGGTCTCGTACTAGCTCTTTCCACACTTCAAAGGAGCCTCTAGGAGAGAGACGTACTACTCCCTCGGCAGTGACTGAAACTGCATCACTAGGATTGCCCGCCCACTTAACGGTGTAGCGCTGTTCTGGGCGGAACCAAATGATGTGATAAGACGTATGTCTCACCATGATGGAGATGGCTAAAACTCCGCTGGCGACTTCTTTGAAAAGTTCAGCCTCTGGGTATTCTTCAACGAGGCTGTCTGTGTAAAATATCTCCTGTTTTTTGTCTACGAGTAACCAATTCAACAGGTCTTGAATTTGGGTGTTGCTGGGAGTTTGACCTACCAAAATAGCTTGATTACCTAGGGCGATCGCAACTCCTTGGGCCTGTACGAGATTTAAGAGCGTCTCTTGGTTGCGTTTGAGTACGGTGTCAATCCGGTTGGGATACTTCAGCAGATCTTGTCTAAATCCTTCTTCAATGCGTCTAATGCGTTCACGATAGTTTTGTAGTTCTCGCTCTTGCTGCAAAACCAACTCGACAGAAACCAGTTGCCCTAGCAACTCACATACCCGCCGCGTTTCATATCCCACCAATTTAGGGCTGTAGTGATGACAAGCCACCAATCCCCATAATTGATTTTGATCAATCAGAGGGATAGACATGGAGGCCGAAACCCCCATGTTTCGTAGATATTCCAGGTGGCAGGGAGAGACGCCACGCAATCCTGACTGGCTGAGGTCAAGAGGAGCCTCGACACTATCAGCCGCAACTAAATTGACAGGCTGATAGTGCACATCTGGAATGACTCTCAGCCACTTGCGGGTAAATAAATTCCTAGCGACAGAGGGAATGTCAGCGGCAGGATAGCGTAAGCCCAAGTAACTCTCTAAGCCAGAATTCAGTTCCTCCGCTACGACAATACCGCTGTGGTCGGCATCAAAGCGGTAAATCATCACGCGATCGAACTGAATTACCTTGCGAACTTCTTTCGCCACATTCTGAAACAGCTCCGTGAGGGTGGAAGCTTGTTTGATGTTGACCAAAGCCTGAGTCAATTGGCTATAGAATTCGCCCGATTGAATTGGATTGGTTGACGGCATCGGTTCTAGTTCCAACACGATCGCCTGATCATTTCGATGCATCGTGGCTAAAAAGGCAGATGCTTGTGAGCTAGAGGCCTCAGAAACGGGTGGTGCTTTGAGGCTGACAGCAAAGGGATGAGAAGTGTCCGCCCCATTTTGCAACAGCGCTGTAATAGACTCGACTGTTTCGTCAGTAAAGATATGCGATAACGGCTGACCCAGTAAAGACTCTGAAGCTAGACCAAAGTATCCTTGGGTGTTCTCGCTGAGTTGGGTAATCGTGAGGTCTGGCTCTTGCAAGGCCAAGAGTAATCCATGCGGTTGGATTTGCCCAATGATGTGGATGGGTTCGCGATCGTCTGCCGCTAAACCAACCAATTCAGAGGTGACTCTCTTCAAGGGCTTCATAGTGAGCGTCTGGCCTGTGTCAGTTTACGTCTCTAGTATGCCCACTGCAAGCGATCGAACGCTGTTCCCAAAGAACTGAGCCGCAAATTTTCCTGAAACTAATTTGCTTCCCAACAAAAAACCCCTAGCCGAGGCCAGGGGCTGAAATCAGGGTGCATCTACCACTCTTTATTCCTGGCTAATTAAACTACGTCCGGAAAATTTTCAACGATGGTCAATTAGGTGAGTGGGTTAGGGGTTGAAGTGCGATCGCAACGCAAGTTATCTTTGTTTGATAAATTTCATTTCACCATCTGGCTCAACACTGGTAGGCAGCCAACCTAAGTGGAGGTAAAACCCATAGGCTCTTAGGGTTGGGTCATTCCCTGTCAGTAACCAAATCTCTTCAGCTCCCTGCGACCATAGCCATGCTTCAGCTTGTTGCATCAAGGCGCGGCCTGCTCCTCGACCCTCATAAGCGGGGAGGACAAACATCCCAAAAATAGTTTTCTCTGTGGCATTGGCGATGGAGAAAGCAATGGGTTGATTGTCAATTTCCGCAATCCAGGCAGCGCAATCAGTTTGCAACATCCCAGCCACGGTTTCTGGAGTAATACCTAGCGCCGCAATCTCCTCACGGGATTGATGATTTTCAATGACGCTGGTTCTGATTTCAAATAGAATTTCGATGTCTTCAAGTTGCCCAACTCGGATATGCATTTAAAGCACCTTAGAGATCAGAGCGGGAGGAAAAACGTTTGAGTAAATTGGAGATGTAGGACCATATCAAGCAGCTACCAAACCCTGTCATAATTAGCCCCATTGGATATGTGGCCCAACGGCTATCTTGCCGCAGGGACAAAGATTGAATTTCTGAATTTTGTAGAAACGCATTGATTTGAGTGGCTTTTCCCTCTGTATCGCTAAAGCCATGATTCACTGGAAAATGAAGTTTGCCATCGGGTAAGAGCAAAACTAGCTGTCTTAATTTTCCGTGGTGTTTAACCTCTGCGCCTTCTAGTTGCGTCAGCGGGAAAGGAACGACTTTTTTTCCTAATAAACTAGATAGCATTAGCTTGCAAATGCCGAGATTGGAGTTGGGGCGATCGCAGCTTAAGGTTGCCAGCTGAGGATGGGTTAAGAATATTCCACCTTGAGTCAGCAAAAGGATTGTGAACAGCGTTGTTACACACGCTTGCCCCAATTCGGTGGAAGCGCCTTGAAGCATAAATGAGCTATATCCCGATCGGTGTTTTCCAAATCTACCCTGAAAATTTCTCATGCTGACTTATCGCTTGGAGCCTGAAGTTTATTCACTCCAGTGAAGGGATACAAGCTGACGCAGCCAAGTTTCGGGTAGACACTTGCTATAGGAAGAAATTAGGCGTTTGGCTGAGGGATGGAGTGAAAGATGTAGCGATCGCGGCCTTGGCGTTTAGCTTCGTAGAGAGCTTCATCTGCTGCTGTTACCAACTGTTCTGGAGAAGCTGTGTTAGTTGGCACCACACTGGACACACCTATGCTAATGGTGAGAAATTCGCTCACCTCTGAATTAGGATGTGGGAATTGAGATTGGTAGATTTCGTGCTGAATGGATCGGGCGACTGCGATCGCACCCTTGAAATCTGTAGATGGCAAAACGATGGCAAATTCCTCACCACCATACCGAGCTACTAAGTCAGCTGGACGCTTCACGGTTTGTTGTAGCACCTGAGCCACTCGGCGCAAACAACAATCTCCGCCTTGATGGCCATAGAAATCATTGTATTTTTTGAAAAAATCAACATCACAGAGAATTAGCGATAAAGCCTGCTGTTCGCGTTGTAAGCGATGCCACTCCTGCGCCAGGTATTGATCGAAATAGCGACGATTGGCTATTTGGGTTAATCCATCTACTTCAGAGAGGCGTTGCAGCTCTCGGTTGGCTCTTTCCAGCTCGGCAGTGCGTTCCTCGACCCGTCGTTCCAACACATAGTTGGCGTTTTCTAGAGCGGTAAAAGATTGTTGCAATTGATCAGCCATGCGATTAAATGAATGACTGAGCAGTTCTAATTCATGGACTCCCTGTGTGTTCACGGTTTGGGCTAAATTGCCATCTGCGATCGCTTTAGCTGAAGCATTGATTTGTAGAATCGGCTGGATAACTTTGTGAGCTGTGACAATCCCAGTCAGAATGGCAATCATCAGGGCGATCGTGCAGAGCAGAATCGTATGACGAGTATTAATGTTGATCTGCTGCATAAAATCTGATTCTGGGATGACCACTACGACTAGCCAATCCAGACCCAGGTCGTCTTGCCAGGGCATGATCTGCACAAACTGATGCTGATTTTGTAGAACAAGCCTCAGTTGTTGACGATGCTGAATTCCATCCAGGCTACCGAATTGCTGATTTAAAGCAGTAGCGGTTGATTGAATGAGGGAATCAGGGCTGTCTGAGGCTTTGAGGCGGGTGGGGGTGCCATTGACAACCTTGAAAGACTCTGTAGAGCTGGAATTGGCAATCATCCGTCCGTCTCTTTCCATAATAAAGATGGTAGTAGAGGCGCTGATTTTGAGTTGCCGGAGAAAGTCGCTAATTTGAGACAAACGTTGCTCAATCGCGATCGCTCCAATTAGATTTTTGTTTTTGTCATAAACTGGGCTACTAATGGCGATCGCTAGAGGATTCGTTGTAAAGCTCTGCCACGTGTAGACGGAGGTCCATTTCGGTTTACTCGTCCGCATGACCTCTGTATACCAAGCCTCCTTTTGGAACGGGTAATATCTTCCTGTTTCCACAAACCTACCGCGATTTCCCTGGGAGTCTGGCTCATAGATATAGAGACGATTATCTCCATATCGCTTACTACTCATCCGCTCGGTAATCAGCTCCAGAGGATAGGTTTGTGGTCGTCCTACATCTACATATTCTCCGGTTTTGGCCCCAAAGAGGATATAGCCGACCTGATAGAGCTTTGCTTGCTTCCAAAAGAAGCGTCCTAAACCATCTTGATCTTTGGGATCAACCAAGCCAGAACTAATGGCTGTAGCGTTCAGTTCATTGAGCTGACGAGCGTTAGTTAAGTAGCAGTCAAGATGGTGATTAATTTGTTGAGTTGCTTGGTTTTGGAGATTAACGACGAGTTCGTTAACCGCTTGTTGCCCATTACGAAACGACCAGTAGCCCACCAACCCTACTGTAATGACCAGTTGTAGGATAAAAGGGACAATTAGAAGTCCACGCAGGGGCAAATTTCTAGGCTGCCGCAGGGGGCACTGGGGCAGATTTACTGTGGGACGCACCGTAACCAGTCGCTCAAGCTTGCTCGACATAGGCTTATGGAGTTGTTGAAAAGGGGGCTACCGAACGACTGTAAAGCTTTCCTGAGACAACCCAAATTAATTTCTCAGCCGTGTATTAAGCATAAAGTTTATTTCTCTGATGGCAAGAATGCCCTGAATCACAGCTTTCCTAACGCGATCGCTTTGCTAAAAAACAAGGAAAAAGCTAATAGGTTGAAAGCCAAATTCGCGATCGCTTTTAATGTTCTACAAAAGCTTGAAATTGCTGGTCAGTGAGTCGTCCAGCTTGGTGGAGTGTATGCGTGATTTCAGAAATGCTTAAAACTGAGTGGGCTTGATAGCCTTGCTCTTGCAGTCGCGTTTTGACGCCTTGTTCATGGTCGATAAACACCACAATATCCTCCACATTTAAGCCTGCTGATTTCAGCTTTTCCGCTCCTTCGATCGCGCTTTTGCCACTGATTAAAATGTCATCTACCACCACTACCGTTTCACCAGGCTGAAAATTGCCTTCGATCACGCGCCGAGTTCCGTGAGCTTTAACTTCCTTACGAGGGAAAATCATTGGGTAATTGAGGCGGAGCGACAGGCCAGTAGCAGTTGGTAAGGAGCCGTAGGGAATCCCAGCAATGCGATCGAAACTTAGATCTTGCAGAATATCCGCATAAGCGGTTAGGACTTGGTGGAAGATTTGAGGATTGGAGATGATTTTGCGGAGATCGATGTAGTAGGGAAAGGTAGCACCAGAAGCTTGCACAAACTCCCCAAATAGGATGCAGCCAATGTCGTAGAGTTGCAGAATTAGATCTAAATGTGGGTGCTGATCTAAGGGGCAAACATCGGGTATCCATAGGTCGCAGTTAGAAGCCTGCCCCACCAGTTCCACTCGGATTTGGTTGACTTCTTCGCTTAACGACTGAATGGCTCTACCCAAATGCTTGTTGCTGACTAAATCCTGGGGCACCGGAATCAGTAACCCATCTCCCTCGAAGCTCAAGCCTGCGGCTAGCAATGCGGCTAAATCACTATCTTCGGCCCAGATACTCCGGGCTAGAATCAAGCGTTCTGGCGCGATCGCTCGAATTTTTCTCAATACTTCGGGTGAAGTAGTGCCGACTTCTAAGCCTACTTGTTCCGGCGTACCCCAGCTTCTCGCCTCCTGCACAACTTGAACATACAGTGGTTCCTGGGCGTTGGGATAAGTTTGCAGGGCGATCGCGGCTGGGTTGGAAGTGCAGCAAAGTACAAAGGCTGCCTTGCCGGGATACATCAGAAATGGCGCGATTTGGTCTTGGCCTGCATAAGGATTGAGCGTAATCGCATCCACCCGCCACTCCTCGAACACAGTCCGAGCAATTAAAGTGCTGGTGTTGAGGTCCGCATGTTTGGCATCTAGAATCACCGGGATATGCTCTGGGATAGCCGCAAGCGTGCGCTGGAGTAGTTCTAGACCTGGAGCGCCTAAAGCTGTGTAGAAGCCTAACGTGGGTTTATAGGCACAAACTAAATCAGCGGTTTCCGCGATCGCGAATTGCAGCCAGTCCCATAACTGTTCGATCAACGCTTCCGGTGACGTGTTGCCAGGATGGGCGGGCATCATTTCTGGGTTTGGGTCCAGCCCCAAAAACAGCAAGCTCTGGTTGCGAGCGATCGCTTCATTGAGTTTGTCGAAAAAGCTCATGCAGTATTTCCCGCCCTAGGCTGTCTAGTTGCAGATACGGTCTCCTACTGAAGATTGGCTGGCTGCACCGGAATTGTCCAGTTTCAGCGTCGAAAAACAACAGCATTTAACAATTCGATCAGTCTTCTAGGGAAAGTTTTCATAGAGGCTTTTACTAAATCATCAGGCTTTGACTCGGCGGCAACTATGAAAACTGTGGAACAAACTGCGACAAAACTGGTTCTGCGTCACCGTCCTACTCAAGTTTGGAGGTTGGCCGCAGGCATAGCGATCGTCTTGCCAGTACTGCTGTTGTGGCTGAGTGCAAGCAATTCCTGGCTAAACTACCTTTGGTGGTTTCCCTTATTTGTAGTCTTTTGGTTTGGCTGTGGAGCGCTTTTGTTTCTCATCGCAGGTCAAGCTGTAACTTATCAATTTGACAAAGCCTTGAACTCGCTGACCGTTCGGCATCATAGACTGCCCAAAACCAAAACCACTGAATTTGCCTTGAAAGACATCGTAGATGTGCAATTGCAGTTGGCTAGCTGGCATCATGACTCTGATGAGTCTAAGGCTACATACCAAGGTGTGCTGTTATTGCGAGGCGATCGCGTCCTGACGCTACAATGTGGTTTCAATGCCAGCCGTCAAGATAAAGAGGCGATCGTCACTGTGATTCGGCAGTTTTTAGGAATGCAACCTTGAGCAACTTCTCCTCATAAGTTGGGTGAAAATTAAAGCCCTGCAAACCATTCATAACCTTGATCTTCCCAGTAACCTTTGACCCGCCCTAATTGGCTCATTAAGGTGATGCGAGTCACCCATTTACTCTGTTTGTAGCCCAGCTTGACCGGAGAGGCTAAACGTAACGGAGCTCCATTTTCTACAGGCAAAGGTTCTCCGTTCTTCTGGTAAGCCATCAAAGTTTGAGGATGCAAGGCCGAAGGTAAATCCCAACTGCCGTAGTAACCATCCGCAGACTGGAAGTAGGCATATTTCACCTCTTGCTTTGGTTCTGCCAGCGCCACTAGCTCTCGCAGCCTGACGCCACCCCATTGCACGATCGCGGCCCATCCCTCGACACAGACATGACGAATCACCATCGAAGTCAGGGGAAGTTGCTGAATCTCAGCCATACTCAGACTTAAAGGTTGGTTCACCTCTCCATCAATCACTAAGCGAAAAGTAGTTGGATCAATCACTGGATTGCCCCGAAAGGAATTGACAATCAAGGCTTCAGGTTCGATCGCTCCTAAAGGAAATTCTGGAATCAGTTTTTGGGGTTGAAATAAGAGAGTTTCTACTCGTTGATTTAGCGGCTCAGACACTTTGCCAACAATGTCTTCAAATAATGGCCCACCGCAACCGCCCAAAAGAAAACTTAGGCTGGAAAGCCCAGAGACTTGTAGGAATTGCCGCCGATTGAGCTGATTGAACTGAGACTGGGGAACCCGAATCAAACCCATTGTCCTATCACCAAAGTACTCTCTATCAAAACACTGCCGACCAAAACACTATCTACCAAAACATAGATTCCAGCAGTCGTGAGCCACCCGCTTTCAAACCTAGCCAAGAGTGGGCGATCGCAAACAGCACCACAATGGGCACGGAGCTAAAATGCACAATCCGTAAGGCTTGCCAATCACCGAACATATCCACAATCCAGGGAAACTGGGCGGGTTTGTACATGCCAATTCCAGTTAAGACAGCTAGCAACAAAATTGGCACGATGACAGTGTAAGCAATCCGATGCCAAGCGTAGATGCGACGTTGTGGGTTACGGCTACGTTGTAAAGCTTTGAGGTCGTTTGTGCCCACAAAGCGATGTCGCCATCGACGCGAAACCAAAACATAAAGACCATACCACAGCAGATTTAAGGAGAATAACCACATCGCCGCAAAGTGCCAATGTCGTCCTCCTGCTAACCATCCTCCTAGCGCAAAGATAGGCGGAATTTGCCAACCTGCTCGGCCCCCAAACACAGGATTCGCATTATAAATTTGCAACCCGCTAGTCACCATGAGAAACAAACTGATCAGATTAATCCAATGAAAACTCTTGGCCAGAAATGCCTGACGAGGCAGCCAAGGAGGAATCGTTTTAGCAGGAGCCGTTGCAGTCATAGGGTGGGGCTAGGGTAGGGCGATCGCACGAAAAGACGCATACTTGTATCCTACGCTGCCGACTTCGCTTACTAAGGTTTTACGGCAAGAAATCGCGCCTCTTCTGATGTACCACTACTTAAGAACTTGGTAAGCAACTGGTTTTCTCCATCGCTCTGGAAATTTGTTAAAGTTGATGCCTGCTTGGGTCAAAGACTCACTAATGTTTTTCGATGGGTTAAAGATGAAAATCTCGCTATATGAGTTTTGATATTCAGTAATTTTTGGTTGAATGACTTGTACTAAATTACTGCTCGCATTAGATAGCAGAAGAAATTCAGCATTGCGTTTGAGACGGTGGCTTAGCATTAAAACTTTGATATATTCCTCGCTACTAATGATCAATGGTTTATTTGCCTGATTAATCACTGGAGCAACCAACTCATAAGCTGCGCCTAGCTGAGGGCCTGAACTCTGATTTGACACTACTTTCACAAACAAATTAGAGGTAGAGATGCAGCTAGAGAGTAATACCAAGCTTGACAGCCCTATCCCCAAAAATTGTCTTCTTTGATCCCTATGCTGTAATTGCTGAACAATGAAAAAGCTAATGCCGATAATAAAAAATATAACTGCAGGTAAATAATATCGAACCTTATAAGCTAAACCATGACCCAAAAGAGTGCCGAGCAGCATCAGTGGCAACATCGTTCCATACAAGACAGATAAAACTAGTAAGCTATTCTTTTGAGTAGATAGCCTCAAACAAATATAGTAAGTGAGAGTAGCGAATATAAAAATCGCAATAGAGATTGCCAGCGGGTTTTGGACAAAATCGTTGCTGAGTAAACTAACATTAGAATTTTTCCAAAAAGTTTGAATTACAGCAGTGGTTCCGTTCATAAAAGAACCTAGCACATTAGGTGCAGCTCCTACGCTTTCATCGGAGATACCAGCAGTTTCTTCAAATTTCTCACGTTGGGACAAAATACTTAGAGCCCAAGGTGTGAAACATAAGATTGAAAAGGAAAGTGAGATCCAGTAGTACTGTAGCGATCGCCAAGAGCGATTGAGGGCTAAATAATAACCATGTGAAAAGACCAGAAGAATAAAGAATAAGTGTGTGTACAGACCAAGTAAATTAGTTGCTGTATACAGCGTAAAGAGAAGCTTGTTGTTATTGCGTGCGGCCCGAACGAATAGAGCACTAGACAAACAAATTAATGCACCCCACAGCGAATATTGACTGACGTGTTGGCCCATGGAAAATAAATAGGGCGATACAGTAAAGAGAGTTGCACTGAGCAAGCTTATTTGAGAGTTGTTAAAGATTTCCTGGGCTAACCAATAAA
This sequence comes from Trichocoleus sp. FACHB-46, assembly GCF_014695385.1. Lineage (NCBI taxonomy): Bacteria > Bacillati > Cyanobacteriota > Cyanophyceae > Leptolyngbyales > Trichocoleusaceae > Trichocoleus > Trichocoleus sp. FACHB-46. Next base: position 74,598 of record NZ_JACJOD010000022.1, on the reverse strand, counting down.
CTGCTGGTATTGTTGCGATTGAAATTAGGGTTGAAAACAGCTTGGAATTGAATAAATAGCCAATTCCTAATAACCAGTTTTGCAAAAGTATATAGTAAAGGGGTGGATGTTCTAAATTGTTAGTTAAAGCTGATAGATTTGGTTTTGGTTTGCAGTCTCCACAGGGGACTTGATATTGACCCAATAGTTTGTTGACGTTGATGGGTTCCGCGTTGTACGTCAACTGAATGAATTGTTGATTAGTGAAACCTGATGTTCTCAATAGTTTTCTAACTTCATCGCGATCGAAATACAAGTTGTGATTGGAGGATAGAATCTTTAATAGGATAAATGCTGAAATTAGTATGTAAAGTGCGACTCTAAAATAGAAATCAAAATCTAGTTTCTTAGATTGAGCCCTACTTAGTAAGCTTTTCATTATAATTAGCCCAATTAACTTTTTAACGATTTAGATCTTGGTTGACAAACTTATACAAGTAAATTAGGGCCAAGATAACATGATCGAGATAGGTGAGCAGTAAAGTTTGAAGCTGATTACAGAGCTAAATCTAAAAAATTTTGTGAAGCTTGATCTGAATCAAAAGATAAAGAGCTGATGTTTAAACTAAAAAAGGTGGGCACTGCCCACCTTAGGAATTAATAGAGGTAGGTAAAGTTGTCAGCTAACCGTGACAGTTGATTTCACGAAAGTGGTGCGAATGCGATCGGCGATTTGAGCAGGGGTGAGGCCTAGCGTCACCATAGACTGCTCTGGGGTTGCGTGCTCAACCAACCCATCAGGAATACCAATTCGCATGACAGGCACCACCACATTGTGATCCATCAGCGCTTCCATTACTGCTGAGCCAAAGCCACCCATGAGACAACCTTCTTCCAGCGTCACCACCCGACCGATCTTTTGCGCCAAAGGAGCAATCAGTTCGATGTCTAGTGGTTTGGCAAAGCGAGCATTGACGACAGTGGCTTCAATCCCGTGTTCGCTGAGAATCTCTGCGGCTTGCATGGCTGGGTAGACCATTGAGCCAAAACCAACGAGCAAGACATCATCACCTTGGCGTAAGACTTCTCCTTCGCCGATGGGCAGAGGTTCCCAGCCTTCCTCCATCAAGGCCACACCATGACCGTTGCCACGGGGATAACGCATAGCGATCGCACCATCGGTGTAGTTGATGCCTGTCACCATCATCTGCTGCAATTCAGCTTCGTCCTTAGGAGCCATCAGCACCATATTGGGGATACAGCGCAGATAGGCAATGTCATACATGCCTTGATGGGTAGGACCATCAGCACCGACAATTCCTGCTCTATCGATACAGAAAAAGACAGGCAGGTTTTGGATGCAGACATCATGAATAATTTGGTCGTAACCTCTTTGCAGGAAGGTGGAGTAGATCGCCACGACAGGCCGAATGTCCTCACAGGCAAGACCCGCAGCCATTGTCACTGCATGTTGCTCAGCAATTCCTACGTCCATATATTGCTTGGGGAGCTTGGCTTGAAGCTTGTCTAAGCCAGTCCCAGTCGCCATAGCCGCTGTAATACCCACAATTCGGGGGTTGTTCTCTGCCAACTTCACCAATGTGTCGCCAAACACTTTGGAGTAGCTAGCGGGCTTGGGTTTCGTGGAAGGAGCCGCTTTGCCTGTTGCTAAGTTAAACGGCGATTGGGCGTGGTAGCCAACTTGGTCTTGCTCCGCGATCGCGTATCCCTTACCTTTCATGGTAGACACATGCACCAAAACTGGCCCCACTTGCTGATGAGCGTGCTCAAAGGTAGCAATCAGCTCTTCCAAGTTGTGTCCATCAATTGGCCCCATGTAAGTGAAGCCTAATTCTTCAAATACCGCTCCCACCTTAGGAACGGCCAAGCGCTTCATGCCTTCCTTGATCCGACCCAGTTCCGGAGAAAGCGAACTGCCCACAAAGGGTAGCTGCTTGACTTGCTCTTGGAGGTTGTCCGAGAGGAACTGCATGGGGGGGCTGAGACGCATCTTGTTGAGATAGCGAGACAATGCTCCAACGTTGGGTGAGATCGACATCTCATTATCATTGAGCACTACCAGCAAATTGGTTTTGGGTAAGTGCCCTGCATGGTTGATGGCTTCCAACGCCATGCCCCCTGTGAGCGCACCATCCCCAATCACGGCGACTGATTTGAACTTCTCACCCTTCAAGTCACGGGCTAAAGCCATCCCTAAGGCTGCTGAGATACTAGTAGAGGCGTGACCCGCACCGAAGTGGTCAAACTTACTTTCACAGCGCTTTAGGTAGCCCGCTACCCCGTCCTTTTGGCGCAGGGTATGAAAGCGGTGATAGCGTCCTGTAATCAATTTGTGGGGATAGGCCTGGTGACCCACATCCCAAATTACCTTATCGCGGTCGAGGTCTAGGGTGTGATAAAGCCCTAATGTCAGTTCCACGACTCCCAATCCGGGGCCGAGGTGACCGCCACTGGCGGCAACTGTTTGTAAATGTTTTTCTCGAATTTGACGCGCGATTTGTTGCAGTTGATGAACCGAAAGACCCCGCAATTGGTTGGGATGGGTCAGTTCACTCAGGTGCATACCGGAGTACCCCCTGGGTCGTTGAAATGGATTTTAGTTACCTTTTTCACTCTAGATGGTTTTACTGACCTTTTCTCAACCAACCGTAAACCCTAAACCTAAACCCTAGACCCAAATCCTAAACAATATGAGACAATCACCGCAGCTTCGCTTGTTGATTATTAGTTGATTTTGTTGCTCTCCTTCTAGTAGCTGTTATGCGTCACATCGATCTTCCGCGCTACTTACTTCGTTTGTCTGGGGCACCCCTGGCGATCGCTGGGTTATTGGTTCTTGCCATACCTCCAGACCCTGCTGCTGCTTTCTTGTTTCAAACTCAGCGTAATGAATATGAAACCTGTGCCGCTAACTTATTAGATGCGGGGATTGATCCCCCCATTGTGGCTGAGGCTTGTGGAGAGGTACTCCGTCCCAGAGATTTGGCCAACTGTGTTGAGCGAATTACCCGCCAAACGTCAGTCGCAGGTCTGGATGCTCTCTTGACTTGCCGCCAAGTGCGACGGCCGCTAGAACTTGCCAGTTGTGTGGTAGACATTAATCGCGAGACTGAAAACCCCGCCCTCCCAGAAGTATTGGATACTTGCCGCCGTAGTTTGCTACCCAAGCGCTTTGCGGACTGTGTCGTGGGATTGAGCCGCCGGGTTGACGACCTCACCCCAACCAATGCAATGGCAACCTGTCTGGATGCTGGTGACCCAGTCGTTGATTTTGCCCCCAACTTCATTCCGCAAGATGCCAGCCTACCCCCTCGCTTTACCCCGCTAACCACCCCCGTAGAATCGCCTGCCCTACCTTAAGGGCTTTCAAGTCTGCGATCGCTTGGTCTAGACTGGAGCCAACTCCGACGAACGGTTTGGCTTCAGGATAGGCATCCACTATGAACCTTGGCAAGCGAATCGCTGACTGGCTAGAAACGCATTGGGTCACGCCCTCCTACAGTGGTTGGCTCCTAGCAGGGCTGGCCATTTTCTTCTTTGCAGCGGGCACCAATACCCTGTCTGGTTGGTTATACGTGATGAGCGGGGTGATCGTGGCCCTGTTGGGGGTTGCCGCCATTTTGCCAGAGCGATCGCTGCGAGGCATTCAGGTGACACGCCGTCCGATCAATCCGGTCAGTGTGGGGAGTGACCTCACCATTGAGCTAGACCTGGAAAACCGCACCGCCCAAGCCAAGACGCTGTTGCAAGTTCGGGATCTGCTGCCCTATCGCTTGGCGAAACCTGCGGCAACGGTCGTGGAAGCGATTCCACCTCGAAAAACTTACCGCTGGACTTACTTCCAGCCGACTGAGAAGCGGGGGGTGTATCGCTGGCACAATTTACAACTCCGCACCGCAGCACCTTTGGGATTGTTTTGGTGTCGGCGGGAGCGCACCGTTAAAGCAGCGGCGATCGTTTATCCTACGGTTTTACCCCTCACAGCTTGCCCCCTAATCGATGAAATTGGGCGAGAGAACAGCCCCAAGTTTCACAGTAGCCGCCGCTCCCAAAACGCTACAGAAGGGATTACTCGGGCTTTACGACCTTACCGTTGGGGTGATCCGATTCGCTTAATTCATTGGCGGACAAGCGCTCGTTATGGTGAATTTCGAGTGCGGGAGTTAGAAGTTTTTACAGGCGGAGAAGAGATTGTCATTTGCCTAGATAGTGCGGGGGCTTGGCAAGCCGATGATTTTGAACAAGCGGTAATTGCGGCAGCGTCGCTGTATTTCTACATGGCTCACCGGGATACTCATGTGAAGCTGTGGACGGCGGGTACAGGGTTGCTCCAAGGCGATCGCTCGGTTTTAGAGGCATTAGCGGGTACCTACGCTGGCGAAGAAGTGCGGGCAGAGAGTTTACCTGAGTTGCCCATGGTTTGGCTGACGCAAAATCCCCAAAGCCTGAATACCTTGCCTCTCGGTAGCCGTTGGCTTTTGTGGCCACCTACAAACCAAAAGCCTCATTTAGTAGCCACTAGCGACCTAGAGTTTCCTGGCTTGGTGATCCAATTAGATAAATCTTTACAAACTCAGTTGCAATCGCAGTTACAGCGTTTGTATTCAGAAAGCAAGAGCCAAGAGCCAGGGCCAGAAGTTAGGAGCTAGGAGTTATGAGTTATCAGTCGAGTTATCTAGGTTTTGGTTTCCTTTAGCCCAGAGAAGGGCTGCGATACAATGCGGGAATACGCTTGTATGAAAGAGCTTGCCCTATGAACTCATCTGAAAACGGCACCCTCGCGAGTGAAAAAAACTTGGAAGCGATGCGGAACTTTGCCGAAACCTATGCCAAGCGCACCAACACCTACTTTTGCGTTGATTTGTCCGTGACGGCTGTAGTGATTGAGGGTTTAGCCAAGCATAAAGATCAATTGGGTTGTCCCCTCTGCCCCTGTCGGCACTACGAAGACAAAGAGGCAGAGGTGAATGCGACGTTTTGGAATTGCCCTTGCGTACCCATGCGGGAGCGCCAAGAATGCCATTGCATGCTATTTCTACAGCGCGAGAATGACTTTGCGGGTCAACAGCAGGAAATTTCGATGGCTGAGCTAGCTGTGGTTAGAAGCAGCCTCTCGGCTTAAGCTGAGGAAGCTGCGTCAGGAAGGCTTTATGAGTGAAACCATGCCACCAGAGTTTTGGCAGGCGGTGGAGCAGTTTAATCAAGGCGAGTTTTATGCCTGTCATGACACTCTAGAAGCGCTGTGGCTAGAGGAAGTTGATCCACTGCGGCGGTTCTACCAGGGCATCTTGCAGATTGCGGTGGCTTGCTATCATTTGTCAAACCTCAATTGGCGCGGCGCAGCGATCCTGCTAGGTGAGGGCATGAATCGTTTACGAGACTACCAACCGACTTACGGCGGCATTGAGGTAACGCATTTACTGGAGCAAAGTGCCACCTTGTTGCAGCAACTTCAAGCCCTAGGCCCTGAAAACGTGGAAAGTTTGAGACAGCAGTTGCAAGCGAATCAGGTGGGAGAGGAAGCGATCGCTCTCTCTGAAACCCAACCCGCACCTTGTTGGCCCCAAATTGTTTTAGTTGCCCCATCTTGATACTCGCAGGTATAAATGACAGAGGTTAGCGGCTGCGAAACTTCCAGGGGACAAGCATCGTCAAAGTTTCTACCTCAGTTGCTCGCACTTTCTCCTGAACTAGGCACCAGGATTCGGTAAACTACCTACAGAGATTTTGCCTCTCTTCCAGCCTGAGGTCTGACCCGGTTACTGTTTTGCCCTCTGAACTTGTACGACCTATGCTGCCTTTCTCCCAACTGTCCCGTTCTACTAGCCGTCGCCTCGCTGCGGCCTTGCTAGTTCCTGCGACCCTAGCCGCGATCGCTCTACCCGCTACGCTCAAAAGCGCTGAAGCCCAAACTGCTCCAGGCCGCGCCTTAACCCTGCGCTCTGATGTGCAAGAGGCCAATGCCAAAACGGGTGTAGTTACGGCCCGTGGCAATGTGCAAATTACTTACCCAGCCCGCCAAATTCAGGCAACTTCGGCTCAGGCTCAATACTTTAGCCGCGAACGCCGGATTGTCCTGAGTGGCAACGTGTACGTTTTGCAGCAAGGCAATAGCTTACGGGGCGAAAATATTACGTATCTGATTGACGAAGGTCGCTTTGTTGCCTTACCCCAAACCAGCAAACAAGTGGAATCGATTTATATTGTGGCTGACCCAGCATCAACCCCAGCAACTCCACCCGCTTTAGCGAACCCACCTTTTTAATGCGACACCTGGATCTTAGGGGTTTACTCAGTGGAAGTAGCCTCAGGCCACTCATCTTTGATACCATCAAGGCCGATTGGTCTGCGATGCAGCTAGGCTGGGAGTAAATCGTTGAAGATTGTTCTGGAGAATATTCACAAGTCCTACGGCAAACGCACAATCGTCAATCGGGTCAGCCTATCGGTTTCCCAAGGGGAAATCGTCGGTTTGCTCGGCCCGAATGGTGCCGGGAAGACCACCACGTTTTACATCGCGACTGGATTGGAAAAGCCTAATCAAGGCCGCGTTTGGCTGGATAACCGCGATATCACCACTTTGCCAATGCACTCCCGCGCTCGGTTGGGCATCGGTTACCTGGCGCAGGAACCTAGTATTTTTCGGCATTTGAGCGTTCGGGACAATATCTTGCTAGTGCTGGAGCAGACCAAGATTCCTCGGCGAGAGTGGCGATCGCGCCTGAACCATTTGCTACAAGAATTTCGCTTGGAAAAAGTTGCTTCCACCTTGGGAATTAGGGTTTCGGGTGGCGAACGGCGGCGAACCGAAATTGCCAGAGCCTTGGCAGCAGGAAGAGAAGGCCCGAAATTTTTGTTGCTGGATGAACCCTTTGCAGGCGTAGACCCGATCGCAGTGGCGGAAATTCAAGAAATTGTCAGTCGGTTGCGCGATCGCCAAATGGGGATCTTGATTACAGACCACAACGTGCGAGAAACTCTAGCGATTACCGATCGCGCGTATATTATGCGGGACGGGCAAATTTTAGCTTCTGGTAACGCCGAAGAACTCTACAATAATCCCTTGGTGCGACAGTACTACCTAGGAGACAACTTCCAACGTTAGCGTTGCAGCTCGGTTCGACTGTTTGCCAGGCTTCGGCTTCTATGACTAGCATCACAAAATCTTTCCGCTTTCTCTTCTGGCCTTTAACTTGGTTGACAGGTGGCTTGTCCTTGATGGATCGCTACATCACCAGTCAACTAATCATGCCGTTTCTATTTGGCGTGGGGGCATTTTCGGCGATCGCGGTTTCGATTGGCACTTTGTTTGATTTAGTCCGCAAGGTGACAGGCGATGATCTACCCCTGAATTTGGCGATTCAGGTCTTTTTTCTGCGCCTGCCAGAGTTCGTTGTTTATGCCTTGCCCATGTCCACCTTGCTGGCAGCATTGATTGCTTACGGTCGGCTCGCCACCGATAGCGAATTGATTGCGTTGCGGGGTTGTGGGATCAGTGTGCGACGGTTAGTAGTTCCAGCGCTGATTTTGAGCTTAGTGGTGACAGGCTGTACGTTTGCCTTGAATGAAGCGATCGCTCCTCAGACCACTTATCAAGCTTCTGTCTTACTGAATCAAACCCTGAGGAAAGATCGCCCTTCCTTTCAAGAACGCGATATTTTCTACCGAGAATTTAGTGATATCCAGCGACCAGATGGCAAAACAGAACAGGCTCTATCGCAGTTGTTTTACGCCAAACAATTTGATGGTCAGCGCATGATCAACCTGACGGTGCTGACGTTTAATCAAAAGAACTTGCAACAGATCGTGTCAGCCAAATCTGCTCTCTGGAATCCTACCCAAAGCGCTTGGAATTTTTTTGAGGGCACTATCTATGCTGTTGCTCCTGATGGTTCCTATAGTGGCATTCAAGAGTTTCAGCAGCAACCTTTCGCGATCGCCCGTACCCCACTTGATCTGGCAATGTGGAATAAAGATAGTAACGAGATGAACATTGCGGAGGCGCAGCGATATCTCTCTTTGCTCAATCAAAGTGCGGATGAGCAAACTCTACGAAAGCTGAGGGTACAGATTCAGCGCAAATATGCCTTTCCTTTTGTTTGCGTGGTCTTTGGTCTGATTGGTGCGGTGTTGGGCGCTAAACCAGGCCGCACCAACCGAGCTACAGGGTTTGGCCTCAGCGTTTTGATTATCTTTGTCTACTACACATTGGCGTTTCTCACGGCAGCTCTAGGACAAGCAGGAGTTTTTTCCCCTGTCATGGCAGCTTGGCTACCAAACATCTTTGGCTTTGGGGTAGGAGGATTCCTGTTAGCTCGCTCTACCTGATCGTAGAGGCAGTGACGGTTACCTAACTTTCTACATAGAGACGGCTATTAAGCGCGATCGCTTGGGGCAATGAGAAGCTTATCTTTAAACTTTTAGTGTTGTAGTAAACGCCACTATCCACATTCAAGCGAAAGGGATTTAAGATCCTAAAAACACTAAACGGATTTTTGTATGAGTGGCGATCGCATCATCAATATGGGTAGCGGAAACTATAACGAATCTGTCCAGGGAGACTCAATAAACATTCAAGGTAATTACATAAGTACGAATCAGGACTTCTCTCAGGTTGACACTCAAATTCAGCAACGCTTGATCCAACTCCAAAACGAAAAACAATATAGTTTAGAAGCGGCTCAAAAGGTGGTTGCTACTGAGCTAGCAAATCAAGCCAAAAGTCAACCTGCCTTCAAGCAACAATTGGCTACCTTAGGAAAGTACATACAAAATGGCGTTGCAAATGGTCTTATAGGTCAAGCTGCTGTTGAAGTAGTTAAGATCGCCTTAAAATTACTAAATCTATAAACTCTTCTCTGTCCTAAGCAAGCAATTAGCATCAATGAAGGAGAGAAAGACCGCTATAGTAAAGCAAGTGATTGCACTAGCCTCCAGAATTCCAATTCACTGGAGATACTATCTTGCTGGTTTGTTTCTCATTGCAATTGGCTTTTTAATTGCTTGCCAAACAACGTCAACCGGATTCTTGCTAGGAATTTTGTTGTCTGGACTAGGATGCTTTTTGTGTTTTTTAAGCTCAAAACTTGATCCTAAAAGTCTCCAAAATCATTTCTCTCAAAAAAGTGATAAAGAGCAGTATAGAACTATTAATGTAGGTGAAGGAAACTACAATGAGTTCATCGGCGGCGATTACATCAATATACAAGGAAATCAAATATATGTAGGTCAGGATTTATCTGATTTCACTACTCAAATTCAGGAGATTTTGAATCGGCTTCGAACACAAGACTACTCTAAAGAAGAAGCTGAGGAGCGAGTTACTCAAGAATTGAAAACTGAAGGTTATAGGAACCCTAAATTTCGAAAAAATCTTTTCAGATGGAAGAAGTCGTTAGGCTACTCTACTACTGATGTAGAAGAAATCGCTGAGAAGCTAGTTCAACTTGCCGATGAAGTTCCTACAAACACAGGCAATAACTCGATCTTTGTAGTAGAAGGCAAGTATAAAAGATTGCATGATCTACTTGAAGCTGGACAATGGAAAGAGGCTGATGAGGAAACAGCAAGGTTTATTTATAGCTTGATGCCTTACCAGACTTATATACCTACTCTTACGGTAGAAGAAATTCCCCCAGGAGATCTCAAGATAATCAATAAGTTATGGCTTAAGTATAGTAAAGGACGCTTTGGTTTTAGTGTGCAGCAGCGTATTTGGAAAAAGATCTTGAACATTTATCCTCCGAAAGAGGGTTCTTGGACGAACGAACGTGCTTATGCTGCTTTTATCGATTGCGTCGGCTGGTCCTTTGAGGATGGGCGGCTATATTACACTGACCTCAAATATTTTCCAACAGCGCCACAAGGATACCTGCCTGCAATTGTGATGTTTGAGGATGGTAATCTTTGGTCTTCCTATTCTTCGAATTATTGCTATCTCAATCAAACCGTTTTTGACTCTTTGATGGAGCGGCAGTATAGCCGTAGCTCGTTCATTCCATCATGGTTAAGATACTGGTTTTTGGGGGAATAGCTCAGAGCAAGCTTATGACTTAAGCGTAGCTCCAGAGAGCTGAAATGTTAGAGGTTAGCAATCGCGTGATGCTCGTCACCTGATCACAGGCTAACTATCACAAGGCTGAGCTTGGTCTATCACTGGAATGGGCTGAGAAAAATTGGATATTAACAGTAGCGAGTTCCTGAACGTCACGATGCCTCCTGTTAACCTCTTGCCCTCTGCTCTCTCCGAACTATTTGCTCAAGTCAGCAGCTCTGGCAAGATCACCTTAGCCGATCGCTATGGCATCCTGGCAGCCCTCCTAAGCAACGACATGAGCGCAGAGGAGCAATGCACGATTGACCGTTTACTTCATGCTTTGAAACAACGTCGAGTGCAGGTTGTAAACGAGTTGTCGGCAGAGATGTAACTGCAAACCAACTACAGGGTGAGGACGATGGAAGTTAGAAATCAATCATTCATGCGATTTTTGCAAGAGGATTTGGCGATTCCTGCTGCTGCCGTCATGCTAGCTTGGCAACACTCAGAATCTCCTAGCCTGTTGCCAATGGTGCTTTGGCAATACGGTTTAGTCACTTTAACCCAATTAGATCAAATCTTTGACTGGCTGGAGCAGCACAGCCTGACCTTGCTGTAGGTAGAATTTGAAGCGGGTACTGGCAGAACGCGATCGCCCGTTGGGGGTTAGTCAGTCTCAGGTTAGCACTTGACCCCATAACCGCCTCAGTCAAGCTGCCTAAGCCGTTAGAGGCACAACTGAGTTTTGATTTCTGTATTGCGATAGAATCCGCCGCAGCGATCGCCGCATAGCATGATCGAAAGCAGTATTTCAAATCCAGCTTTAGCTCTGACTTCAGCGGCTTTGACCGAAATAATTTAGCTAGCTCCACGCATACCGTTGTGGAAGTAGTGCGGGGTTGTCTGAGGTCATAGCTTCATTTCCGAGTATTTCTGGTTTTAGTAGAAATTGAAGTCCTCCCCTATTCAGGAGGGCTTCAATTTCTACTCCAAGCCTGAAGTGCCTAATCATTGGAGAGACCAATATGAAAGTTCCTTTAGAAGTCACCTATCGTGATGTTGAGAAAACAGCCGCGATCGATGCTCTCATTCATGAAAAGGTTGCCAAATTAGAAGAAGTTTGTGACCACATTAGCAGTTGCCATATTGCTGTAGAAAAAATCCACGATCGCCCTCGCAGCGGTTCTCCTTACCGAGTCCGCATTGATATGACTGTACCTCCTGGGCATGAATTAGTGGCTGACTCTAACCCTGGAGAAGAAACGCAATATGTTGAACTCGATACTGTGATTCGGGATGCTTTCAGCGCCGCACGTCGCCAGCTAAGCAAACTCACCAAACGTCAGCACGAAAGTGATAAGTCTCAAAACCAAGAACCCTATGAGACGACTGCCTTAGTCAACAAAATCTTTCGGGAAGAAGGATACGGCTTTATCAAAACTCTAGATGGTCAAGATATCTACTTCCACCGTAATAGCGTCCTCCACGATGATTTCGATCGCCTGGAAATTGGCACAGGTGTGCGTTTCTTTGTGGAAGACGGAGAAGAGGGGCCACAAGCAACCACAGTCAAAATTGTGGATAAGCCAGGAGTAACAGTTGGCAAATCTGATCAATCTTTAATTGAACCGCCTCTGGGTTGGGAATAGCACTAAGCTTCTGGGGGCAACTGCCTCCAGAGCTTCCCTGAAAAAATGGGCGATCGCGCCGATATACGCCAATAAATTAGGGCAGCAAAAAACAACAAAGCTGGCAGGGTTAGTGCTGCCAGCGATCGCAAAACTGCGTAAAACTTTAGAGTCTTGCCCTAAGCTTGAATCACGTCTGGCAAGCAGACATTAGTCCCACCCAAGCCGCAGTAACCGTTGGGGTTTTTCGCTAAGTATTGTTGATGGTAGCTTTCTGCGTAGTAGAACTCTGGAGCCTCAATAATCTCCGTTGTGATGGTTCCGTAACCTGCTTTGCTTAAGCCTAGTTGGTAAGCATCCCGCGAAGTTTCCGCCAACTTATGTTGCTGCTCCGAATACACATAAATTCCAGAGCGATATTGAGTTCCAGAATCATTGCCTTGGCGCATGCCTTGGGTCGGATTGTGGTTCTCCCAAAATACCTTCAGCAGAGCCTCATAGCTGATTTGCTTGGGGTCAAACACCACTTGCACTACTTCATTGTGCCCAGTCATACCAGAGCAAACTTCCTGATAAGTGGGGTTTGGGGTCACGCCAGCAGCATAGCCCACGGCAGTTGTAAACACACCCGGCAGCTGCCAGAACTTCCGCTCTGCGCCCCAGAAGCAGCCCATGCCAAACATTGCCACTTCTAGCCCAGCGGGGTAAGGTGGCTGCAAGGGGTTGCCATTGACGTAGTGCTTTTCCGGGACTGACATCGGTTCTGCCCGTCCTGGTAAGGCTTCTGCTGGCGTGGGCAAGCTCAGCTTTTTGCCAAATCCAAATAACGCCATGAGTTTTAACCCTACTTTTTGAGATACGCTTTACCTTACTTCATGATAAATGACTAACCTGATAACTGCTTTACCCCCGCCAGTCAGCTTCATCTAACGCCGAAATTCGATGCGATTTACAGTGCTAACAACTTTACTCTTGCTGAGTGCAGTGATTTTAGCGGCTTCCTTTTTGCCTTGGGCTTCGTTACAATCTGATGCACTCATAGATCCTAATATCCCTCCACCTGAGAACTTGAACTTACCTGCAAAGCTAGGACTGGCTAGTGGTGCCTTTGCTGGTTCTAGTGATACATTCACGGCTTGGCAAGGAGGATTCCGATTGGGAATTTATGCCATTCCTAACTGGATTGTCGTGCTGGGAGGGTTGCTGATCCCCTTGGGAGCATACAAGCCTGTCCTTGGCATCGTTGCCGCTCTGTTTGGGCTGATCCATTTAACGATATTTGCGGTCACGATGCACTCATTTGGTGCTCAATTCGGCATCGGTTACATCGCAGCTCTTGTGGCCTACCTTGCAGCACTAATTCTGTTGATTCAACGTTTCTACCGCGATCGCAGGTCATTCCCAAGCAGCAATTAGTATTTGGAAGTTATGGCTTGAGAAGGGCAAACTCGTAACGCAGAGGAGCTTTGGTACTAGGTTGTACTTTTACTAATACCCCAATGCTTGGCACAATTCGGCGCTCCCCAGAGGGAAGGAATTGAATAACGCCGCTAGCTCCCTCCAGTAGAAAATCTGGGCTTCTGAGGGTATCTCTTAAACCTTTGCGAGTCTGTTGATGTTGTAATCCCATGTATACGGTTTTAGTTGCATCGTAGGACATAGCAGTACGCCAGTTTACCGAGCCGCCCCAAAGTTGCTGAGCTTCGCGGAGAAAAGAGTGTTTAGCCCGTGGTGTAGGATGCCAAGGCACAGGCAACACCAAGCCATTAACTGTGTTCTGTCCAGCCTGGAGGGTTTGGGAAGTATATAGCGTTGGGCTGCCGAATAAAGTTAAACGCCCTTGGTTGGCGCGTGCCATCTCCACAGCTTTATTGATGCGATCGACATGGGGAGCGAGGAGAATACTATCGGCTCCGCTACTGATGATTGTGGCGATCGCGGTTTCAGCATTAAAGTCAGAAGCGGAGAAGTCACACGGAACATTGATAAACTGCCCCCCATCGGCAAAAACCGCTGCCGTAAATTGATTGCGAAAAGATTCATTATCCACAGCCGCTGTGTCAGAGCAGATAGCAATTTTGACTTTATAGTCATTTTTGATGGTGTAGCGGGCCAAGGCATCGGCAATGAAGCGAATGCTGGGCACCATGCGAAAAATATATTTGCCGCTAGAGGAGAGTTTGTCAGAAAAACTAGTGGGGGACAGCATCACCAGTTCTCCCTCGTCATAAATGGGAGCGGCTGCCACAGAAGCATCACTGGCGTTATGTCCCACCACAGCTATGGTCTGAGTATCCTTCACTAGTGCTGTGGCAATCTGACGGGCGATCGCTGGTTGGTTCTCATCATCCGCGATCGCCACCTGCAAGAGTTGTCCCCGCAGACCTCCTTGACGATTAATCTCATCCTGAGCTTGAGCCACTCCCCGAAGAATCTCCTGAGCGACATTCAGGTTGCTACCAATCGGCACGCTAACTGCAACTCTAACTGCTGCTTGGTTAGCGATGCGAGCATTATTTAAGTAGATTAAGGTTTCTGGATCGTTATGTTGTTGCTGCAGCGAGGCTTGAAACTGCTGCGCTGCCGAACTGAATTGTTTGGTACGGAATGCTTTAACGCCTGCTTCTTTAGTGGGGGTGGCGCTCGCCCGGACTAAAATCTTGTCGCCCAAGCTGATGCGGTTGGCCCAGGGTGTTGGCAAGGGGGGAGTCGGCTGTAACATGCCTGTGCAGAGAGCCGCGATCGCCCCTCCAAACAATGTTTTGGCAAGACCATAGGGTTTTCTAACCACAGGCCAGGCCAAAGGAGACTCCACTGGATTTTGGCAGAGCACAGGCAACCAAGAAGCACAAGGGAAGTCTCCTTCCATTCCTTGTAGCTGTTCTCTCGCTTGACGCACAGATAGATATAGCGACTGACCCTGGGCAAAAGCTTGCAGGAAATAGCGCAAGAATGCCTGAGCTACTGGATCGGGCACAGGTTCTCGCATCACAATTACCTGCGGAATGCCTAAATCTGCCAGATGTCGAGCCAGTTCTAAGCCATCGCAAGAATTGAAAATGGCCAGCTTCAAATTGTTGCGAACTGCTGCCTTTAAGCCATAACGGAGCTGATCGAGGGAGAGGGTTTCGGTGTCATTAATTTGAATTTGTCCACGTTCCTCACTAGAACTATGTCCCGCAAAAAACAAAATGTCCCACGGCTGGCTCCACAACTGTTCAGTGAGCTGCTGGCGACAGGGTTTTTCTAGCAAAGTCACCTTGGCTCCTGGCAACTGCTCTAGAACTGCGCGATCGGCTTGGACATCAATACCTTCACTGTTACCCAACACCGCAAGAATTCTAACTGGGCTGTGCAGCGGTGGGGAAGGAGGTGCGTAATCGGCACAGAGCGCCATTTCAGCGCCAGGACGACGTTCAAATAAGGCCCACAGATGCCAAGGTAACTTGCGTAAGAGGAGATCTTGAGTCTGTACAATTACCCGCGCCGCCTCATGCCGCTGTACCTCTTCTTGGACCTGCTCCCGCAAATCTCGCACACTGGCTTGGCTCCACCAGTGGATTAAGCTGGCTCGTAATTTCTGGGCGGCTTGGTCGCACTCGGTCACGGTGGAGACATTGGTGACTTGGGCAGGGGGCACTTCAATTCGCATGCCTCCCAGCCGATAGTAGAGGTGTTGCCACTGCTGATATAGCTGAGGAATATCTGGAGCAGCAGGAAATCTCCCTCTGACCTCGATCGCAGATGCTTGGCCATCGTCACCAATTTGCAGCGTCACAGGAAATCCCTGTGCAAAACTGCCCTCACCAAACTTGAAGACGACCAACTTACTCACAATCTTTTTTCCGTCTTACGATCGCCCGCCAAACAACGCTAAACCACAAAATTTTCCACGATGCTAGCTGACTCTAGAGCAATTCTCACACTAAATCGTTCTCCTAGGTCAGCCGTAAACTTCAACTGAATGTAATCATCTTTGCGTCTAGCTTGGGTGGTCAAAAATGCCTGCCCTCCAGCATCTAAGCCTACCAATTGCAATTCGGGTGGTAAATAAGCTTGACCTGCCATCGGGTAAACCCGCAAGAGTACCGCCACTTTTTGTTCTGGTTTGGGCAGAATCGCCACCATCAAGGCGATCGCATGGCCTGCTAGGTGAATGCCTAAGTCTGTGATGCGTCTGACTCCGGCGGCGGGATGGTCAGGATCAAGCGTCCACAATAGCTCAGCCGCAGTCCAACGGATTTCTTCGTCTTGCGTGGTTTGCAGCAGTTGGGTCAAGGCAGGAATAACACCCACATTAGCGGTACTTAGTGTAGAACGTTCTGGTTCTTGCTCAGCCTGATTGGCATACAATTGCTCAACCAAGTGTTTCACTGCTTCCGGCGTATCGATGGTCATGCCTTTTACCTGTTTAGCCCGAAAAGCCATCGCATAATTGGTGTCTCGGTTCTCTAGCCAAGCTGCGATCGCCTGCCATTGCGGTTCAAAAACTTGATTAAACCATTGGCTCAATTGCACAACAACAGGAGCAGGCTGATGCAAGCGCAACAGTAGGGCATCTAAAGATTGCAGTTGTGCGAGTGGCAGCATGGTAGTAGTAACACGGGGGACAAATCCTAATAGGGTGCCAGCACGGCAGGCTTCATCTAACTGCACCACCACATAACCAATCCGGTCTTGCCATACGTCCGGCGGCATGGAGCAACTGCGATCGCTCATTTGAATAGAACGGCATTCTAAACGCCCTAGCCCCGTTATTTCTAAGTCAGCCACATCTGCACAGAGACGAGCGATCGGATTCCAGCTATAGCTTGCCTCCAGATTGGTAGGCACGTCGAGCATTTGTAAATAATCTCGCATCAGCAACACAGCCAGCGTATTGCGATAAACTTGAGCCGCTTTCTCTGGAGTGGGCTGGGCTTGAGCAAATTGTTGCGCCACCTGGCGAGCAGAGGCAGGAATTGGCAGCGTAATTGTGAGGTCTTGGGTGGAGTCAATCATGGGTAAGGAGGTTGAATGCGGCAATCGAAACGATACTGAAACGATCTATGAATCTAAATATCCTTGCGTTTGTCCAAACTTGAGCAAGCGAGGAAAACACTCTCGTTGATAAAAGTTACTCAAGGTGGCGATCGCCACACCAAACTCCTGAGATAGCGCTTCCCAAGCAGTTTCTGGCGGTAAGCGGCGTAGAATCAGCACTTCGCAGTTAATATCGGGGCGATCGCGCACATGAATCCGCCGGAGTTGTCTGCCTTCTCGCTCTACCCATTCCCGAATCTCTTCTAGGATCGGTGGCGGATTGGCAGGAGCAGGAAGAGTGTCGATTGGATTAATTACTTCCCCCGTCTCTGCAAGCTGACCAAATGCCCGTTCTGCCTGTTGTTGAAACACTTCCCGCTGGCGATCGCTCAACCGTCGCTTGAGATAGGCATTGAGCCAAGTAATCACACTGGCTAGCTCTGGGTCGTAAGCGTTGCCAGTTAGCGCTTCGCAGAGGTTGCGACAGCAGTAGAGCCATGTTTGCTGGAGGGCATCTTCATAATCAGGGACACCAACGCCTCGGAGTAGTTTGCCAGAGCGCTGAATTTGCCAGATCAGTTGGTTCAAGGCTCGTTGGCGCTCCAGGCTCCCTCGCGGCTGGCGACAAGCAGCCATCACCAATTGGCGCAATTGTTGATCGATTTCATCCATGCGGTTAACCACCGCCGTCACCGCCACCACAGCCCCCACCGCCTCCGTCACCGCCCCCGCAACCCCCGCCTCCATCTCCACCGCCGTCACCGCCTCCATCTCCACCACCCACGCTTGCAGGAGGCATGAACACCTGATCTAAATCAGCCAAAACCGCGTCTCCCAAAACCGTATTACCAAACAGAGCCACCACCAATGCTAGTTGAGTAGCTGGCGAATTGTATTGCAACTTGGCATGTTGTCGCTGCAATTGCTCCAATACAGAATCTCCATATCGACTGCGATGAGGCTTAATGGATAGAAGGCCAGCGATGACTGTTGTTAATAGACAAAGTATGACGAGAAATCCTACAGGTTTATCCCGAGCAATACCGACCACTATCTTGCTAATTCCTAACACCAGTACCGCAGCAACAGAGAGCGTGGGTAACCACTGAGTCCTTGCTGCTTGACTTTGCTTGACTAGTAAGCCGAGTTCTTGCAAATTTGTGTAGATAGTCTTTGTCAAAGGTTCTACTAGGGATCTCACGTTCTCAATGCTGCCACCTTTAGAAACTGCTCGCACGACTGCTTGCTCTAAAAAATGACTATTTTTCGGCAGGGGGAGGCCTCTCCGAAAGGCTCGTTCAGTCATCAACAATCTCAGGTGTTTACGCTCTACCAAATGTGCGATCGCCGCTTCTACAGCCCGACGTTTACCACCTGCTAAGTAAGCCGCCTCGTAGGGATCGAGATGTACCGCCTGCACAGAGGTTTGATGACCTGGTTGGCAGAGATACCATCGTAAACCACAGGCAAAGAGTGTTACCACACTAAGCAATCTAAAGTAGAAATCTAGAAATTCAACTCCTGCAAAATCAAGCGGATTACTAATTTTGGTGGCGATATTCGTACCGACGCTGCTCGCAATTGACGGAGTAAAACTAGTGATAGCTAGGGTGAACAGAAATGATAAAACTGCGATCGCGCGTCGGTTAGCTCGGTGCTTTGTGAGAGACCAGTTCCAGAACTGATCTCTGTTGCTAACTTGTTTACCCTGATGAATCTGCCTGGGTACTGGCGGCCAAATATCAGCAGGAGGAACCTGTCCAAACCAACGTTCGTAGCTGAAAAGCGTTTGAGTATACCAGCTATCAAACTTTTCGCGACTGCTACTACCCTCTCTGGTTAGCTCATGATACAGAGAAACTTGTAAAACCTCTGGACAAAAGTATCCCCAATAGGAGCGTGTATAAAGGAGATGCAAATGCCATGCTTCGTCCACATCTTTGGAGGGGCTAACTGGGTGCCCAGCGACTACCGTGAGAAATGCAAACTTTTTGTACTCAGCAATCACTCGCTGCGTATACTGAGCAGTCCAGCCATTCTCCCTCGCCAATCGTTTGCTAAACGGCAGCTCGGCATCTACATCATCTAAGGCAAATTTCTGAATCCGGTCGTAAAGTTCTGCTGGCTCAATATTCATCTCCGGATACCTACCAAAGTTGAAAGTCAGGAAGCAAAGCGATTATGGACGGAGTGGCGCAAAGTCATAGCCAGAAGCACTGGGCTGGATTTGCACCAAAACAGCTTGACCCAGGCGATCGCCTGATGGCAGAAACTTCACCGGATCTCCGGCTCCAGAAGCCGAAAACGCTGGACTCCGCAAAACGTTCTGCAAGCCACTCCGAGTTTTATCCTGCTCTAAACCCTTGATAATGGCACGACTGGCATCATAGGCCATTGCCGTTCGCCAATTGACCGCTCCTCCCCATCGATACTTCGCATTGATTGCAAATGGATGGTCGGCAAAAGCAGTCGGATGCCAAGGCACAGGTAAAACTAATCCATTCATATCGGCTTGACCAGACTGCGGCGTTTTGATTGTGTATAAAGTTGGGCTACCCAATAATGCGAGCCTGCCCTGATTGGCTCTGGCTAAGTCAATGGCGCGATCGAGCCGATCAATGTGGGGAGAAACTAACAGCCCCTCAGCCCCACTACTAACCGCTTGGGCGATCGCCGTGGTTGGGTTAAAGTTTGGAGTAGAGAAGTCACAAACGGTTGGCACGAGTTTGCCTCCCTGAGCTACCAAAGCTGCGACAAACTCATCTTTAAAGGAGACATTGTCTGGAGCTTGGGAGTCATAGCACACAGCGATATTAGTTTTACGAGTGGTGCCAACTACATATTGAGCCAGAGGTTCCGCCATTAACCGAGTTGTGGGAACAGCGCGGAAGACATAACTGCCAAACCCAGAGAGATTATTGGCAAAGCTAGTCGGAGTCACCATCACCAGTTGTCCCTGTTGGTAGATCGGCGCAGCGACCAAAGAAGCATTACTGGCGTTATGTCCTACTACGGCAAGAATGCGCGAGTCTTTTACCAACTCTGTCGCCACCTGCTTCACAATTTCTGGATTATTTTCATCGTTGACAATTTCAACTTGTAGCGGCACGCCATCAATGCCACCATTCCGATTCACTTCATCCTGAGCTTGGGCGACCCCGCGCAACATTTCCTGAGCTACATTCAGGTTGCTCCCAATCGGAACACCCACGGCAATTCGGAGCGCTGTGTCATCAACACGGGCATTGTTCAAGTAGATCAGCGTTTCTGGGTCATTTTGGCGCTTTCGGAGAGAAGCTTCAAATTGGGCGATCGCGCCTTTAAAATCTCCTTTGGCAAAAGCTGCAACTCCGGCGCGTTTCTCTGGTGTAGCATCCGCCTCAATCAAGAGCTTATTCCCCAGACTCATGCGGTCTTTAAGAGCACCCGCATTGAGCGACTGGGATGATGGAGAAAAGATATTTCCCTTCAGCCAGGAGATGCCTGTGACTACTCCTAAACCTATTAACAAGAGCACAATGGGCGGGACACTGGCTTTGGGACGCACAGAAGTAGAATTGCTTTTTTGAGTTGAGGTCATTGTAGGAGTTCCTTTAGGCATCTGAGGGAGTGACTGAGCGAGAGGATGAAGATGAAGTTGTCAGTCGTTGCAGTCGTTGAGCAATCTCATCGTCAAGCGTCATCTGAGCTAAATCCGCGGTCAGTTTCTCCGCTGGATTTTCTGAAAGCTCTGCCTGTGCTGTCATCTGGAGATGTCGCCGTTCTATAGAAGTTTGAGCCGTCGCAAACTGCGATCGCGCTGAGCCAATTTCAAGTTCAGTATTAGCCTGATCGATCACAGCCAGCGCCTCATTTAGCTCCGCCAAATCTTTGAGATTTTGCATCTCCAATTTGTAAGTTTCTAGCTTCTGGCGTTCTCGGTTAAGTCTGTCCTTGGCAGCTCGCACCACTGTCTCCGCTTTGGCAAATTTTTTCGCTAAGGAAGGCAGCGAGCGATCGAGCAAAATGGCCTTCGTCATCGCCATCCGGGCGGCTTCTGCATTGCCTTGTTGTTGTGCCAAAATTGCTTGTTGTTCAGCTTGCCGAAATTCTTTCTGCCTACTTTCGTACATACTCTTAGCTTGCTGGTAAGCAGCCATTAGACTCGCCACTGATTGGGTAAGTTGCGCTACCGACTTTTGCATCGTTTCCAAAGATTCCTGGGCCACTTCCACCGCAATCTTGCCGCCTGACTCCACAGGCAAGCCCCAGAGCCAAGACCAAGTGGCTGTCAGTACACGCCCCGCCCGCTCGCCTACGAACCAATAGATAAATTGTTTGAAATGTTTTTGAGCCATAGAGCCTAGATCCCGCCGTTGTAACGACATCGATATTTCGAGAAGCGATCGCCTATGTGCTTCTCATGCTCTAGCCAAGAACTTATTTTGAATTTTGCAAAACTTTACAATTAGCCTTAAATTGAGGCCACAATAAGGAAGGAGAAACCTCGCTGATCCTCACGGTAGAGTCATAGTTGCATGGATAACCGATCAATTGAGCGGCTACTTGAAGACCTCAAGCACGCAGACCCAGAGGTGCGTAATCGTGCTACCCAGGAATTGTGGCGACGCTGGTTTGAACAGAAGGGCGTTGCGGGCCTAGAGCAAATTCGGCAGGCACAGATGTTGTTAGAAACCGGAGAAAAACTCAAAGCAGAAGCGGTGCTTACCCAGCTGATTCAGGACTTACCCGATTTTGCCGAAGCATGGAACCGACGAGCAGTGCTGTACTACGTTCAGGGCAAGTATCGTAAGTCGCTGGCCGATTGCCAACAAGTAGTGCAGCTCGACCCGATTCATTTTGGCGCACTTCATGGCATAGGGCTCTGCCATGTGGCATTGGGTGAATACCGAGAGGCCATTCCCGCCTTTCGCCGCGCTTTAGAAATTCAACCCTATTCAATCGAGAACCAACGTTTGATTTTGGAATGTAGCGCTAAGTTGAGCTGAGCGATCGCATTGGAACCTAACCCCCAGCCCCTCCCCTCAAAGGAAGGGGAGCCAGCTCGCTTTAAAGCAGCATATACACTATCTACACAAAGCGAGTTAGCTGAACTCGGTAGCGATCTTTTTTGGTTACGGCGACTTCGCCAACTTCTAGGCGACCTTTGCCGCGGATTGCCACCAAGTCCCCAGTTTTGAGTTGATGGCTGGCAGAGCTGATCTCCTTCCAGTTCACCCTGACATCTCCGCCGTCGATCAAGTCCACCATTTTGCTGCGAGACATGCCGAAGCCTGCCGAGGCGATCGCATCCAAGCGTAGTGAGGCTTCTACCGTCGTCAGTTCCTTTTTCTTGGGTTCTCGGATTTTCAGTTCGCTGAGTTCAATCCGCCGAGTTTTTACGGGCACCGATCGCACTTGATTAAGGTGGAGTTCTAGAAACTCCACTAGGTCAGGCACCACGATCGCCTGCGCTCCTCGTTCTCCTAACACAATAATGTCACCTACTTTTTCCCGAACAATGCCTGTGCCTAGCAACGCTCCGAGGAAGTCACGGTGGGTCGCAGGATCAAACAAGAAGTTGCCCGCAATGTCGAGAGCTGCTATTTCTACTTGAGTGGCTTCTAGGGGGAGTTCGGCCCGTGCGATCGCCACTCGTTGCCGTTCTGCTTGTGGGTAGCCGCCCCAGGGCAACAACTGGACTTCAGTCAACCGCCCAAATGCTTGCTGCATGTCAGCGAGTTCTGGAGGGGCAAGAAAATCGCTACAGACGACTTCCCAGGTTTTAATCGCCTGGTCGGCTTGGTCGATCACTCGTGCGATCGCGTCTCGATTTTCAATGCCTTTCAATAGGTCTTCGCGTGGCAGCATGCGTTAGCTGTAATTCTAGAGAGCACTTCTGATTTTAAAGGGAGAACTTACTGGATGACCATCTGGCGGTAGCGAGCCAAGACAAAATTATAGATACCATAAGCCACCAGTCCTAGGGCTACCAGTCCCAACAACCAAGGACCATAAGGTTGACTCGCCAAAGCTGCCAAAGCTCCTCCCAGACCTCGCACCTCACTGGCATTAGAAGACCGAGCTGCCTGAATCAGGAAAAAACCAATCACGGCAAACACAACGCCTCTGGCAGCTAAGCCGAACCTACCCATGCGAGTGGCCCAGGTTTTTTCATTCTCGCTCATTTCGTTCAGCTTCAATTTACGGCGAAACTTGGCGGTGTAGGCTTTATAGAAGTGGTAAAAACCAAAGCCAATAATCGCTGCTCCAATTGTGCCTACCAGCCATTGACCAAAGGGTTGAGCTAAGAGACGAGCCGTCCAATCTTGGGAAGCGCTACTACCACCTCCACTACCACCGGAACCTAGGACTAGCCGAGCCGCTGTCAGGGCCAATCCTGCGTAGACAATAGCCGTCCCGACATAACCGAGTCGCTGAGCAATTCCCTTAGCATCGGTACCATGATTTTCGGTATCCATCGTTGCTTGGACCAAGCTCCAAAGCACATAACCCAGCAAACCGATCGCCACTAATCCCAACAAAAACTGCCCAAAAGGCTGATCTAGGATGGTTTGTAGCGCTCCTCGTGAATCTGTGGTTTTGCCGCCTGACCCAAAAGCAGCTTGAGCGGCTAGGATACCAACTAAGCCATAGACAATCCCCTTAGCGGTATAGCCGAATCGGGCTAGAGGCTCCACCCACGGTTGAGACGCAACCTGTCTGGCAGCTCGCCCTGCTTGATTACTGGCTCGCTCTACTGAATCGCGCCCTCTCATTGATCTGCGCCTCGCTTGCCGCTGTCTAATTGGTTCTAAACTAGCAGCGATCGCGGTGATCCTCTGTCTTCCGGAAGGTGAGATTTCTCAATAAAGTGTACTTAGTCAACTCAATATACTGTTGCCGATTTGACAGCGATCAGTTGCAGCGCGATCGTAGAGAATGGATGGAAGGCTAGCAAGGCACCCCCTTTATGGAATCATTCAGCTACCTCGGCATCGTATTGTTGACGTTGATCTCCCCGCTTCCGACTGAAGTCATCATGCCGTTAACAGGGTTTATGGCAGCTCAGGGCAAACTGAATTTAGTGTATGCAGTCTTAGCAGGGGTCTTAGGTTCTGTAATTGGGGCATTACCTTGGTACTTTGCAGGCAAGTACTTGGGGGAGCCAGGATTGCGGAAGCTGTCTCATCGCTCGGGTGGCTGGATCAAAGTATCGATGGAAGATATTGAGAAGTCTAAATATTGGTTTAAGCAGTACGGGGGCCGAGCTGTAGTACTGAGTCGAGCCGTACCAGGCGTACGGACATTTATCTCTGTGCCAGTGGGTATCAGCGGTATGCCTGTGCTCTTATTTCTGTTTTATGTGGTTTTAGGCGCAACGATTTGGGATGCTTTGCTAGCGGGTTCAGGATATGTCTTAGGCGATCGCTACTATTTAGTCAAACAATATCTGGGGCCTGCTTCTAATGTTGTGGTCGCGATTTTGTTGATTGCAGTGGTAGTTCTGCTGTTTAGGCGTAAAACCCGGCGTGCTAATAAATCTAAATCAAGCTTAAGCGCAAAAAAATTAGAATCGAAACTATGACAGCTCAGCAACTCAACCCCAACGGTAGCAACTCTGTTCTTTGCCAACTCATTGCTCAACAGATAACCAACAGTCCCAATCAGCGAATTACCTTTGCTGGCTATATGGACTTGGCGCTCTACCATCCCCAACAAGGTTACTATTCCACCAAAGCGGTCACCATTGGGGCTCAAGGTGATTTCTTTACCTCTCCTCATCTAGGGGCTGATTTTGGCGAATTGCTAGCGGAGCAATTTGTGGATATGTGGCGATCGGTGGGGCAACCCTCTCCTTTTACGTTGGTAGAGATGGGAGCAGGTCAGGGACTCTTAGCCACCGATATTTTGCAATATCTCCAGCAACAATATCCTGATTTCTTGCAAGCGATCGAATATGTAGTGGTGGAAAAGTCTCCTACGCTGCGGCTACAACAACAGCAGCGGCTGCGATCGCAATCTCACCTTACTGCCTCTCTCTCGGTGCGTTGGTGCACCTGGGAGGAGATCCCTCCTGATTCTATTGTGGGTTGCTGTTTTTCCAATGAATTAGTCGATGCATTCCCGGTACATCAAGTGGTACTCACTGAGGGAGAACTACAAGAAGTTTATGTCACCCTCACTTCTAGCCCATCTGCTCCTGACACAATGCAGTTTGCTGAAGTGCTAGGAGAACTCTCAACCCCTCAACTGAGAGAATATTTTGATTGGTTAGGTATCCCGCTGCTATCAGGTAATTATCCGGAAGGATACAGAACTGAAGTCAATCTAGCCGCTTTGAGCTGGTTAAAAACAGTCGCCGATCGCTTACAGCAAGGCTATCTTCTGACTATTGATTATGGTTATCCAGCCACTCGCTACTATAATCCAGGGCGATCGGAAGGCACTTTGCAGTGCTACTACCAACATAGTTATCACAACAACCCGTATTTCTATGTAGGTTACCAAGATATTACGGCGCATGTGGACTTTACAGCTTTAGAACGCCAAGGCGATCGCTGTGGGTTGCAACAGGTCGGTCTGATTCAGCAAGGCTTATTCTTAATGGCGCTGGGCTTAGGCGATCGCATTGCCGCGCTCTCCCACACTGATCTCAGTCAACCTGGGGAGTCTTTGCAAGCTCTGCTCGCTCGGCGGGAAGCATTGCATGCTTTGGCTAGCCCAATGGGGTTAGGTAACTTTAACGTCCTGATTCAAAGTAAGGGGCTAGGGACCTCTGAGCAACAAAAAACCTTAAGGGGTTTGAGTTTGTAAACGAGTATAAAAGTCCCGCAAATGACACCCTGGTATTAGGAACGAGCTTTAGCTGTTGGGTTCTGCTTCCCACTCTACAGAAGTCACTGTTACGGTGCCCGGTTGAGAAAGCGTGCCCTCAAAATTGCCTGTTTGTCCAGGCTGGAGAGTTTCCGGGGTCACATAAGTGAAGCTAGCTGCCGCATCAGTAGTGGGAGCAGCGACTGCATAGTTCACAATCGCGAATCTAACTGGTTTCCCCGTATCATTACGGACTTGGCCCACCACGCGATCGCCGCTGCGCTCAAAACCAAGTACTACTACTTGGGGATTGCTGGGGGTAGTAGGAGCCGATCGCTGACACAAATGGCTCAGATCTACTAAACCTTGATTGGTTGTCTGCATGTAGCACAGGGGCGTTCCTGCATCTGCAATCATGCTATTTTGACTAGCTGCTAATAAGGTTAGCTGTGAACTGGGTCCGGGCAAAGCTGCTGGCGTTTCCAACGGCATCAGTGTCAGTCCAGCCGCGATCGCTAGGTATGAGAATTTCTGCATACAAGTCTTAAGCCAACATTCTCCTTTCTACTTATCAGGTTTATCAGGCGTCAACCGGGCGATTTTCTAACCGAAGTCAAAAAAAATACCAAAAATTCTCTGAATAAATTAAAGATTGTGTAAAAGATTTTGAAGATTCGGTAAATTTTCTAGGCCACCTTCTTCCAACGCTGGGTTAGATTGCACAGGGTCAACGGTTCATTGGTGCATCCTGCCTCGTTTCTACATGGTTCAAGTTTCATCAGTTGGTTGTGCACAACCAAACCAGATGTAGAAGCGATGAAACATAACTTCTGACAAAGTTTTTGCTGGAGAATTCCTATGAATCAGCGTTTTCTGTCTGCGTTGCTTGGGCAACGACAACTCAACTTGTCTTCAAAGCAGCCTCATCAGTTACGCAGCGATCTCAACGCTTCGGCACCATCACAGCAAACCCGTCAACTTTCAACCAAGCTTACTGCTTTGGGCCTCACAACACTCCTCGGTGCAAGTAGCAGTATCGGTTTGGCAGGCGTGACTGCCCAAACTGCACAAGCAGCTCCTGTGGCATCAGTGGGTAGAGCTGTGGCTTTCACCTGTACCGACAGCCAAGCCACAATTAAGGCGAAGGGTGGCCCTTCTGTCACCTTCGGTACCACTAGTATTTACATCGGCTATCAACAAGTTTCTTCTGTGAACAAAAACCCCCGCCTAGTCCGCTTTGACAACGGACAGCGCACTTGGTGTAAAACAGATTACGAAGTCACCAATGACGATGGCACCGGATATGGCTTGATTTGGGATGGCGGGAGTGTGTTGTATGGCGTCTTCAGTTCTACTGGCACTCAAGGTTATTCCAGTCAAGACTTCCGTCGTTTTGCAGCAAGTGGTTGGTTAACTAGTTATGGCAAAGGTGGCAGCCGTAAAGTTGCTGTACTCGCCCGGATTAACCCCTCCACCGGGACCGTTGCCAATGCCACTTTTCTCTCCGGTATGCTCACTAGCGGCGACAGCAACTCCTTAACGGTCACGGGCTTGGCTTGGACGGGTAGCAGTTTGGTGGTCAAAGCCAATTCTTGGTTTGCTCCTCGCCGTAGCGATCGCTCCCGGATGAACTGCCCAGGCTCATCTCCTTTTGTCCAAACCATCACCTTTGCTGCTAATTTAAGCTCGGCCCTCCAATCTACTGCTGTTGGCTGTCAGTAGATTTTATCTACACAAGTGACTTGCTAAGAGCACAGATTGAGACCTAACCTCCAACCCCTTCCCTACAGGGAAGGGGAGTCAAAGCCTAGCCAGAATCGCTATTCCTGATGCCTATACTGGAAGTAATCACGATTATGGTTTCGCAAGGGAAGGAAGCGGATGGTGCCAAATCCCACGATTATGCAAGCGGTAGAACGACTAGATTACCGCGTTACGGTTGGGGATATTGCTGCTCAGGCAGGGCTAGATATTAATCTGGCTCAGCAGGGGCTTCTAGCCTTGGCATCGGATGCGGGCGGGCACTTGCAAGTCGCCGAGTCTGGTGAAGTCGTTTATCTCTTTCCCAAAAACTTTCGGAATGTCCTGCGGAACAAATTCCTCCGCTTGCGCCTAAAGGAATGGTGGGCCAAGGTTTGGCGAGTTCTGTTTTATCTGATTCGCATCTCCTTTGGCATTGTTTTGCTAGCGTCGATTGTTTTAATTGTGGTGGCGATCGCCCTCATCGTCATGGCAATGAATTCTAGCCGAGACAATGACAATGACTCCGGGGGTGGGGGTGGCATCTTTCTCCCCAATTTTTGGTTCACCCCTGATTTCTTCTGGATCTTTTACCCCAATTATTATGACGATCGCCCCTATGAACGCCGCCGTCGCCGTTCTCGCAATGCCGAAGGAAATCGGCTCAACTTTTTAGAAGCGATCTTTTCCTTCTTATTTGGGGATGGCAATCCCAATGCAGACCTAGAAGAGCGACGCTGGCAGACTATTGGCACTGTGATTCGCAATCATCGAGGTGCAGTGGTCGCTGAGCAAATTGCTCCTTATTTAGATAATGTTGGCCAAGGCTATGGTCACGAGTACGAAGACTTTATGATTCCCGTACTCTCTCGTTTCAATGGGCGGCCCGAAGTGAGTCCAGAAGGCGGGATTGTTTATCATTTTCCCGAATTGCAAACCACCGCTGCTCAAAATCGTCCGCGATCGGTGCCTGCTTATTTAGAAGAAATTCCTTGGCGCTTTAGTGCTGCTGGTGCAGGGCAAATTATTCTGGCGGTTGGCCTAGGTGGACTCAACTTAATTGGCGCTTTAGTCTTGGGTAGCCTACTCGCTGATGGAACGGCAGCAGCAGAATTAGGTGGCTTGGTTGCGTTTGTGCAGTCTATCTACTGGTTATTACTCGGGTATGGTACGGCTTTCTTGGGAGTGCCGTTGGTCCGCTATTTCTGGATTCAGTGGCGCAATAGCAAGCTGGCGATTCGTAATCAAAACCGTCGGCAACGTGCCCTACGGCTGAACCAAGCTGAACCAGAACTACAGCAGAAGCTGGCTTATGCCGAGCAATTTGCTACTGAAATGGTGGTAAGCGAGAAGGACTTAGCTTACACCACTGAGACTGACTTGCTAGAACAAGAGGTTGAGCGATCGGACCAAATTGACGCAGAATGGCAGCGTCGCCTGAATGAGTCATCTTAGCTGTTTCATCAGCAATCTCACCAATATTGCCGCTTTCCCATCAAGAGTGGAAAGCGGCTCAGTTTATTTACGCAAACTTTATGAAATTCAGTTTTATAGGGGCTTTGTCTCTCAGTTGATTCACGCAAACTTGATAAAGCTTGATTTTGTCTTAATGGCTTAGTTAGGATGAGCTTTAAGATCCAATCTAAGTCAGATTTGCGACTAGCCGATCTCCTCAGATTCAGGCATCCTCTGCTTGACTTTCACCTCAGTTCGCTATGTTTCTTTTCATGGCCCTAGCTGTAGATCATTGGTTACAACAGAGCCGCTATAGCAATCGAGGCAGCATTTATTTGTTTGCCCCCATGGCTAACTTCAATGTGATGGCTGAAGTTGGCGACACTCCGCCTTAGACGGGCTCAGTGATTAAAGTTTTATTCATGAGTTGGTGAATAACTCATCTGATTTTTAGGGAGAGCAAAGTTCTGATTAGCTCTCTAGCTTCAGCCTTATTTTTATGGTTAGCGATCGCCCTTGGTATCTGCGATCGCTGAAAATCACCCTAGGCTGAGAGTCAGAACTTAGTCTTTGCTCAATCACCTAAAGTCGCATCAATTTTGAGCCTCAACCTTGCCCTGGAGGCTGGCAATTCACCTCACGAATTGTCGTGAATCATTGTTTGCATATTTATCTGAAATGAGACTTAGCTATGAACGCCGAAGAGCATCTACCTGTTTTAACTCGATGGTTACGCCATAAAGAATCTCTTGTGATAGCTCCTTTAGAGGGAATCCCCTTTTCCTTAGGAATTAAACTCCGCGAATGGCTCTACCGTAATGTTTTAGGCCGCTTAGGGAGTGCGGTACAAATTCAAAAAGACGTTGGATTTAAGGGTACTGCTGGCATTGAAATCGGTGACCGAGTTAACGTCGATCGCGGAGCTACTTTCAATAATTCGGGCAAAGATAACAAGATTTGTATTGAAGAACAAGTAAAAATTAGACGAAATGTTGAATTGGATAGCTCGGGTCAAAATAATACAATTTTAGTTCGTTGCCGAGCCCGCTTAGGCCGGGGAACTCGCTTAAGTAGTGCTGGTCAAAATAGCCAACTGATCATCGCTGAGCATGCCTGTCTGGATCGCGGTGTTGATATTAAATCTCATGACCACGGCTATGTAGAGATTGGCCAAGAAACTTATATTGGCCCCTACACCTGTATCGCTGGGCCTGGTCACGTCATCATTGGCAAAGACTGCCTTATCGCTTCGCATTCTGGTATTTATGCCAGCAATCATGACTTTGGCAATCCATCACAAAAAATTCGTGATCAAGGTGTGACTGCCAAAGGAATTGTTATAGAAGATGATTGCTGGTTAGGCAGCGGCGTCCGAGTGCTGGATGGGGTGACCATTCATCGCGGTAGCGTAATTGGGGCAGGTGCAGTAGTCACCAAAGATATTCCTCCTTACTCAGTGGCTGTTGGAGTACCCGCCAAGGCGATCGCCCAGCGTCATCAAATCGACAACTCTCGGTTAAACGAGTTAGTCAGCTATGCAACTTTAGCTTTGGCTCAAGACTTGCAAGATAGACCTTAAAAAAAGCTAGAAGTTGGCTTGGTGCTGGCTTCTAGCTCCTAAATCTTAATTTCTGGCTAACTCCTGTGTGCCCGCTAGAAGACGTTCTAACTCAGGAAAACAGCTCTATTGCACTTGAATTCTGGCGAGGGCGGTGCCTTTGTAGTAATGCAAGACAATTTGTTGATAGTTATAACCACGCTGAGCTAGGTTATGGGCTCCCCATTGGCTCATGCCTAAGCCGTGACCAAAGCCACGACCTGAGATTTGGAATCCTGGTAGCGAACTGCTGCTCTTGGTGCCAGCGGAACCAGAAACGGCAGTAGCAGTAAACAGCGTGCTTCTAAGACCCAAAGCATCTCGGAGGGCACTACCGCTGATGGTGCGGCTTCCAGCATCACCGACGACTTTCATGGTGACAATGCGACCTTGAGGCGTTGTCCGGGCGGGTTGCATGGAGATTACATTCCCCACTCCAGAGATGCGGTTGCTCAGTTCGGAGTTGGAAAAAGTCTTAGTCCATTGGTAAACGGGTGCGCCTTGGTCATAGTCTTGCACGCCACGCAGGTAAGGCAGCGGTTGCTTCCAGACATCTTCCACGTTTTCTGTATGTCCACCAGAGGAAGAATGGAACACTGCTTCAATGATGCGACCACTATGAGTCAGAACTTGACCAGCGGTGGCGTTGACTGCGGCTTGGGTAGTGGAGGTTTCTTTGGCAACTCCCTCATAAACCTGCCATGCTTGTGTATCGCCGACATCGTAAATACTATTAGCAGAACTTTGCCGTTGATAGAGAGCATAAGAACGAGCCGCGATCGCTTGAGCTTTCAGAGCTTCTTGGGGCCAACTCGGAATCATCTCAGCCGCAACGACACTGTAGAGATATTGCTCCAGATCCACATAGTTAACAGCAGTGAGACCCTTAGCAGTGGGAACCAGAAATGCCCGTCCGCGATACCAGCGATCGCCAATCCAGACATAGCCACCTTCTGTGGGCTCCACCCAAATCTGACCTGCCTGCCACTGTCCTTGCAGGGACACACCACCTGCACTTAAGGCAGCACTCAAAGATTGCTCTGGAGCGAGTTCTCCTAAGATTCGTCCGTTACCATCTTTGATCAAGGCTTTTGTAGAGCTAGCCACTCCGACCTGCTGCTTGCCTTCTTCAACCGCAACTCGTAAGTCTAGAGCCGCCTGCGCGGGCACAATCATGGCTAGCCAAATTAGGGCAGATACCCACCAGTGACGCCCTCCCAATCGAATCAAATGCCGTAGTCCTTGAATCAGGAAGGCAGGGGTATGTCCAGATGTCATTCCGTAAATCTCCTCACTCCAAACAGTGCGGCTAGATGAGTTGTAACTAGAATAATGATCAGCTTGAGTAATTCGATGCAAACCCTAGTTAATATAAGCTAATTTCTTCAAACTTGGGATAGAGGAAGTGAATAAAAAACAAGTTAAATTCATTACCACTGTTTGTGAGACTCCATCTTGAGAGTGAATGTTTCTCGAATTTTCCAAGAAAGCTGCTAACTATTACAAGACTCTGAGATAGTCTTTCCCTGCATACGAATAGGAGCATCGGAAGTAGCTGTCAAAAGAAAAACTGTTGGGGTTGTTGTCTGCTGAGTCACAAAACAGTCTGCACCTGGAACCTTCTCTGTATAATGAATCACCCATTCCTCACGCTGAGGCATTACCACCTTTTCTATTCGGTCAATTTGTATACTAAAACCTCCTGTTGAGTGAGAACCTGAGGTTAGCCCAATCACCTGATGCCGCGAAAAATCCACGCTGGGAGCCGTTGGTTTTTGTAAATTTAAATCGAGCGAAGAACTGCGGTTCCAAAACTTAGACCAATCCTGCTGATTTTGAAATACTAAAACTTTGGGTTGAGTCGTCATACTTTGAGACAAAGGATTGGACCCAACCCGCAATACCTGAAAGGGAATGGATGTCTTCATGGTGGTCAGTTTGGCTGAGGCGTCAATTGTTGAACTAGTCGGCACTGAGATAATTGGTGTTGAAATAATTGGGGTTGACTTGGTTGGACTCGTTGGAGCAGTTGGATAAAGAGCTGTAGCCAGCGAATTGCAACTGACCAAGGCGATCGCTAGCCCACTGATTAATAGTGGTAACCAAAACTGGCCCGGAGGAAATCTCAACCACTGGGAAAACCAGATTTGCTGCATGGTGAAGACCTCACACTTGCTAAGGGCTTGCTAGGGGGCGATTTTAATAGATCCCTTTTTTTCCTTTCCAACTAAAGACAGGAAGTCTAACAAAGATAGGAAGGGATCTGAATCAGCAAGGCTTAGGCTAATGCGATCGCTCGCCGCACCGCTGCGTCTGCATTAACAAATCCATCGCCGTATTCTTCGTCATAACCAGGATCTCCTAGATCATAGGCAGTGGTTGACAGAATTTCCCGGACTTGAGTTGCTGTGAGCTCAGAGTTGACGCTCCAAACCAAGGACGCCACTCCAGCCACATTGGGGGTGGCAGCAGATGTACCGTTAAATTGAGTTTCGTAGCCGAAGTTTGTGCCTGCGTCGGCTGGAGTTGCACCAGTGGCAATGACTTCAGACGGTCCCATCAACGTTAAACCTTCACCATAATTAGATCCCCAAAAGTCAGGATAAGAAATCCGAGTGCCTGGGGTTTGAGAATTGCCATACATGTCTTCTGCGCCCCAAGAAGCTCCAACAGCGATGACGTTGTTGTAACGCGCCGCGAGTTGAGCGGGATAGAGAAGACTGTTCTGATCACCATTACCCGAAGCGATGACAAACAGTACATCCTCCTGGTGATTCGCGACCAGTGCTTCAAAGTCAGGCTCAAGGCCACCACCTCCCAGACTCATGTTAATGACTAAACGTTGGCCTTGGCGCGCAGCTTCAGCAATCATGGCTGCGGTCGCTTCAGCTAAGCTGTAGTCACCCGTTTCTCCTCCCAGCACATCAATGTTGATGACGCTGGAATTCCAGTTGATACCGCTCATACCTATACCGTTATTGGCATTGGCAGCAATAATGCTCTGAACCGCTGTGCCATGTGATAGATCTGTTGAATCATCGTTGTAGTTGTCTGAAAAAATGGTTGTGGTCCTGAGGTCTGGATGTAAGAACCCGTCAGCATCCACGCCTAAACCTGAATCCTGAACGCCCACTAGCACTTCCTCTGAGCCAGTGGTAAAACGCCAAGCATTGTGCACACCCATCATATGGAGGTTCCACTGTTCGTTAAAGAGTGGATCGTTAGGGGTCACGGATAAATCGAAAGTTGTGTCAGCGAAAGCAATGCTGTCGATACTTTCAAATAAAATTTCGCGACCATCTCCTAAAGTCAAAGCATCAAAGAGGCGATCGCCATTGCCAGGATCGTAAAGTAAGCCCCCACCGGTAGTTGTTGCTAGATTGAAGGTTACATCCGTTGACAGCAAATGGGAAAGATCCAGCAGATCATATTCGCCAGTGCCAAACTCCAGATTGCCATTGCCAGAGAAAACCATGCGACTCGCACCTGGTATCACTGTGAAGGTATCTGCTTCTAGAGAGCCCCAAACGGTTTGCACGAGTGGGGAGGCAGTCAAACTGAAGTTGTAGTTGGTGTCGCCAATATATTGATCGATCAGTACTGAGTAAGTACCAGCAGCTAAACTACCAAAATTAATTATTTCTGGCTGACTGTCTGAGGCTAAGGAGGAAGCCAAAACTTCAGCATCGTCCATCAGGCCATTGTCGTTAAGATCCTGGAATAGGAAGAGATCGGCATCGTTCTCTAACTCACTCAAACTTAAGTTGAGGTTGCTGGTATCCTCCA
Source organism: Trichocoleus sp. FACHB-46 (assembly GCF_014695385.1). NCBI lineage: Bacteria > Bacillati > Cyanobacteriota > Cyanophyceae > Leptolyngbyales > Trichocoleusaceae > Trichocoleus > Trichocoleus sp. FACHB-46. The sequence goes on along the minus strand of NZ_JACJOD010000022.1, from coordinate 40,538 downwards.
AGGAGAAGCGATAGAAGTCTTGAGGATCGGAGTTGCCGACAAAGTCTCTATAGCTGCTCGTGCCGATTAAAAGTCCTAAATCCCTGGCTTCAAATAGCGTGTTGCCTGCTGCATCAGCGTTGAGGTTTAAGCTATAGCTCGTGCCGCCACTGTACTGCTCCACAATCACTGCGTAGTCTCCAGCTTCTAGCCCTGTGAGAGCGATCGCTTCTGAAGTGGTGTCACCCTCAATGGACGACGCAATAATCTCATCAGTTTCGATCGCGCCATTTTGATTAGTATCTTGCGCTAGGTACAGATCCGCGTCAGTCGCTAAGTTAGTAAGGCTGAGATCAAGGTCGCTGGTCGTGTCTAGCTGGAAGTAGTAGATATCCTGAGGATTGTAGCTATCTACGAAACCACTAAAGTTGGAGCTACCACTTAAGGTGTCTAGCTCATAAGTGCTTAGCGGGGTGACTGGGTTGGATGTTGCTGGTGTTTTTGGAAAGGGCAGCGCTTCTAAACGAGCGCTAAACACCTCACTGCGAAATCTGCTCGCATCAGCAAGAATGGGCTGTACGGATGACCAATTCTCCAGTGCAAAACTGAGGGCATCGTGCCCAGCCTGACGGTGGCCTAAAGGCGATGCCCCTAAATTCGGATCTGTTTCTCCCGCTAAGATGGCAGTTGAGTTGGAAGGAAGGGCAAAATGAGACAGAACTTGGGAGTCTAGTGGTAGAGGCTCTAGCATGGGGGCTACTTGTGAGAGAGTTGAATCTGGCCTTGGATCTGTACGGATTGATACAGTCCCTTAACAGGCATCAACTGCAAGCAGAGATTTTCCGCAAGGTTCTTTTCCCTATCCAAAGGGAAGCGTTGAGAATAAAAGCAAGCCCCCAGAAAACATGCTATGTCGGAATTTTTTAACGTGTTGCTGGCTTCCAGCGGATTTATGCCTCACGGCCACTGCTACCTCTGGAGACCAGGCTTAGTCGGACTGCATCTAGTTTCAGATGCCCTGATCGCCCTCTCTTATTACTCGATTCCGATCATGCTGGTGTATTTCGTGCATAAGCGACGAGATATCCCTTTTGACTGGATTTTTTGGATGTTTGGGTTGTTTATTGTTGCTTGTGGCACGACCCACATCATTGACATTTGGACTTTATGGCATCCAGTCTATTGGCTGGCTGGTCTCGTGAAGGCGATCACGGCTTTGGCTTCCGTAGGCACAGCCGCTTCCTTATTTCCCTTACTACCTCAAGCCCTGGCTTTATCCAGCCCCAGTCAACTGGCAGCCGTGAACCTGGCTTTGTCGAATGAAGTGACAGAGCGTAAGCAGGCAGAAGCTTGTGTGCGCACCTTGAATGCCGAGCTAGAGCAACGAGTGGACGAACGGACCGCGACCCTCCTGCAATTAAACGAACAGCTCAAAAGTGAAATTGCGGAACGTAGCCGAGTGGAAACAGAATTGCGGCGATCGCTCAAAGAGTTATCAGATATTAAATTTGCCCTAGATAAAGCCGCGATCGTCGCGACAACAGACCACCACGGCACCATCAACTATGTCAATGACAAGTTCTGTGAGCTGTCGAAATACTCTAAAGCCGAGTTGCTAGGCCAAAACCACCGCATTATTAATTCGGGGCATCATTCTTCGCTGTTTTTTCAAGTTCTTTGGGCCACGATTAGCAGTGGCAAAGTGTGGCACGGGGAAATTCAGAATCGGGCTAAAGATGGTAGCGAATACTGGGTCGATACGACTATTGTGCCGTTTCTAGACCAGGCGGGTAAACCCTTTCAATATCTGGCAATCCGCTTCGACGTCACCGAGCGCAAACAGGCAGAAATCGCCTTGTGGGAAAGTAAAGAGCGCTTTCGTTTGCTTGTAGAAGGTGTGCAAGACTACGCCATTGTGATGCTGAGTGCTGATGGCCAAGTCGCCAGTTGGAACAGTGGTGCAGAGCGAATTCTGGGTTACCAAGCCCCAGACATCATTGGTCAATCACTGTCTCGCTTTTATCCGGATGCCAGCAACTCGCACGCTAAGGCCCAGCAAGAAATACAGATCGCTACAACAACAGGCCGCTTTGAAGAAGAAGGGTGGCGCATGCGCCAAGATGAGTCACAGTTTTGGGCTCACGTCATCCTCACCGCCCTGCATGACCGCACTGGGCAACTACGGGGATTCTCTAAAGTGACTCACGACATTACCGATCGCAAGCGTGCAGAGCAAGAAATTAAAGCGCTCAATCAGGACCTTGAGCAACGAGTGATGGAACGCACTACCCAACTGGCAGCCATTAACCAAGAGCTGGAAGCCTTTGCTTACTCGGTGTCGCACGACTTGCGGGCTCCCTTGCGGAGTATTGATGGCTTTAGCCAAACGTTGCTAGAGCGCCATGCGGAGCAGCTAGATGCCAAAGGGCAACATTATTTGCAACGAGTCCGGGCAGGCACTCAGCGGATGGGGCAACTGATCGATGATTTGCTGAATCTGTCGCGAGTCACGCGCAGCGAAATGAGTTGGCAACCCGTAGACTTAAGCGCGATCGCCGAATCTATTGCTACCGAGATCCAGCAGGGCCAACCAGAGCGCCAAGCCGAATTTGCGATCGCCCCTGACCTGATGGCTTATGGTGACACTCAACTGCTAACGATTGTGCTCGACAACTTACTGAGAAACGCCTGGAAGTTTACTTCTAAACATTCTCAAGCCTGGATTGAGTTTGGAGTCTTACCATTAGAAGGAATCACACCTGTTTACTTCGTGCGAGACGATGGCACTGGTTTTGATATGGAGTATGCTCACAAGTTATTTGGAGCCTTCCAGCGATTGCATGCCATGACCGAATTTCCTGGCACTGGCATTGGCTTAGCCACTGTGCAGCGGATTATTCACCGACATGGAGGCAAGGTGTGGGCCGAGGGAGCCGTAGAGCAGGGAGCTTGCTTTTACTTTACGCTGGCTCCAGAAAGCGATCGCACCTCCCTTTAAGATCTACAGAGCCATCTAAAAGACTGCCATGCTCAAAAAAAGAATCTTACTTGTAGAAGACAATCCAGACGATGAAGAGTTAACTTTATTGGCATTTGAGGATTGCCAGATTGCCAACGAAGTCATTGTCAAGCGGGATGGAGCCGAAGCGCTAGATTACTTATTGGGTCAGGGAATCTATAGCGATCGCCATCTCTACCCCATGCCATCCTTAGTTTTGCTGGACTTGAAGCTGCCTAAAGTTGATGGTTTGGAAGTGTTGCGCCGTCTTCGCAGTGAGGCTCGTACCAAAGTTTTACCCATCATCATCTTGACGACCTCGAAAGAGGAGCAAGACTTGATTAAAAGTTACAGCTTAGGGTGCAACAGTTACATCCGCAAACCCGTGGACTTTAATCAATTTATGGAAGCGATTCGCCAACTGGGTGTTTATTGGTTACTGATCAATGAAACGCCGCAAATCCGAGAACTTTAATCTGACGGGAGCACATCATGGGTCAGATCTTGCGAGCTTTGATTGTGGAGGATTCTGAAGATGACACAGAGTTGTTGGTGTTGGAATTGGAGCAACAGGGTTACGATCCCATTTACGAGCGGGTAGATACTGCGAAGGCGATGCAGGCCGCTCTGGATCGAGCCACTTGGGATGTGATTATTTGCGACTACTCCATGCCCCAGTTCAGTGCTCCGGCGGCTTTAGCTTTGTTGCAAAGCAGAGGCTTGGATATCCCCTTCATTATTGTCTCTGGCACCATTGGTGAGGATATTGCGGTGGCTGCCATGAAAGCGGGGGCACATGATTATTTGATTAAAGGGAATTTGGTGCGACTAGTGCCTGCGATCGCGCGAGAACTGCGGGAAGCGCAAGAGCGCCAAGCGCGGCGGGCCGCCCAGCAAGCTTTGCGAGAAAATGAAGAACGCTTTCGGTCACTAATTGAAAATGCCCTCGATCTGATCGTGGTTTTAGCGATTGATGGCACGATTCAATACACTAGTCCTTCCAGTAAAACTTTGTTTGGCTATGAACCAGAGGCGATCGCTGCCACCAATATTTTCAAATACCTGCACCCAGAAGATATCTCTCATGTGCGGCAGACCTTTCAAAATGTGATTGCTCAGCCTGGAGTGACTGCAACGGCGGAATTTCGCTGCCACCATCAAGACGGCTCTTGGCGGCTGTTAGAAGCCAGTGGTAAACATTTTGTTGAGCCCAGCGGCACGACTCGGATTATTGTGAATGCGCGAGACAGCACCGAACGCAGACAAGCTGAGGAGATGCGAAAAGCGCTGGAAACGGAGAAAGAACTTAGTGAATTACGCTCTCGGTTCTATTCCATGATGTCTCATGAATTTCGTAGCCCCCTCACCGCCATTCAAATGACCGCTCAACTAATGCGAGATCATTCTCAGGCTTTTGAGGTAAATAAGCAGAAAGAATGTTTTCAACGAATTCTGAACGCGACGAAACGCCTGGGGCATTTAGTGGATGATGTTTTAGTCATCGGCAAGGCCGAATCTGGCAAGTTTCAAGTCGCACCCGTCCCTCTAGATTTGAGCGCCTTTTGTCAAGAATTAATCACGGAGTTTCAACTAACCAGCGGCAAGGAGCATCAAATTGTTTTTAGTTACGAGGGAGATGGCTCAGATGTGGCGATAGATGAGGAGATACTGCGCCACGTCCTGAGCAACTTGCTCGCCAATGCCATCAAATACTCGCCTGCAAACACCAAGATTCAGTTTGAGTTGCAGCAAAAGCGTGATGTCGCCATCATCCAAGTTCAAGATCAAGGAATGGGTATCCCTCCTGAAGATTTGCCCCACTTGTTTGAACCTTTTCATCGTGCTAGTAATGTGGATCGGATTCCAGGGACAGGTCTAGGTTTAGCGATCGCCAAAAAATTCACGGAGTTGCAAGGTGGCATCATTACAGCTACCAGTGAGCTGGGTGTAGGCACTAACTTTATCGTCACCCTGCCGCTCCAAGCCCAATTGTGAGGAATTGAAGAATTTTGCGATCAATAGAGTTTATCCCTAGTTCTGTTTCACAACTTAGACTATGTTGGCAGTATCACTCATTCTGATAGCGGCACTCTCATTTCTTCGTTGTCAGCTTTGCGGTGAAACGTAGACTGTTAATCCAGAAACTAATCTAAGCAATGAGCAATTCCCTCATCCCCGTGATTCTGGCTGGTGGCAAAGGTGAACGCTTCTGGCCCCTAAGCCGCAAGCTACGACCCAAGCAATTTCTGAGTTTAGATGGTAGTGGTAAAAGCCTGTTGCAAGCCACAGCCGATCGCTTGTTGCCTTTAGCTGGAGGTTGGGAAAATCTCTGGGTGGTTACTGCTTCCCACTTAGCGGATGGGGTGAAGGAACAACTCCCCAATCTCCCCCCAGAAAACTTGTTGGTAGAGTCGGAAGGTCGCGATACTGCCCCGGCGGTGGCTTGGAGCACTTTGGAAATCGCTCGGCGCTATGGAGAAGATGCCGTAGTTGGCTTCTTTCCGGCTGATCACTGGATTGATGATCAAGCTACGTTTGAACAAACGCTGAGCGCGGCTACGGAACTCGCAACGCAACAAGAAGCGATCGTGACTTTAGGGATTAAACCCAATGCTCCTTCCACCGGGTACGGCTACATTGAGCAGGGAGAACCTGCGGGCAGCTATACAGGCTTCCCTGCTTACCGAGTCGATCGCTTTACGGAAAAGCCCGATCGCGAAACCGCAGAAACATTTCTCGCCAGTGGTCGCTTCAGTTGGAACAGCGGCATGTTTGTCTTCCGGGCAGGAGTGACCCTAAATGAACTCCGAGTCCATGCCCCAGAGCTGATGCACCTGTTAGAACAACAAGGCCCCAGCGCTTATCCTCAATTGCCCAAGAAGAGCATTGACTATGCGCTGATGGAGAAGACCCAAAAGGCTTATGTTTTACCCGTTGGGTTTGGGTGGGATGATTTAGGAGATTGGACGGCGATCGAGCGCTTGCTCAAAGGAGATAAAGCTAACGTCGAGTTGGCGACCCATGTGGGCTTGGACACCCAAGGAGCCATTCTTTACGCCAGTAATACTGAAGATGTGATCGTCACGATTGGTCTGGAAGATGTGGTGGTGGTGCGAGATGGCAACGTCACCTTAATTGTCAAAAAAGACCGCACCCAGGAAATTAAGCAAGCTCTTAGTCAGCTTCGCGATCGCCCCGATCTAGAACACCTACTCTAGAACATCTACTTTAGACCTTGCCTGCTGGAATCTCTCCCTTGGGGGACTTGGCGAACTGAGGCGTTAGGCGTTAGAAGAGAGTCAGTGAACGCAGCAGTGCCAGTGGATAGGGTTTCTAGCTCTGGCAATGAGCGATCGCGGCTCACTGACTCATGCCCCCTGACCCCACCCCCTAGGAAGTCCCGTGTTTTTAGCGCAAACCAGCTCCCGTCAGCGAGAAATTATTGAAGTAGTCCTCCGCAACGGCTGGGACTTCATGCGGCGCTTGCTGACCGGAGGCAAGGCGGATGAGCCAAAATTGCCACCTCCTGCCGTCCTGCGGAATATTTTGGTAGATTTAGGCCCTGTTTATGTCAAGCTTGGTCAGCTCCTCAGCACTCGCCCCGACTTGCTTCCCGCTGAGTACATTGAGGAACTCTCTACCCTGCAAGACGAAGTGCCTCCCGTTGCTTGGCCCGCGATTGAGATGGTGATTCGGCAAGCCATCCGCAGGCCGCTAGATGAAGTGTTTGCCACCATTGATGCAGTCCCCGTCGCTGCGGGTTCGATCGCCCAAACCCATCATGCGACGTTGATCGATGGTCGGGAAGTGGCTCTCAAAGTCCAGCGTCCTGGTTTGGAAGCGGTGATTAGGCAAGATATTGCCTTGATTCGGGGCATGGCAGATTTGGCCGCTCGTACCGAGTTAGGTAAAGAGTACGACATTGTGGCGATCGCCGAAGAATTTACCAATGCGCTACAAGCAGAATTAGATTTTTGTCAGGAAGCCAGCTACACCGACCAACTGCGCCGCAATCTCTCTAAGAGCCGCTGGTTTGATCCTGCCCGCCTCGTGATTCCAGAAATTAACTGGGACTTAACCACAGAGAAGTTATTGGTGATGCAGTGGTTAGATGGTGTACCTTTGCTGTCTGCTGAGATTCGCCCTAGCGCGGATACGATCATTCCTGAAGAAGAACGACGACAAATTACGGTTTTGTTGTTTCGCGTATTCTTCCAGCAACTCTACATTGATGGATTCTTTCACGCCGATCCCCATCCCGGAAACTTGTTTTATCTCAAAGATGGCCGAGTCGCGATTTTAGACTGCGGCATGATGGGACGCTTAGATCCACGCACCCAGCAGATTTTGACCGAGATGATCTTGGCGATTTCGGATATGGATTCCCAGCGGTGTGTGCAACTCACCATCCAACTAGGGACTTCCGGACAGAGCGGAGTGAATATGGCCCGCTTGGAAACCGACTACGATCGCATGTTGCGAAAGTATGCCAATGTGAATCTCTCAGAAATCAACTTCAGTCAAGTGTTCTACGAGATTCTGCAAACCGCCCGCAACAATAAAGTCCGTTTCCCGAGCAATCTAGGACTGTATGCCAAAGCGCTCGCCAATCTGGAAGGAGTCGCTAGGCAATTTGATCCAGAAATCAATTTGCTAGAACAAATTAAACCGCTGATTACCGATCTGTTTCGACGACAGTTAATTGGTGATCAACCCCTGCAAGCCTTACTCCGCACGGCTTTGGATATCAAAAGCCTCTCCCTGCAATCTCCGCGCCAAATTGAACTGCTGCTCGATCGCGTCACTTCCGAAACCCTAAAGTGGAATCTGACCATCCGTGATCTCGACCCTCTGCGTCGCAGCATGGACGACTCCGCCAACCGTCTCTCTTTTAGTATCCTTGTGGGTTGCTTGACGATTGGGGCAGCGATCATCTCCTCCAATGCCCCCACAGGTAGCCTCTCTCAACTCAGCATTGGCTTATTCGTCGTTGCCAGTTTTCTAGGGCTTTGGCTCGTCGTTAGTATCCTAAGGTCAGGCAGATTGCGGTAGGCGATCGCACTACAAGGCCAGGCTCGCTTACACTCGAAAAATATCTACGGAAGAAGGTGATAACGAGCATGAAAGCAGTCCGAATTCACGCTTATGGTGGTCCAGAAGTTTTGACCTATGAGGATGTCTCGGTGCCCGCGATCGCCGAGGATGATGTACTGATTCGGGTTCATGCTGCCGCTATTAATCCGGTAGATTAGAAGGTTCGCGAAGGGTATCTGCAAGGCTTTATCGATTATGACTTGCCCTTAACTTTGGGTTGGGATGTCTCTGGGGTTGTAGAAGCAGTTGGCGAGAACGTGAACACCTTCAAACCAGGCGATGAAGTCTACTCTCGCCCTGATATCAAACGAGATGGCGCTTACGCAGAGTACATTGCTGTCAAAGCCTCGGAGGTTGCGTTCAAACCCAAAACTGTTGATCACATTCATGCAGCGGCTGTGCCTCTAGCTGGAATTACAGCCTGGCACTGTCTATTTGAAGCCGCTGGGTTAACCGCTGGACAGCGAGTTTTAATTCATGCAGCGGCAGGTGGAGTTGGCAGCTATGCAGTTCAGCTTGCTCGCTGGAAAGGGGCACATGTGATTGGCACTGCTTCGGCTCGGAATCAAGACTTTTTGTTCCAGTTGGGAGCGGATGAAATCATTGATTACCAAACTACTCAGTTTGAGGATGTTGTCGAACCTGTAGATGTCGTGTTCGACACGGTTGGGGGCGAGGTGCAAGAGCGTTCTTGGCAGGTAGTCAAGCCAGGCGGCATCCTAGTTTCGGTCATTTCTCCTCCACCCGAAGAAAAAGCTGCGGCTCACCAGTGTCGGAGTGCTTATGTTTTCATCCAACCCAGAGCCGACTGGCTGAGCGAAATAGCACAACTGATTGATTCGGGGCAGGTAAAGCCGATCGTTGAGACGGTGCTTTCTCTGAGCCAAGCAGGTGAAGCGCACAAGCTAAGCGAAGGTGGGCATACACGCGGCAAAATTGTGTTGCAGGTAGCCACAGCTTAATACGTCAGTGCTTCTAGCGCTCCGGGAATAATACAGCCACGAATTCGGCCTATGGCTATTTCGCTACTGTTTATTCTCAAGAGTCTTCTATGCCTTACCAGGACATCAACGTAACTTTATCGGACGCAGACCTCAAAGAAATTCGTCAAGCGATCGCGACGATTCAGCAGAAGTTACCATTTTTGATCACGCTGAACACGACAGAGCGGAAGCGGCTGTTTAAGGTGGGGGATAAGCGACTGGCATTTGTGCAGACCAGTCTGAATGCAGCTCAGGGCAACCGTAATATTTTGCCTACGAGCTTTGATCTGGATGGTTTCTCGAATGATTACCGTTTGGCAACCTCACTGATGGAAATTGAGATGTTGCTGAACCAGATGTCGGAACAGGTGGATGATACGTTGATGGCAGTGGGTAGTGAAGCAATGACAAGCAGCCTAACTGTGTATGATTCTGTAAAGACGGCAGCGAAGAAGACCCCTGGCTTGAAGGGGATTGCTGAACAATTAGGAACGCTATTTCGGGCGATTAAGAGTAAGCCAGCCAAACCAGCCGCTACAGACGCGATCGCAGCTAGTTCGCAAACATTGGTTGTCAAAGCTCAAAGTATTGTAGGTAAATCTGTAGGATTCAAGCCTAAAGTGAAACTATTCAAAGCTCAAGGTTGTAGATTAGCGACCAACGAGTAAAGATTTACCGTTAAAGTTTGATTGTTTAAATCTGAACGAAACAGCATTAAGGCTAAATCCAAATCATTAAGCGTTAAATCAAAAAGATTCCGCCTTAAATGAGCAACAATCACCGACAATACTTTGAGCTTTGTGCAGAAACATAAAGCATTAACCTGCCATTAAGGTTAGACAAGTTCGTCATGAGAAAGTTAATTCCGTGGTTGAGTAAAAGCACAATCTTCAAATTCTTTGTTTTACCTATACTTTAGAAACCAATGGTTCAAAGAATGTGAAGACATACACTCTTACTTGTGCATTTTAATTGAAGAGTGCAAAAGATTGATGCCATTTGATCTTTTGTAAGAATCAGCACAAGCTAGGAATAGTATAGGGTAGTTCAAATGAATTAGCCAGATGTAGTATAATAGTAGCTATTTGATGAAATACATACACACCAAAAGAATGGTATGGCAAAGCAAACAGCGCAGCTATTGTTAAAGATCAGTTCTGAGCTAGACCTTGATGCCGAGGAACTAGAACAGCTAACACAACAGCTCCGCGAAGAACTGCTTGAGCTAGATGTAGAGTCTGTAAATTTAGTTCGTGCAGGAGAAGCACCAAAGGGTGCAAAAGTGGGTGATCCAATAAGCTGGGGAACAATTCTTGTAACTTTGCTTGCCGCTGGTGGAGTGGTCACAACATTAATTAATGCAATTCAATCTTGGCTTGCACGTGATGAGCGTCGCAGCATAATTATGGAAATCAATGGCGATAAGCTTCAGATAACGGGAGTTTCTTCCAAAGAACAACAGCAATTAATTGATGCTTGGATTGACAGACACACGAAGTCTTGATCTTTATTCTGTATGGCTGAAGCTCGGTTTGCCTTAATTATTGCTAATTACGAGTTCCAAGATAAAGATAATTTGGAACCTTTGGCTGCTCCAGCCGAAGATGCTAAAGCTCTTGCTCGAATATTGGAAAACCCAGAGCTTGGCGAGTTTCAAGTAAAAACATTACTCAATAAACCTACACGAATTATTAAGCAGGAAATTGAAGCCTTTTTTCGTGCTCGTAAACGTGAAGACTTGCTTTTACTTTATTTTTCTGGTCATGGAGTCAAAGATCCAGATGACGGAAAACTTTACTTTGCTAGTCAGGATACTGACTGTAAATTTCTTCGCTCTACCGCTGTGTCTGCTGAATTTATTAACAGCGAGATGCAGCGTAGTCGATCGAAACTGCAAGTACTTTTACTCGACTGTTGTTTCAGTGGAGCCTTTGCAAAGGGAACAAAAACAGCTAGTGTAAAAACGAATATTCAAGATGAATTTCAGGGAAAAGGTCGGGTTGTTTTAACTGCAACTGACAGTATGAATTACGCCTTTGAGGGCGAAGAAACTGATGGTGAGAGCAGATGCTCAGTCTTTACTCATACTTTAGTAAGGGGCTTGGAAACGGGAGAAGCTGATCTAGATCGAGATGGATTTGTTTCTACTGATGAACTTTACAACTATATATATGAACGTGTGGCCGTTGAAAAGCCAGAGCAGAAGCCACAAAAGTGGGATTTTGGCTTAGAGAGCAAGATTCTCCTTACAAAAGTTCCATTAGCTAACGTTAAACCTTTAATTAAAGCTCAGAAATTTGTACCTGATGGCTTTGAAATTTTGAATGAGGATTTTTTCAAGCTTAGAGGACAACGACAAGAATCCTCAATTCTTAAATTAAGAACAGCCACTTGGGCGCTGATCACACAGGGAAATTACATTAAGCGTGATCAACAGAATGAGGCATTAAATATTTCAAAACAACTGAAAGAATTTGGAGGAACTTCGCTTTTCCTAATTCAAGGCGAGCCAGGAGCAGGAAAAACAGCATTGCTAAAATGGTTGACATATGAACTATTTCAAAACGGGTGTTTAGTTTTAGAAAAGAAAGATAAAGATCAAGAATGGCTCAAAAAGTTGCGCAGCTTCTCAGAGCAGGTTGAGGAACAACACTTTTATGTACTTGCCGATGATGTTTTTCGTGATGAATCAGTTTTAGAAGAGCTAGAGCAAAATCCAGTTCCATTCCCTTTTACTTTGCTAGGAACAACACGTCCAAGTGAAGATCAGCACGAAAGTTTGGATGGACTAGGCTATAGACTAAATTTACTCACCATTCAAAGGCCAAGCAAACTTGAGAAACAAAGAATTCTATCAAAAGTTCGTCAAAACTTAGAGACAAAAAATAGACTAGATCGGATGTCATCAGTAGATAAAAATAGACTGATGAATGCTCCAGCGATGTTGGTGTTGATGCTTCAATTAACTGAAGGAAAGCCTTTTGATCAGATTATTGCTGATATTGTTAAAGGCTTACCTAATAGTACTAGTTATCCTATTTATCAAGTTTTTGGATTGATTTGTAGTTTCTTTCAATATGGAGTTATTGTTCCGTTTGAATTTATACCTAGCTGTCTGGATGAATACCATAGCAAAGCAGTTCAAGACGTAATTGATTTTGCTGAGACAAGAGAGTTGGCAGGAGTAGTCCGTACAATCTGTAAAGAAAGGTTTGAGGGTTTAGGAGTAATTCATGAATTGATTGCGCAGAAAGCAATAGAGCTAAATTATAAACCTCGTTATGATGAAAATCCACCTTATTCAGCTCGTGCTTTAGATCGTTACCTTTCTAAAATAGTACAATTTCTAACTCCAGATAATAAAGTCCACAAATCTTGGCTATGCTATGCGCTTCGATTAATCACTATTGGTAATGCTAATCTTGTTCGAAGAATCTTAAGTGACTACGCATTACAAATGGAAGCCTTACAGCAAGGAAGCACAATATCGGATTGGTTGGTATGGGAAAAAATGTACGAAGTAATAGGTTTAGTTGATGAACAAATTAGATGCCAGAATCAAATCCTGGCTACTACACCTTACAATTCTTCCGAATGGACTTATTGGCTATCATTAGTAGAAAAGTTTGCTGATCAGAAGCAAAAGCAGGAGTCAATTTCAAAAGTCTTCGCTTGGCTTAGAATTAATTCAGGAAATCGTGATCTTTATAACAAATATCTTGTGTTTGTTAGAAAAAATGGAGAACTTGATGACCAACAAGAGGCAGTTAGACAAGCTAGTGTTTGGTTGAAGAAACATCCATACGCTTTAGAAGTTTACAGAGCCTATTTTATTTTATTAAAGAAGTTAGAAAAATTAGAACAAATACAAGAAGAGATTACTAAGATAGTAGTTTGGATTGTTGATTGGCTTCAAGAACATCCAAATGATCAGCGAATTTCCAAGCAATGCCGCCTCTTGATAAGGGATTACGGATCATCAGAGCAGGAAAAAGAGCTGATTGATCGAATAAGGGATCAAACTGCTGCTTTGTTCAAAGAAAATCCAGATGATAGAGAAGCATTTCACAAGTATCTGGCCCAAGTAAAGAAAAGTGGAACATTTGAGGAGAAAAAAAAGGCCATTCAAGAGACTGGTAGTTGGATAGAAATCTATCCAAATGATTCAAATGTTCGTATTATCAACTTGTCTTTGACTGAAGAGCAGGGAACAAGAGAGCAGAAGCAGAAAGCGATTCACGAGACGAGTGAGTGGCTTAAAGATTATCCAAGCACTTGGCAAGATATTTTACTCAAATACCTTGCTCTAATTGATCAAGTGGGGAGTAGACATCATCAACAAGGTGCAATTGCTTATATTAAAAATTGGTTGCAATTATATCCAAATGATCTTGCCCCTCGTAAACACTATCTTATGCTTTTTGAGAGAATTAATGTAAGTTTTGTGGAACTTCAGGCTATTGTTAATGAGCAATGGTTTTGGATGAGTCAACAGCAGAAGGTAGATCTAGATCTCTGGTATGTGTTTCTTCCCATTCTTAAACGTTGTAATCAACCAGCATTAATTAAAACTGTTACTAGTTGCGCAATAAAGCAGTATCCTCAAGACAAGAAGATTGTTTGTTATGTTTTTTGCTATTTCAGAAATTATTTAGATCTTGAAACTTGCTTCGATCTAGCTAACTTTATCTTTAGAAATTATAAAAGTCCGCGAACAAGTCAGTACAAAGATTTGCTCAGTGTCGCGGATTTTTTTCTTGATTACGACGAACTAGATACTGCAAAAAGAATCTACCAGAAAGTTTTAAGCTTGGCTAAGCCACAGCTTAATCCTAGCGATGACAATATTAAGTTTCAAAATTTTCTTAATCGGATGGTTAGCCTTGCATCTATAGGTTATGCTCATGTTTTGTTGAAATCTAATACTCCTAAGAAGATAGCTGATAATCTAACTCATGTACTGGTATCAGATCCGAACAATGCTACTTGCTATTGGATTTTAGCTAAATCTTACTGGGCGAGAGGTTCATTTTTCTATAATCATGCCATAGATAATTTTCGGAAAGCTATTGATTTTGATAGACGGAAGGAGGGTTTCTTTTGGTATGAGTTCGGGTGCTTTTATCGTGATGCTTTAGATGATTGTATTAAAGCTCGTCAGTGTTTTGAAAACTCTTTAAAGCAAAAGACTAACCTTTCAGCTTGTCTTGATCTAGCTGAAATAGAGATTGAGAATGAAAATTTCAGTCGAGCCAGAAATCTTTTACAAGATGGACTTGCTCTAAACCTCAAAACGCGCCTAGAGCAGGAAAAGCGGAAAAGGTTAGAACCTAAAATTCAAGCAATACAGAAGTTAGTTCAAGGGTAGATATAACAACCTATATTATTAAATAATTTAATATCCGTTAATGAGTTTTTGTTTTTTTTAAGGAGCTCTATGAAAATACTTAAAGTCACTAAAGCGATTAATCTTTACCTTTAAAGGTGAGACAAAAGTCTAACAACTATTAAACACATCTAATAAAAATCATATCGTAGGCAAAGAGGTAACGAGAAAACTATGGTTGCTACTGTTACTCTACAAATTCCAAACCTAATCTATCAGCGGTTAGTCAATACTACTAACGCAACTGGACGATCGCTCCAACATTAGAATCGATACTTGAGCGATCGCACCTGTATAGTTGAAAAGGACTATTTTAGGCGCAGCGACAAGAAACGGCTGTTTAACTGAGATCATGGCAAAGCTGCCCCACATTCAACTTCCCACTGCACTCAAAGAGCGACTCCTCCAAGGGCATCCTTGGGTCTACCGTAACCATGTCCCGTCGAATCTGCATTTCCCATCTGGAACTTGGGTGCGCGCGCGTTGTGGCAACTGGACAGGCTATGGTCTGTGGGATGCTAATGGCCCGATCGCGATTCGGATTTTTTCGGAGGAGCAAGTTCCAGATCCACGCTGGCTCCGGGAACAAGTCCAGGCAGCTTGGGACTTACGCTCTCCTCTCAGAGACAAAGGTTGTACCGCATATCGGTGGTTGTTTGGAGAAGGAGATGGCTTGCCAGGGATCACAGTGGATCTCTACAACGACTTTGCCGTAGTGCAAACTTACATGGAAGGAGCGGCTGTGCTCCTGGATTGGCTAGTGGATGCGCTCAAAGCTGCCAAACCGCTACAAGGCATTTTCCTCCGCACTCAACATAGAGCCTCTGATGAAGGGACTGATAATAAACCTGATAGCAAGATAGAGCGGTTGTGGGGCCAGGCTGCACCGGATGATTTGGTGGTGAAAGAGCACGGGCTATCGTTTCAGGTGAATTTGTATTCTGGGCAAAAGACGGGGCTGTTTCTAGACCATCGCGAAAACCGCCGCTTTGTCCAAGACTTGAGTCAAGGACGTGAGGTACTGAATTGCTTTGCATACACTGGAGCTTTCTCGTTGTATGCCCTGCGTGGTAAAGCCCAACACGTTACCAGCGTAGACATTGGCAAAGGATTGGCGGAAGCGGCAAATACCAATATTGCTCTCAATGGTTTAGACCCCGATCGCCACACCTTTGTCACGCAAGATTGTTTCAATCTGCTCAATAGCTACGCAGAACAAAAGCGCTTTTTTGATTTGGTGATTCTTGACCCGCCCAGCTTCGCCAAGAGTAAGCAAAATCGCCATGCTGCCCAAAGAGCTTATGTCAAACTCAATGCGTTGGCTCTGCGCTGTGTAGCTCCCAAGGGCTTATTGGTAAGCGGAAGTTGTACGAGCCAAGTTAGCCCAGAGGCATTTAAGGAAGCGATCGCGGCAGCAGGAGCTTCAGCAGGGCGACGCGTGCAAATCATCCATGAAGCGGGCCAACCCCTCGATCATCCTGTCCCTGCCCACTTCCCCGAAGGCCGCTATCTCAAGTTTGTGGTGGGGCGAGTGAGATAACTAGAGAGTCAAGTAACGACTGAAGTTTAGAATTCTGTTCGCGATCGCCTTCGGGCTACTGTAGAAGAAAAACGATGGAGATCGTCACTAAAAGATTTCTACTGCGAGACTTTATCCAAGAAGATGAGCCTGCTTTTATGGCTTATCATGCCGATCCAAGATATGCCGAATTCTGTGCGCCCGAAGAGGTGACACCCAACCGAACCCGTGAATTGCTCCACCTGTTCAGCCAGTGGGCAACCGAATCTCCCCGTCGCAACTATCAGCTTGCCATCCGCGATCGCCGGAAATCGAATGAGCTGATCGGCTGTGGTGGGCTGCGCCGTGAAGGTTATGGTGCTGATCAAGCAGAACTAGGGATTGAGTTAGCTCCCCAGTTTTGGGGACGTTATGCCTACGCAATCGAGATCGCTCAAGCCTTGATTCAGTTTGGCTTCCGTGATTTGGGATTAAAAGAGATCCGGGGTGTTTCTGTGAGTGCAAACTTGCGAGTCACCCGTTTAGCTCAACGGTATGGGTTTGTCGAAGTTGGCTCACGTCCTAGCCCTAGTTGGATGACTGCACGGGGATGGAGCCAAACTGAATGGCAACTAACGCGGGAGGCGTGGGAGCATTTATCAGCCGTCTGACCAGCGGATGACAGCGGGTGAAATTGAGGATGTAGTTATATCCAAAGTCTAGCGAATGGCTACCTAAGCCTAGGGTTACCATTCGCTAAAAGCGATCGCTTGCTTCTACTTGCGATCGGCAGCAGCTTGACGAGAGATAGCGACAAAAGCAGCAAAAGGATACTCAATTAAGACAGGATCTTCAGGGACAAAGCGCCCTTTCAGAGGTGCCTTTTGACCCAACCCCTGCAAAGAGGCGATCGCGATGGGGGCTTTCAGTTTCTCTAATTCTTGCACTTCCCAGTAAATCGCCCAAGTCGGTCTCGCTCCAGCAGTAGATTGAGGACGAAACATCGATTTGCCTGGGTAACGGCCATTGCGAGAAGGTACATGCCCAATGTAACGGGCGCGCCACCAAACTTCGGGATTTAATGGCTGATCTCCTTGAGCCTCAGAAGCGTAAATTAACACTTCGACCGCGCGTTCTTTGCGAAGCTCATCCGCTTTCCGAATGACTTCAAAGGCCATACTACCAAAAGCCACCTTGGGCAACCCTTCGTTTGTGACTTCATCTAAGTTGAGTTGAGCAGCGATCGCTTCTAGTCCCGAAAGCAGGTGAATTTCTGGGACAGGAGCAAGAATCGCAAACGTGCGTGTCGTCTCCATTCATGCATCTTCTAAGCTTCCTTAAGCATTCTAGGCCGTCTTGCCGCTTCTGGAGATTTTCTCTGAAGCGAGCTAAATAAGATTGCTTTGACAGCTTGGGTGCGTAGGCACAAAACTTGCTGCTACGGAAATACTGTGGTTCAGCCAATTAAAAATTGCGCTAAGAAATCCTTTAATTAGATTTAATTAGAACTATTGGCGTTAGGCAGCCCTTTGATGCTGGCTAAACAGTGGGCGAGTAGACAGCGATTAAGCGAGCTGTATTTGGTTTGTCCTTCCTTTCTGACTTGGACTAGGCCGCAGTCAACCAAAGTTTTGGAGTGATGGCAGAATAAGGCCAGGCTAATTTCTAGATGGTTGGCGAGTTCGGAGCCGCTCATTTCTACGGCCTGGGCTAACAGATCCACAATTCGTAGACGGGTGGGATCGCCAAGAGCTGCAAAGATCTTAGCCCGTTGTTCTGAGTCTAGTTTTAGGAGCGGGGCAGAGCTGCGAGATGAATCAAGGTTGGAGTCGAGCATGGGGCGATCGCAAGGGTAGAACCCCTTTTTATGGCTAATGATTCTACTTCTATCTTAAGGCGTAAAAGCTTTTACTTAAATACTTAAACAAGTACTTGACGATTGAGAATAGGTTGTCTACTATTTAGTTAAACGGTTGTTTAACTACTTGACTACAGCAACCAACTGGAGGCGTAACGCCATGTCAGATCATTATCAATCCATCAAGCTGACCGACGAAAACTTTGACAGCGAAGTGCTGGCTAGCTCCATGCCCGTGTTAGTAGATTTTTGGGCTCCTTGGTGTGGGCCTTGCCGAATGCTCAGCCCCATTGTGGAAGAATTAGCCGCAGAGTTTGAAGGGCAAGCAAAAGTGGCCAAGCTCAATGTGGACGACTACGAGCAACTTGCCACGAAATACAACATCAGCGCTATCCCTACTCTCATTTTCTTCCAAGATGGTCATGCCGTTGACCAAGTGAGTGGAGTGGTGCGGATGCAAGTCTTAGCAGATAAGCTCAACGCCTTGCTACGCCGCGATCGTGCTTCTCATTCCGCTGCCTAACTTCGTTGATTTTCAGGAATCTCAGGGAGATTTTGTTCATGAGTGCCAATGTTGATCTGCTCTCTCCGGTAAAGCTCGGTCCTTACGAATTGCCGAATCGCTTAGTGATGGCTCCGCTAACTCGCAATCGGGCGAGTGCAGGATATGTACCTGGAGACTTAATCGCGACTTATTACGCTCAGCGAGCTTCGGCAGGTTTGATCATCAGTGAAGCCAGCCAAGTGTCACCGCAGGGTTTGGGATATCCCAGTACTCCTGGGATTTACTCACCAGAACAGGTGGCAGGATGGCGGCTCATCACCGATGCTGTGCATGCCAAGGGAGGTCGGATCTTTCTGCAACTTTGGCACGTGGGACGAATCTCCCATCCTTCTTTGCAACCTGATGGGGCGTTGCCTGTAGCTCCTTCCGCGATCGCTCCTACAGGACAAGCTTCTACCTACGAAGGGATGCAGCCCTTTATCACGCCTCGCGCTCTAGAAACTCATGAGATTCCTGGGATCGTAGAGCAATATCGCCAAGGAGCACAAAATGCTCTAGAAGCTGGGTTTGATGGGGTAGAAATCCACGCGGCCAACGGCTATCTGATCGATCAGTTTTTGCGGGATGGCACCAACCACCGCACAGACGAATATGGTGGTTCGATTGAAAACCGAGCTAGGTTCTTGTTGGAAGTCACAGCAGCAGTGACTAGTGTGTGGGGCGGCGTTGGCGAAGCCTCCCGGAACGGGAATCGCGTTGGAGTTCGTCTCTCTCCCAGCGGTTCCTTCAACAGCATGTCTGACTCTGATCCTGTGGCAACGTTTACCTATGCAGCTCAAGCGTTAAACCAGTTCAATTTGGCTTATCTACATATTGTGGAACCCAGAGCTGATGAAAACTTTACCGCTGACACACCCGCATCTCGCTTGACCACAGGCTACTTCCGCTCGATCTTCAAAGGCACGCTGATTGCTGCGGGGGGCTACGATCGCGAGACTGGCAATGCGGCATTAGCCAACGGAGAAGCAGATTTGGTCGCTTATGGCAGACACTTTATTGCCAATCCAGATCTACCAGAACGCTTTGCTCTCAATGCTCCGCTCAATCCTGCCGATCGCTCTACTTTCTACGGAGGAGATGAGCGGGGCTATATCGATTACCCCACTTTAGCTCTCCAATCTGCCTAAATGCTTTCACCCTAACCAGCGCTTGACCGAAACACTCAACTAACTTCACGCGATCGCCTGATTTAAGCACAGGCGATCGCTTTTTTAGTTTTTGTGTATGTTGCAGAATGCCTCAAGCTTTCGCAAGACGATGGAGCCAAATAAAGTTGGGGCCTTCTGGTGAACACTTGCTTTGGATCAACTGATTAGAATAATGGAGATTTTCCCCAGATAAATCGTTTCTGTAGCCTGATGCAAACCACTCCCCATAAGGATCGTTGACATAGAAACCGTTGGCGTCATAACCACGAACCACCATAATGTGACCGAAGCTCGTGAAGTAGCCATGAATAATACAGGGTCTCCCTTCTGCGATCGCTTTACGGATATCCGACAGCCGCGCTTGAGTCGTGAAATCTACCTTTAACCCATAAGCTCGACCCATTTTTGCTAAATCCAGCGGTTCCCAACGGGACAAACCATTGCGCTCCATATAGCGATACAGTTCATCCTCTAGCTGTCCCACCCCGGTGCGTCCCTTAATTTGGAGGTATGCCATTACCATCGCGTAGGAGGTGACATTACAAGCGCCAGTAGGATTTAAGGCATTATCTAACTGGCTTTTGTGGGGAATATTCAGCGTTTTGCGTTCTGGTAGACGGCGAGTCGGGAGCGGCAGTGAAATCTTCGGCCCTGGGGGAGCGGCTGTCGTCACTTTATTTTGATTATTGATTAGTTGAGTATGGGGTGTATAAACATACCAAGTATTTTGGGGTGGTGTTCCTAGAACATCTTTGAGGAGTGCCACCTTGAGATGATTCTTGCCTACTGCTTTCCACGAATGAACCTCAAATACTTTCCCTGCTTCGACCTGGACTTTGTCTGATTCAGGCAACTTGGCAGAATCATCCGTGGATTGCTTAAAAGTAGTATTGCGAATAACTTTGAGTTTCATAATTTCATTGAAGATCAACTCAAGGGGACAGTTCCACCATATCTCTGCCTCAACCCTGTTCTGATAGCTTAAGCGATCGCGCGATCGCCGCTATTGCCACTCAATCCTTGAACTCAATCCTTGGTCTACAGGGCTTGGCGCGGACTTCGCTAAAATGGCTATAAGTAGCTCCTAAGTTTAACAATCTTAAGAATCTACTCCCTGAAGCTCTCTCCCACTTCAGTCAAGTTGCCCCTCGTTGCTGTGTTGATGCCATGACCCAACCCCCTGACGCAGATTCTCAATCCGCTCATCCACCAACTCCAGGCATGACCCCTGAAGCGGGCAAAGAAGCTTGGAAGCAGCGTATTTCGGGGGTTTGGAGCAATGCTACAACTCGCCTCACCAAACTCTTGCCAATGGAGCAAGTCACGCAACTGACATCAGGCTGGTTCAACGTCAGCGAAGAGCAGGTTGCCGAAATTTTAGAGAAAGTGCGGGCCGAGTTGCCTACCACGGAAGCGCTGCTGATTGGCAAACCCCAATCTGGCAAGAGCTCCATTGTCCGAGGCTTGACAGGAGTTTCATCGGAGATCGTAGGCCAGGGTTTTCGGCCTCACACCCAGCATACGGAGCGCTATGCCTACCCTTCCAACGATTTACCGTTGCTGATTTTTACCGATACGGTTGGGCTAGGTGACGTGAATCGGGAGACGCAGCTAGTCATTCAGGAACTCATTGGGGATCTACAGCAACAAACCCAATGTGCCAGAGTGTTAATTCTCACGGTCAAAATTAATGACTTTGCTACCGATACGTTGCGTCAGATTGCTCAGCAACTGCGACAACGTTATCCCGAAATCCCCTGCCTGCTGGCAGTGACTTGCTTACATGAGCTGTATCCCTCTGGCACCGGTGATCATCCGGCGTATCCCCCTGACTATACAGAAGTAAACCGCGCCTTTAGCGCTTTGCAGAACGCTTTTGGGGAGTTATGCGATCGCGCTGTCTTAATCGACTTCACACTCGAAGAAGATGACTATCATCCAGTCTTTTATGGGTTAGAAGCCTTCCGTGATGCCTTAGCTGATTTACTGCCAGAAGCAGAAGCGCAAGCAATTCATCAACTGCTAGAGCAAGGTGCTGGTGAGAAAATTGGTAATCTTTACCGAGATGTCAGCCGCCGCTATCTATTGGCCTTCTCCATCAGTGCTGCGACTCTCGCCGCTGTACCATTACCGTTTGCTACCATGCCTGTCCTCACCGCTTTGCAGGTGTCGCTAGTGGGTTTACTGGGTAAACTTTACGGCCAAACCCTTACCCCATCTCAAGCAGGTGGTGTCGTCAGTGCGATCGCAGGTGGTTTTGTAGCGCAGGCGATCGGACGAGAACTGGTCAAGTTTATTCCTGGCTTCGGCAGTGTGATCGCTGCATCTTGGGCAGCAGCTTATACCTGGGCTTTGGGTGAAGGAGCTTGTGTTTATTTCGGCGACTTAATGGGTGGCAAAAAGCCTGATCCCCAAAAAATTCAGACGGTGATGCAAGAAGCTTTCAAATCCGCTCAAGAGCGCTTCAAAGGAATTAAGCCGTAGGGGCGAGCCTTGTAGTTGCCCTCATCTTGTGTTGCCCTGATGCATTCAGGGGGCAGGTGCAAAACCCGCCCCTACAGTCATTGTTGCCATGTGACGCGTGTCTATCTCAGCAGCCTGGTAACTCTTGCGTCGTACTCAGTACCTCGTGGGTAGTCACTTCTAGCCTGATCGCAGGCGATACCACCCGCTTTTTGCATAGACTCAGCATCGATTTCGTATCGGGTTGTGCCGTGGTTAAAGGTCGTGCATAGCTGCTCAGCACACTCTTTGATATCAACCCATACTTCGTAAGTGTGAACCATTTCGGAGCCTCCTCGTTTAACTCGAAACGATGGGAATCGCTTCAGTATAAAAACATTGGGCTGGGGTCATCTGGGGAGAAAGACAATTCTTTAGTTGTTGTTATCTAAGTTAGAAGCCTGTTACAGCAGGCAAATAATTAGCCGTATCGGACGGTAATCTGCTACGCCTTTTAATTGTTAATTTTCTTAAAATACTAAGTAAGCTAATACTCCTCTTACTTGAGCACTCATCACCCTAGAACTGCTATGCCCTTAAATGCCTACGAAGATGCCTCGTCTACTCAACTGCCGCTATCCGGAGTTAAAACCGTAGCCGCTGTCCCCTCCTGGAAAATTAAGTTGCTGTATGACGGTGAATGCCCGTTGTGCTTGCGGGAAGTTAATTTCTTGGCTAAGCGCGATGCAGGCCGAGGATTAGTCGCATGTGTAGACATTGCCAAGGATGACTACGAGCCCCAAGCCAATGGTGGAGTAGATTTTGCAGCGGCTATGGGACGCATTCATGCCGTGCTAGCCGATGGCACCGTGATCAAGAATGTGGAAGTGTTTCGCCGAGTTTATGAAATTCTGGGGATGGGCTGGATCTACGCCGCCACAAAATGGCCTGTAATTGGACCCATTGTGGATCGCCTGTATGACTTTTGGGCAGATCGGCGACTGGCGCTGACGGGACGACCCCATTTAGCAGCGATCGCGGCAGAACGCCAGCAGCGACTAGAATGCCAGACTCAAGGACGCTGTCAATTGGCTCACGATGATGTTTAACTATGGATGCATCAGGCAACTCTTTCTTAAATGAGTCCCCATGACACGAATTTTAATTCTGTACTCTTCTTTAGGATCAGGGCATGTCAGCGCTGCCAGAGCCTTGAAGGACGCATTCGCTCGCTTTCCTGATGTAGAAGTGCTCAGTGAAGACGCCCTTACCTATGCCAGTTCAGTTTACCGCAACGCCATTACTCAACTTTATGAGCAACTAAGCGAAAAAGTGCCATTGCTCTACAAGGCGTTTTATGAAGGCAGTGACGTAGATGACCTGGAACGCGCTATTGACAGTAATCTCACTTGGGCTCGGTTGGAACGTCCCTTCTTTCGCAAGTTAGGGCAGTTTATCAAGAAAGCCGATCCTGATGTGGTGGTCTGTGTGCAGCAGATTCCCAGCCGCTTGTTACAACTCCTAGACCAGGAAGATGAAGTCTCCAAACCACAATATGTGGTTGTGACTGACACGATCGCCCACAGCACTTGGATTAACTATGGCGTGAATGGCTACTTCCTGCCGAATGATTTAAGTGCGAATTTTTTAGTGCAGCGGGGGGTAAATCCGCAATTGCTGCATGTAACGGGGATTCCAATTCACCTAGAGAGTACGAAGCCTAAGACTAAAGTCGCGGTGCGAGCGCAGCATGATCTACCTCTTGATGGCTCGATCATTACACTTTTTGGAGGTGGCCTAAACCCCAGGCGAGTCCGGACAATGGTTTCTAGTCTAGTGGAGTACTCCGGGGCGAGCATGGTAGTGTTGGTCGCTGGACGTAATGGTGATTTGTTAGAAGCAGTGTCCGATTTGGCGGACAACGATACAACTAAACTGCGTCGGCTGGGCATGATTGATCATGTGGATGATTTGATCGTAGCCAGCGACTTGACGATTACGAAAGCAGGGGGACTGATTACCAGCGAGATCTTGGCGCGGGGTACACCGATGGTGATTGTTGATCCAATTCCCGGTCAAGAGGAGCAAAATGCTGACGTAATTGCATCGGCGGGCGCAGGGGTGCAACTGCGACTTTTAGAAATGGTCACTCCAGCAGTTCAATATCTGCTACAGCATCCAGAGCGCCTAGCAGAGATGCGGCAGGCAGCTTTGGAAATTGGTCAGCCTGCGGCTGCTCTGAATATTGCTGAATATGTTCTCCACAATTGGCAATCTCACTACGTTTCTAAAGATTCGAATCTAGAACCCTATGCAGAACAACTCAACGATGTCACGTGAATCATTCTTGTGGGGAGTTGCCACCTCCGGTTACCAAAGCGAAGGGGGATATAACGGTCCTGGACAACCCCAGAACAACTGGTGTTGGAGTGAGTCGAAAGGCAGCGTGATGCCGACGGTAGGGGCGACTGAATTTTGGCATCGCTATGAAGAAGATTTTCAGCGTTGCCAAACCATTGGCTTAAACTCATTTCGCTTAGGCTTAGAGTGGGCCCGAATTCAACCTTCTAGCGATCGCCACCCCAGTTCTCTTCCAGCTTTTGACTACAGTGCCCTAGATGCCTATAGCGATCGCGTCGCGGCTTGTCGTCGATATGGCTTAGAGCCAGTCGTTACCTTACATCATTTCACTCATCCTGCGTGGTTAGGGATAGATGCCTGGCTAACTGAAGCGACTGTTGATTATTTTGTGGAATATGTCCGGGTGGCAGTTACACATATTAATCGCCGCCTAGTGGATCATCATCAACTGCCGCCGATCCATTGGTACATCACCATCAATGAACCGAATATTTTAGTTTCCAATACCTATTTGAGTCGGCAGTTTCCCTCGGATGCGGCAATGGGTTCGAGTATCGTCCTAGAGGCTTACAATCACATGTTGGCCGCTCATGTTCGAGCTTACAACTGTATCCATGACATCTATGTTGCCTCTGGGTGGACCACGCCACGAGTCTCTCTCAATACTTACTGTAGCGATCTTTATTGGTCAGAGAAAGTAATTTGGGATCTACTAGATTTACGCCAACATGATGTTAAGCCAAGAGATATTAAAGAGTATATTCATGACAAAGCGGATCAGTTAGAAACAGCGCTGCTAGAAGCAAAACTGCCCTTTCGACATAATTTGCCTTATCAACTGGGGCGCTTTACCCATTGGAGTGTGAATCGTTTAGGCTACCGCTTATTCAACCTTGAGCAGCTTGACTTATTTTTGCAGGAGCTAGAGCTTTCACCTCGGCCTCAGGTCATTGACTATCTAGCGATCGATTACTACGATCCGTTTATTGCTCATATTTTCCGTCTCCCCGCCTTCTCAGATTTCGAGTTTAAAACTAAGGGCTTCCGGGCTTGGCTGATGAGTGGCATTACCAGCAAGTGGTGGGATTGGCGCAGTTTACCCGAAGGTCTACATTTCTTCTGTAAATACTATTCCGAAGATCTCCGTAATCTTCCTATGATGATCGCTGAAAATGGTATGGCGCTGCGGCGGAAGCCAGATAACAGTGTAGCCACCCATCGGGCCGATCAACTTCGTCGTAGTGAGTTTCTTAAAGCCCATCTCCAGCAGGTGCAGCGGCTATTGCAGGAGTCTGTGCCCATGATTGGCTACATGCATTGGTCACTCACTGACAACTATGAGTGGGGTTCTTATACTCCACGTTTTGGTTTGTTTACCATTGACTTTGCTCACGGCAGCGATCGCTTGCTAGAAGACCACCTCGGCGATCGCCCCTCAGAAACTTATGCCCAATTAATTCAAGAAATTATGGCTGAGCGAGTGAATGTATCGGGATGACAATATCGTGATGGAGCGCAAGGATTCTAGTAGCTTAATAGGGAAAGGTTCTAAAGTGTTTGCCTCCAATGGATCAAAGCTGGGTGTTTCTTGCGTCTGCCATTCTTTGCGAGTTGATAGCAACTCTGTGCTTAAAGAAAACCAATGGTTTCGTTAATTCCAAATATCTATTGGGTTCTGTGATTGGCTATCCAGCCGCTTTTATCTGTTTTGGATTCTCTCTCAAAGGAATAGAAGTGAGTGTAGCCTACGCCATTTGGTCGGCAATTGGCATTGTGGGCACGACGATCTTGGGAGCAGCTTTGTTTGGTGAGAGCCTGAGCAATTTCAAGCTGGCCTGTATACTTCTGATCCTCTTTGGTATCATTGGCCTGAACGTCGCCAAAAGATAGCTTTTTTGATTTCTGACTTGAGTTGCCCGATGGCAGGCGGCGATGAACCTGGACATAACTGGCGATCGCGAGCATGTACTGTCGAGTTACTGCGTAGATAATCACTAACCCAATCACATCCTTGTTGCATCAGCCAGTCTAGTTCTAGGCTCCATAACACCACTTTTCCATTACTCACGGAAAGAATTTGTTGATTATCCAGGCCAAATGTTGCTCCGAAGACACTTCCGTTATATCCCTGAAGCGTCTTCAGCAGCGTGCCATCCAAGCTCCACAGTTTCACAGTGTTATCAGCACTTCCAGATACTAAGGTTTGGCCATCGGCACTGAAGCCGATGCTGGTGACAGTATTACTATGGCCCCGTAAAATGCTGAGCAATCTACCATCGATACTCCATAGCTTGATCAGATTGTCGGCACTGGCAGAAGCTAGCATTTGACCATTCGGGCTAAAGCTAATTGCTAGAACGCTGGAATTATGGCCTTCTAGGGTTTTCAAAGGCGAGCCATCTTTCCGCCATAGCCGAATCGTGCTGTCTTTGCCCGCAGAAGCTAAAATTTGCCCATCCGGACTAAAGCGAACAGTCAGAGCTAAATCTTGATGACCCCATAGAATGTGCAAGAGTTTTCCTGCCGAGTTCCATAGACGCACGGTGTGGTCGAAGCTGGCAGACGCTAATGTTTGCCCATCGGGGCCGAAGCTGACATCGTAAACCGCAGCGTTATGCCCTGTTATGGTGGTCAGCAAAGTGCCATCCTGTCGCCAAAGCTTCACCGTGCCATCACCGCTAGCCGAAGCCAGAGTTTTGGCATTGGGGCTAAAGCGAATACTGTAAACCGGAGCTGCGTGCCCTTGCCATTGATGCAGGAGCTTACCATTTGGCTGCCAAAGTTGGATCAGACCATCTCGGCTACCTGCTGCAATCGGGCGACTGCTGGGACTCAGACTGGTGATATTGCTGCGATCGCCAATAGTCTGTGAAGCGCGGCGCTGGAGTTGCCAGAGTTTAACGGTGCGATCGCCACTCCCAGAAGCGAGTAGTTGCCCATCCGGACTAAAGCTGACCGTTTCAATCCGTGAGCTATGACCCGGTAAAGTTTGGAGCAGCTTGCCCTTGAGATTCCAGAGTTTGACGGTGCGATCGCCGCCCACAGAAGCTAACCTTTTCCCATCCGAGCTAAAACTGATGGCTGTTACGGCGGCGCGGTGCCCTGACAAAACCTGAAGCATTGCTCCATCCACATCCCATAGGCGAATCTTTTGGTCATTACTAGCTGAAGCCAGCAGTTGGCCATTGGGGCTGAAGCGCACCATGTTCACTGTGCCCTTATGTCCTTTAAGGGTTTGTTGCAGGGTGCCATTGAGTCGCCAGACTTTGATGCTGCCGTCACCGTGGGCGGAGGCTAGTATCTGACCCTGGGGACTAAAGCTCAGGGACTGAATGCTATCTCCCTGAGCAGTCCAAGTTTTTAAGGGCGTACCATTGCGTTGCCACAGTTTGATCGTGCCGTCGCTAGTAGCTGAGGCGAGGGTCTTGCTATCGGGGCTAAAACTGACACTGGTTACTCCTGCGGCATGGCCACGCATAACTTGTAACGGCTTGCCATCGGCTTGCCACAATCGCACCGTTTGGTCAGCACTGCTCGATGCGATGAGTTTTCCATCGGGGCTAAACTGCACTGCCGTAACGCGATCGCCATGACCGGAGATCGTTTTTTGCAAGGTGCCATCCAACCGCCACAACAAAATGGTTCGGTCTGCACTGGCTGAGGCTAGGGTTTGACCGTTGGGGCTAAAGCTGACACTAGTAACCGAGTCTCGGTGTTGTTCCAGTCGTTGGCGCTCTTGCACTGTGTAGAGCGCTTGGAGGAGGGTCGAGGCAACTCGTATGCGCGTGGTGGGTGTTACGCCTGACGCATGTTGGAGTTGATTACCAGCTCGAAGAGCTTCTAACAAGGCATCGAAAGCTTTGTCAGAGGCCAGCAGGGCTTCCGAGGAAAAGCTTTGAGCACTGAGCTGAGCATTGTGGGTTTGGGTTTCTGCCCTTTCCCATTGCCAAGCTGCGATCGCTCCCAATCCCAGCGACCCAAGCAAACCCAAACTGAGACCCAAAATCACCCGTCGTCGGCTGCGATAACGCTCGGACTGTTCCTGCCGCTGGTAAGCTAAACTGCGCTGAATAAAGTCTTGCTCCTCTGAACTTAGATCTGCCGACTGCTCTTGCAACCAGAATTGGGCTTCCAGTAAAGGGGCACCCCGCAGCAAGGCTCCATCATCGCGATCGCTCACTTGCCATTGCCGAATCAGCGATCGCAGTCGCTCCTGCCACAACCGAAACGTCCGCACCTCTTCCATCCACTGGCGCAACCGCTGCCACTCCCGAATCAAGGCTTCATGTACCACTTCTGCGGTTTCTATGCCATCGGCACTGCGATTCGTCACCACCAATCGAGCATCAGCCAAGCGTCTGACCAAGGGCCAGTTAGTTTCGCCAATCTCACGGCGAGTGGCTAAGCGGCGGATATCGACACCACCTTCTCCAGGCCGTACCAACTGCGTCAACAAACGCTGCACCTGTTTTTGCTCAGCCGTAGCCAACTTTGCATAAACCTGCTCCGCATAAACGGCCAGTGCTTGATTGACTCCCCCGATCGCATCATAGGCAGCATGAGTTAACTCACCTCGTTGTTGCCGCTCCCACAGTAGAGTCAGTGCAAACTCTAGAAGTGGCAGGTTTCCGGGAGCTTGACTGATGCTCTCTAAAATCCGAATGGTGAGACCATCTGCAATTTTGACTTTCATTAAGGTGGCAGGCTGGGCGATCGCAGCTTCCAAGTCGGCAGCACTCATAGGGCCGATCAGTTCTGGAGCGAACTGACTCAAAGCATCAGCAAAAGGTCGGTAGGCTAGGGCTGATTCGAGGAAGTCTGCTCGTAGCGTCAAGACCAACGTACAGGCGGCCCCAGATGGCAGCAAAGCCAAGAGCTGATCGAGAAACTGCTGTCGTTCTGTATCCAGTTGGCAGAGGGTGTAGAGTTCCTCAAATTGATCCACCAACAGCAGTAATCGACTGGCAGCGGGGGATTTGTAAAGGATTTGCTCCATCACATCGGGCAGAGTTACAGTTCCTTGTTGCAGGGCAGCAGTCAGTTGATTGGCGGCGAGCAGTTGTTCTGTCTCACTCCGACCTGGCTCTAGCAGCGTCACGAACTGCTCCGCTAAGCGTAAAAAAGGCCGTTGGCTAGGACGTAAGCTGCAAATCAACCAATCTCCCTCCGCCCGCAACCGAGGAATTAGCCCTGCTGCCACCACCGAAGATTTACCGCTGCCAGAAGGCCCAACGATCGCGATTAAAGGTTGAGTGGGTGCTAGACGCAGCAGTTTGTTGGTAAAGGCTTCTCGCCCAAAGAAAAACGGCGTATCCGACTCTTGAAAGGCTGCTAAGCCGCGATAAGGACAAGGTGGGATTTGGGCTAAAGGAACTGACTGAACCCGCTGATCTACCGATTGGGTTTTGGGCTGCCAAACCATTGGTAGTTCGGCAGGATTTTGGCAAATAACGGGGAGCCAACTAGCGCAAGGAAACTCATCTTCTAATCCTTGCAACTGTTCTCTCGCTTGTCGCACTGCCAGATAGAGCGGTGCCCCTTGAGTAAAACTCGTGAGAAAGGCTTTCAAGAACTCCTGAGCCACCAAATCAGGCACAGGCTCTCGCATCACAATCATCTGTGGGATATGCAAAGCCTGTAGATCGTGGGCTAACCCCAAACCATCACAAGAGTTGAAAATGGCTAATTGAAGTCCCTGCGCGATCGCCTGCTGGAGGGCGTGTTTCAAGTCTCCTAACCCCAAACGTTGCTGAGGGTTGATCGCGATTTGGCCTGTGGCTCCATCCGACTGACTGGCACTATGTCCTGCAAAAAAGAGGATATCCCAGCCCTGGGAATCCCAGAGTTGTTGATTGAGTTCCCGGCGGTTAGGTTCTACCAAAAAGACAACTTCAGCCGTGGGGGCAAGTTGGGCCAGGAGTTGGCGATCGGCTTCTGTGTCGATTCCTGTCCGATTGCCCAACACTGCCAAAATCCGGATCTTGTCTCGGGCGATCGCAGGTCGGTCTAATCGTTCGTATCCAGGCGCACTGAGCGCGAGTTCTGCTTGAGGATAGCGCTCAAAAAAATCCCACCGATGCCAAGGCAAGCGGCGCAAGTGCAGATCTTCAACCTGCAAAATCAGCCGAATCAGGTCAGCAGGCGACAGTTTTTCCAGCAGCTTCTCACGGACAGGACGAAACAAGTCAGCACTGAGCCAATGATTGAGATTAGCACTTAAAGCTTGGGCGGCATCTTGACAGAGTGTGGTGAAGGAGACTCGGTTCACTTGCCCTGAGGGAGCTTCAATCCGTAAGTTGAATTGCCATCCCAAAGCGATATAAGCCGTTTGCCAGCGCTGGTAGTCTTCCAAGATGGTGGGGTTGGGCGGGAGAAATCCAGTAATCTCTGTACTAGGGCGATCGCCTTCCGCACCAATCTGCAACGTTACTGGAAAGCCCCGCTCAAAATCACCTGCACCCAGCTTGAAGATAACTAGCTTCCCCATCGCCATTCAAATCACAAACTTTTCGGTGACGCTGACATCTCCTAGGACTAATCTGACATGGAATTGTTCGCCTGTCTTACCTCTGAGTAACAACTGAATGAAGTTATCGGTTTGGTGACTATGCACCGCTAAGGGAGTACCGCTAGCATCCAAAACTGGTTGATTTGCTGCATCCAACACGATGAGTTGCAGATTTGGCGGGAGAAACCGTTGCTCGCGAGTCGGATGAACTCGCAAGAGCACTTCATGTTTAATCTCAGAAGTATCTGCTAAAGGAGTGACTCCCACAACTAGGGCGGCTACATGAGCAGTGGGTTGCCCTCCTAACTCAATTAACTTTCCTCGTCGTATACCTGTTAATGGCTCCAAGCTAGCTTCAGAAGAGGCAATAGCGGGTGAAGAGCGATCGCCTCTAAAGTTAAAAGCTGGGCGTAGATCGCCGCCAAACAAATCTTCCCAAGTTTGCCAGCCTACCTCAAAAGTGTTCTGTAGCCATCGACCTAAATTCACGGGTACAGTTGGAGCCGCAATGTGTGGTTCTGGGGCAGAAGTTGCTTGGATGCTTTGAAGGTGATGCAAGTGGGCTACTAAGTTAGCGAGAGCTTGGAACTCGGTGAGAGGCAGTTGGGTGGGAGGAGAAGGTGAGGGGGCGATCGCCGGAACAAAACCCACCAATCGCACAGCATCGAGCTGCGTCTGAAATTGCACGCCAACGTAACCAATGCGCTGGTCTAATGTTTCTGGTGGTAAGTGGCAAACAGTGGCTTCAGGTAGAATGGGGCGGCACTCTAGCTTTCCCAAGTCGGGAATCACTAGATCAGCCACATCTAGTACTGCTTGCAAATGAAGCTGCCAACTGTCTCCTTGACTGAGATCTGTGGCAATGCGAATCCAGCGGAGATAGGTGTGAACGGCGTAGACCGCCAAAGTATTGAGATAAACCCGCTTGCCATGATGCGGATTGATTTGCTCAGCGGCGAATTTCCGCGCCCAAGCATGGGCATCGCGGCTGAGAGGAACGGTGAGGAGTGGAGTGTGAGTGCTGTTCATACCTATTTATCGGGTTGGTAGCCGAAATTTTGGGCGATTTCTTGCAACAAAGGTAAAACTTTCTGTTTCCAATGCCAGTAAAGCGCTTGGTAAGGCACTTCTAGCTCACGGGCGATCGCCGTTAATTTGTCTGGCGGCGACTTCAACAGTAAGCGTTGAGTCAGGAATTGAGCATGAGCTTGAGGATAAGCGCCGGGATGGCATTGCCGCAATTTAGCTTCAGGGTCTTGCTCGACATATTGCTGCAACTGCTGACCCACCCGCATAGCTCGGCGCTGTTGCTGTTTTTGTTCAATCTCGGCATCTAGTTCCCAGATAGTGCAAGCAGCCGTGGCGGGCAGGTCTACTTCTAAAGGTAACGGAGTTGGCTGAGTAGGACTGTGGAGTTCTTGGACTCGATATTTTAAGCGGAGTTTTTTATTGATCCAGGCGACTAGACTCGTTTCAAAAGACAAATTCGGTTGGGGCTGAAACTCGCTACAGAGGCGATCGCCCAACTCGCTCAGCGTTTCGTTGAGGACATCGGCATAGTTGGGATGACTAGAGCGCGCCAAACCGGGCAGAGCCAGCACTTGGGTCAGCAAAAGCGTCATGGCTTGTTGCCATTGCCAAGTTTGAGGAGTCGCTTGGCAGACTGCCGCAACTAGTTGCCTCAGTTGTTCGTCCCGTTCACTCATGGCTGCTCAATGATCTCTACATGCACCACTGAATGGCACTACTTCATGGCTTCTTATTGATAAACCATTTCGTTTCATTCGCCAATATAAAGTTTCAGTAAAGCCTGAGTGTAACTCCCAAAATTTGTTTGCGATCGCCTGAGAGAAAAGTGAACTGCTGGCTACAGCAAATCGCAGAGGGAGAAAATATGGGGCACGCTAGGGGTCAGGTTGGAGGGCATGTTGGGGGTTACTTTGGGATATTGATGCAGCTCTTGCGCGATCGCCCAGGGTTTATGGAGGAAGTAAATCAGGGAATTAAGCTAGAACAAAAAATTATTGCCCTGCTGGTTGCCAGCTCGATTTTATTTACAGTTTATGGAGCCGTGATTGGTTCTTTTACAGGCGGGCTGCAAATTGTAGCTTCTGCCATCAAGTTACCTGCGTTGTACTTAATTACTTTGGTAATTTGCCTGCCGACGCTGTATTTCTTCAATATCCTTTTTGGCTCCAACCGCAGCTTTGCTCAACATTTTGCCTTGTTATTGTCGTCTGTTTCACTGATCAGCTTGTTGCTCTGTAGCTTTGCCCCCATCACTCTCTTTTTTCGTCTGTCGGTTATAGACTACGAGTTCTTTAAGCTCCTCAATGTGGTGATTTTCGCGGTGACTGGCCTAATTGGCGTGAATGCTTTCTATCAGGCAATGCGACCCACCGAACTAGAGAGCCAAACAGACACTAAAACTCGACAGAAAATTTTGCAGCTTTGGCTGGTGCTCTATGGCTTTGTGGGTAGCCAAATGGGATGGATTTTAAGGCCCTTCTTCGGCGCACCCAACAAAGATTTTGAGCTGTTTCGGAACTTGGAAGGCAACATTTACTCCCATGTTTTAGATGCCGTGAAAAATATTTTAGGGTTCTGAAAGTTTTACCTCGCTTCTATCTTGGTCTCTTTTGCTAAATCGTCCTTGTTAGATCACCGCTCATAAACTCGTCAAATTTACTGCTGCTGGAGTTCGAGCATGAAAAATTTTCTCCATGCTATATTCCATACCGTCTTTTGGGTTTGGAACATTGCATTTTTATTCATTGTCTCTGCTGGGCTCTTACCTCAACTAGGTGTTTATCTACTCGAAGAGAATCTTGCAGATCCTTGGATCACAGAGTCACTGTTGACTTTGGCGATTTTAATTGTTGTTTCCACAATGGCTACTGCTGTAGGGTTGCGGAGGTTTCGCGCTCAACCTCTACAACTAATGCGCTTATTTTTTGGCGTAGAAGTGCCGCTCCTGCTACTCTGTCTGTTGCGGCTATTTATTTGGCAGCGGCTGAATCCTGCAAGCACTTTAATTCTCGGTACTGCAGTTGTTGGCATTGTCGCTTTTTACCTAGAGTTACTCTATGGCTATGCCAGACGGAATCGAGCGATCGCCAGCATACAAGTGATTGCTCATACTTTTTTGATTGGCTTGAGCGTCTACGCTGGACTCGTCATATTGTCTTACAGCGTTCCTGCAACTCCTGCATTGGTCCTTTGGTTTTTCACCTTTGAATGGGTAAAACCTCTAATGGAATCCTGGAACTGGGAATACTGGTGGGCAGGGGCAGGTGGCATCCTGCTAGGGTTCAGCGCCTTTTTGTTTCTCCTCTTTCCCTTTGAGTTAGGTAGTTCTTACATCCGCTCCGGGCACCGAGTCCTCAAAGCTTTTGCAGAACAGTACGGCCAGAAGAAGGCACTGCAAATCGCGATCGCAGGGTTAACCGCTTGGTTAGTGCTATTTCTCTCTTTTCTACAACAGCCGCAAATTCAAGCTTTTAAGTTACTATCAAGCCCACCTGAGACAGACCGCGATCGCCAAGCTCTTGTAGCTAAATCAGATGTGATCCGGGCGGGTTTGCTCAATGCTTATTTGGCAGACTATCGATATCTTGGTTATTCAGAGAACAGCTACTACATCACTGACACATTTCTGCCAGAACCCATCGCTCAGTTTTGGCGAGAAGCGAACAATTGTCTCTTCGCACCATTCTTATATCAAGGCTCTTACAACGATCGCGAGAGAGCTGAGAAGCTTTACGCTCAATTCTTTGATACTCCGATTGAAAAGGCAGAAGCCGACACGATTCGACCGATTCTCAGAATTGCCGAAGCTCCTTGGCGGCAATCGCCAGAGGCCAGCTTGTTGGCGATCGATCAGGAGAATGTTTGGCTGCGATCGCAACAGCTAAAAGTTACCGAGCAGGGGGACTGGGCTGAGGTAGAGCTGTACGAGGTTTACCAAAATGAAACACCGCAACAGCAGGAAATTCGCTATGCCTTTACACTGCCAGAGACAGCCGTTCTCACTGGGATCTGGTTGGGAGATACTGCTAACCTGGACCAGCGTTTTGTGTTTCAAGTCTCCCCACGGGGAGCCGCTGAGCAGGTTTACACCACAGAAGTTAGACGCCGCGTTGATCCAGCATTATTAGAACAGGTAGGGCCGCAGCAATACCGTCTGCGGGCATTTCCTATTCCTCCTAAACCATTGCCTGGAGCAGAGGTACCCAGCGATCGCCCTACTGAGATGCATCTGTGGCTGACTTACAAAGTGATGCGACAACCTCAAGGTTGGGCCTTACCGCAACTCACTGAGAAGCGCAATGTCTTTTGGAACCGCAAAACCCAACGTCTCTATAATGGGCAGTCACCTTTATTAAATCAAGTAGATTGGCTACCAGCTTTTCTACCAGCGATCGACACAGTTATCCCTCTTTCGCATCAAGTTGAACTAGGAAATTATCAGGTTTCGGTGAAACCAGTCACTCTCAAAGACTACACATCTTTGCAAAATAAACGGTTTGCTGTTGTAGTAGATAGCTCCTACAGTATGTCCGCTCGTGCCAAAGAACTCAATCAGACAGTCGAGTGGCTAAAACAACACGGGTTTGCTGACAATAACCTCGCCAATAATGATGCGGATCTCTATATCACTGGAGCTGCTAATGCGAAACCCCAACGCATTGATGATATTCGTCAGTTCAATCCAGCCAAAATAGCCTTCTACGGCACCTTGCAACCAACCCAGATGTTGCGACAATACTCCCGCCTACAGGGTGACACTGCTTATGATGGTGTCTTGTTGCTAACAGATGGTGGTAGCTACGAACTAGGCAAGAATCAGCAAAAAGCGATCGCGACTCTCTCTGCTCCTTTATGGATGGTGCATTTGGGAGAACAACCGATCGCGTATGACGACACCATCCTCAAAATTATCCAGGCCAATGGTGGGGGTACGGCTTCTGATCTTCCCACAGCTCTGCAACGCCAAGCGACTCAAGCGGCTTTAGGGCCAGAAGTTGTCACAGTGGCAGATGGCTATGCCTGGTTTGTTGAAAAGCCAGCTTCACCTCCAACTGCATCTCCAGACACTTCTCCTTCAGAAAGTGCTCAGGATAAGCCTGCGAGTAATCAAGCTAAACCCCCACGTTTTACTCCCAAAAATCCAGATACCTTCGCTCCTCTAGCCGCACGACAGCTCATTTTGGCTTTAAGCAAAGACATGGCGAACCCTGAACTTGCCCAGCTAGATACGGTTCATGCGATCGCGAAACAACTCAAGATCGTGAGTCCTTATTCCTCTATGATCGTACTGGTCAACGATGAGCAGAGAGAAGCTTTGCGCCAAGCTGAGCTAAATAAAGACCGCTTCAATCGCGTAGGCGACAATGACAGCCCAGAAAATATGGAGAGTACTCCAGAACCAGGAATAATACTTGCGATAGCTGCGATCGCCCTACTGCTGATCAGCCGTCGCCCACGTCGTCGGTTGGTGATGCGCTAGGGATACCTGAGATAGTTAAACTGCGATCGCCTTTACTAAGACTAGAGAGGCGATCGCAGTTTATGTGCTACACGACGCTGATGAAGTCGGCTTGGGTAATCAGACTAGAGTTAACTCCTGACAAGATTGCTAGCACGTCTCCACCGTTCTTAGCGATGAGCGTATTGCCGTTGCTAGAGCTAACCGTTAGTTGCCCGAAAGTCAGACCCTCAGCTAAACCAATTTGGTCTTCGCCATCAGTGAAGTCCTGAATGGTGTCTGTGCCATTTTGGGAAATTAGCACAAAGGTATCACGTCCTAAACCACCGTTCAGCAGGTCATTACCACGTCCACCATACAGCCAGTCTTTACCTTCTCCACCTTGTAAGTTATCTATACCATTGCCACCCAACAACTTATCGTCCCCAGCAAAACCTCGTAAGATATCATCACCATTGCCGCCGTTGAGCACATCATCTCCAGCCGTACCGTTCATGGTATCTTGGCCGTTGCCGCCATCGTCAACCATGCCAACCAATACACTCACAAATGCGATATCAGTTCCGCCCTTACCATCACTGAGAGTATATTCAAAGCTGGCAGTTGCGACGTTGGCATTCGCTGTGAAGACGACATTGCCGTTACTATCGAGGGCAACTGTACCGTTTTGAGCATTTTGAACTTGAGTTAGGTTGAGGGCATCTCCTTCAATGTCAGCATCGTTAGCGAGTAAGTCAGCCGCCAGGATGGTTTTAGCTGTGCTTTGACGAGCGGTGACGATGTCATTGATGGCATCTGGGTTATCATTCACAGCATTAATCGTGAGATTCACGGTAGCTGTGCTGGTTGCACCCTCGCGATCGCGCATCGTGTAAGCGAAGCTATCTACCCCGTTGTAGTTGGCATTGGGGGTGTAGGTGTAGGTGCCATTGCCATTGTCAACCAACCCGCCTTGGCTTGGCTGTGTGACTGTGGTAACGCTGAGCATATCGCCCAAATCTACATCTACATCGTTTCCTAAGAGGGTCGCTGCACTGATCACCAAGGGGATGTCTTCACTTGTGATGAGGTTATCGTTAGTAGCAGTGGGAGCATCGTTGGTGCCACTGATGGTGACCTGGACGCTGGTCGCGGTGCCATCAACTGCCTTGACGGTGAAGGTGTCAGCAACTGAATCACCTACATTGAGAGAGTTGTAGGCTTCGTTAGCGGCGTAAGACCAGGTGCCATCCTTGTCGATGGAGAACTGACCATAGCTACCAGCCACATCAGCTTGAGCCACAAACTCAGCTGTATTGTCCACATCGCTGATGCTTAGCTTGCCGCTGGTTGAGAGCACTGCATTGGTCTCGCTCAGTGCGACATTAGCTGAGGAGAGAACTGCTGCATCATTGACAGGAGCCAGCGCAAAGGACTGAGTTGCTGCTCTAGAACCACCTTTACCATCGACTACGTTGTAGTTCAATGTCACCGAGCCGTTGAAGTTAGCAGGCGGCGTGAAAACATAATTGCCATTGCTATCTGCCGTTAGTACTACATCATTAGCGGTGAGATTGCTGACTGAGAAGGAATCACCGTCCACATCGCTGAAACCTGCTAGTAGATCAGCTTTGTTGATGGTATAGGCGGTGTCTTCGGTTCCAGAAGTTAAGGTTACGGTTGGCGAACCTGTTGGAGCATCATTGGTGCCAGTGATGGTGACGGTAATCTCTTGGGTGGCTGTACTGTCGATTGAGGTGACGGTGAATTTTTCAAGCTTGGTGACGTTTTGTCCCAGAGATTGCACGGCGCTGTTGTCAACGTTGTAAGCCCATGCACCTGCTTCGGTAATAGTGAGACTGCCTAAGACGCTGCCCACTGGGGTCACCGTGGTGCTGAACTTCGCGTCGCCTGTATCTCGATCGCTCACACTCAAAGTACCACTGGCAGTCAACGCACCATCAATAACAGTGATGTCTTCAGTAACAGATCCGATTTGCGTACCACTAATGCTGGCAGTATCATTGACACCTGCGAGGTCGATGGTGAGTTTTTGAGTGGCAGTGGCACCCGAAGCATCTGTGACTAGTAACGTGAATGCCTCTGAAGAGTTGTCTTTGAGAGCTTCGATCGCGTCATCATTCGGGGTGAAGGTGTAAGCACCTGTCTCTTTATCGACCGTTAATGTGCCGTAAAGTCCAGTTTTCGAGATGGTTCCGTCGTTGTTGTCATCTCCTTCGGTAATGCCATAAGTAGCAGTATCTCCGACATCTGGATCAGTGCTGGTCAGCTCACCGCCAAATACATCAAAACTGTCATCATTACTGGAATCAGTGTAGGAGATGCTAGTGGCAGTGGCATCTAACGTGGGTGCATCATTAGTGTTGGAGATCGCAAGGGTAAAGATATCCTCTATTGCTGCACCTGAACCATCTGTTGCAATGACCTTGACGCTGAAGCTATCAACATCACCATTTTCAGGAGTACCGCTGAAGGTTCTAGTTGTGGTATCAAAAGTTAGCCAAAGTGGTAGAGCAGAACCATCTACTAATGTTGCGCTATAAGTGAGGGTGTTTCCTGCATCGACATCAGTGAAGGTATCAGAAGGAATCGTAAAGCTAAAGGCAGTATCTTCCTTTGCAGTTTGGTCAGCGATCGCATTGGCTACGACTGGAGCATCGTTGACCGGAGCAATCGTGATAGATTGTGTTGCCGTAACACTGCCACCATTCCCATCGACTACGCTGTAGCTGAGGTTGATGGTGCCGTTGAAGTTCTCGGTAGGGATGAAGGTGTAGCTACCATTGTTGTTATCAATTAAAGCTCCATTGGTCGCAGCTAGATCCGCGATAGAAAGGATATCTCCATCCATATCGCTGAAGTCTTGCAGCAAATCAGCAACATTAATGATATAGGCAGTGTCTTCTTTGCTGTTGGGTAGGGCTGCGGGTGTGCTTGTTAAAGTTGGTACGTCATTAATGCTAGCGATCGCCAGGGTGAAGGTTGTGGAGGTTGTGGCATAAGTCTTGCCATCAAAGCCATTCCAGCCAAAGCTGACAGTACCATTGAAATTGGCAGCAGGAACAAAGGTGAGTGTGTCAAGGGCGGAAACAGCAACTTCCTGATTGAGAATAACAGCGTTCTCACCTAACTTGAGAATGCCATTAGCAGGTAGAGCTGTGATTTTAATCTTGCTTAAGCTATCACCATCAGCATCACTGAAAGCAGTTGTAAAGTCGCTAATTGTGAAAGTAATGGGAGTATCTTCATTGCCTAACTTACTTATACTGCTAAGAACAGGAGCGTCATTAGTGACATCCAATACCCATAGCTCTGGGCCATTTGCTCCGTTGTCTGCGGAGAGATATAAATTGTCATTCTCAAAGCCAAGAATAACTGGGTTGGAACTACTTACACCGGAGTTGAAATCAACAACGAGTTCTGGTGAATTTGTTTGTGGATTAATCTTCCACAGCTCTCTGCCATTACTACTATTAGTAGCAACAAAATAAAGTGTGCCGTTGACATTAGTCAGATTGTCAGGAGAGGAACTGCCTGTCCCTACTTCAATCTCTAGGCGCACTGGGCTACCGGTGGCGGGGTCAATCTTCCACAGTTCAGAGCCATTGGTGCTGTTGTAGGCACGGAAGTAGAGGGTGCCATTGACGTTGGTTAGAGAGGAGGGATCGGAACTGTTAGGAGAGTAGCCACCAGAGTAATAGTCATAGTAGCTAGATGTGCCTGGATAGATATCACTGACAAGGACTGGACTACCCGTGCTGGAGTCAATCTTCCACAATTCGTAGCCATTGGTGCTGTTGTAGGCACGGAAGTAGAGGGTGCCATCGACGTTGGTTAGAGAGGAGGGATAGGAACTGTTAGGAGAGTAGCCACCAGAGTAATAGTCATAGTAGCTAGATGTGCCTGGATAGATATCACTGACAAGGACTGGACTACCCGTGCTGGAGTCAATCTTCCACAATTCGTAGCCATTGGTGCTGTTGTAGGCACGGAAGTAGAGGGTGCCATCGACGTTGGTTAGAGAGGAGGGATAGGAACTGCCTGGACCTGCTTCAATCTCTAGGCGTACTGGGTTACTCGTGGCGGGGTCAATCTTCCACAGTTCAGAGCC
This sequence comes from Trichocoleus sp. FACHB-46, assembly GCF_014695385.1. Lineage (NCBI taxonomy): Bacteria > Bacillati > Cyanobacteriota > Cyanophyceae > Leptolyngbyales > Trichocoleusaceae > Trichocoleus > Trichocoleus sp. FACHB-46. The sequence goes on along the minus strand of NZ_JACJOD010000022.1, from coordinate 119 downwards.
ATTGGCGCTGTTGGTGGCACTGAAGTAGAGGGTGCCATTGACATTAGTCAGATTGTAGGGAGAGGAACTGCCTGTACCTGCTTCAATCTCTAGGCGCACTGGGTTACCCGTGGTGGGGT